>NZ_CP139970.1:1840674-2147453 GCF_034424545.1 Trinickia caryophylli | reverse complement strand
GCCTTTCCTGACGGCCTGGGTATCCACGATATTCACCGTCTTGACGATGCCCGTCACGGCCGGCGTGACCGACGCTACCTCGGCGGCCGTGTAGGCATTGTCCGTGGATACGTAGCGCGAGGCGATGAAGTGCCAGTAAGCGCCGTAGCCTGTCGCGCATACCGCTACGGCGGCGCCGAGGAGCGCGAACAGCTTCTTGCGCCGCGCCGGCGCCCGGGTGTCCACGTGAGCGGCGTCATGGGCGTCGCGAAGGGCCGCCTCGCCCGCCGCTGCTTGCGTAACATTCGACATGAGATTTTCCTGATGAGCTCTTAACTGGGTTGATTCTGGTATCCGCCGCCGAGGGCGCGCACGAGCGAGACGTCGAGCGAGAACGCGCGGGCTTCGATATCGGCGAACTGCCGGTTCGCGTCGATCAGGCTGTCTTGTGCGCTCAGCACGTCGAGATAGTTCGCCAGGCCGCCCCGGTAGCGAGCCTGGATCGCGTCGTGCGCGCGCGCGGCCGCCTGGGCCGCCGCGCGCCGCGCTTCGAGCCGCGGTTGCAGCGCCCGCTCGCTGACGGCCACGTCGGCCACGTCGCGCAGGGCTTTGACGAGCGTGTCGTCATAATTGGCCACGGCCTCGTCGTAGCTCGCCTGAGCGGCGCGGTATTGGCCGCGCAGCCGGCCGCCGTTGAAGATCGGCAGCGAAATGGCCGGCCCCACGTTGCCGAACACCGAGCCCGCCTTCGTGAGCATGTTCAACCCAAGCGACTGCACGCCGATCACCGCGCTCAGGCTCACGTCCGGATAGAACGCCGCCTTCGCCACGTCGATGCGCTTCGCCGCGGCCTCGGCGCGCAGCCGCGCCACGACGATGTCGGGCCGGCGCCCGAGCAACCCCAACGTAACGCTTGCCGGCAGCCCATGCTGTCCGCCCGCGGCCACTGTCGGACGTGCGATCGCCAGGCCCCGGTCGGGGCCCGCGCCCACGAGCGCCGCAATGCGGTTGCGAGCGAGCGCGATCGACTCATCGGTGGCATGCAGTTCGGCCACGCTGGCGTCGCGTCGCGCAATCGCCTGTTGCACGCTGCCTTCGGTCTCCAGCCCCTGCTTCTGGCGTTCGACGAAGAGGGCCGCCGTACGCGTGCGCACGTCCACCGCCCCCGCCGCGCAATCGCGCTCGGCGAAAAGCCGGGCGAGATCCGCGTACGCGTCCACGACCGACGTGGCGAGAACGAGCCGGGACTCGGCCTCGTCGGCGCGAGCGGCTTCCGCGTCGGACGTAGCCGCCGCCAGCGCCGCACGATTCTTGCCCCAGAGATCGAAGTCGTACGAGAAGTCGAGCGTGCCCTGCCCTCCGGCGCGCCAGCCCTTGGGCACGGCGCTCTCCGGGAAAAGATAGTTGTAGCTCTGTTTCTCTTTGTCGGCGGACGCCTTGGCCGTGACATCCGGGAATAGCGCCGCGCCCGACTGCTGCGCCACCGCCTGCGCATTTCGCAGCCTTGCCGCCGCGGCCGCGAGACTCGGAGAGCCCGCGAGCGCTTCCTGCACGAGACCGTCGAGCTGGGCATCGCCGTACGCCTGCCACCACCGATCCTCCGGCCACTCGACCGGCCGCGCATCGAGCGCCGCAAAGCTCCGCGTCGTTTCATAGCCACCCACGGGCTTGACGGATTGCGTCACCGAATCCGGTTTCGTCGCGCAGGCGCTCAGCCCCGCCACGAGCGCTGCGCTGACGACGAGGGCTGCCCCGCGCCCCGTCGCGCAACGACTCCAAGTTGACCTTCTCATCGTCCTCTCGTCTTTAACTAAACTAAACGGTTTGGTTTATAAATGATATGATGCGGTCTTGTCAACGACATCTGGTTCGCGCGGTCGGCGTTGTCTTTGCAACGAGGCTGGCGGTCCGGGCGCATCGCTTAGAATGCCGCTCTGACGAGACCGGTTTTGACGGGACAGGAAAAGACGGGATGAGGAAGAAGACCGAAGAGAAACGCCAGTCGATCGTCGAGGCGGCGTTCGACGTGTTTCGCGAAGTCGGCTTCGATCAGGCATCGATGGCGGATATCGCGGCGCGTTCCGGAGCGTCGAAGGCGACCTTGTACAGCTACTTCAGTTCGAAGGAGGAGCTGTACGCGGAGGCCATGACGAGCCTCGCGGCCGGCGAAATTCACGAGGCATTCGGGCAGTTGACGCTGGACGTGCCGCTGCGCGAATCGCTTGTCGCCTTCGGCCGGCATTACCTGCCGGCTGTCCTGCGGCCGTCGATTCTCGCGATTCGCCGCCTGTGCTTTCAAGGCGGCGATCACTCCCGGCTCGGGCGCGCGGTCTACGAGGCCGGCCCGAAGCGCGGCTGGGCGCTCGTGCGCGACTTTCTGGCGAGTGCGATCGCTGCCGGCTCGGTGCGCGAGTGCGACCCCGGCATTGCCGCGCGGCATCTGGAGGCGCTTTACGAGGCGGAACTGCTCGAGCTTGCCGCACTCGGCTATGCCGTGAACACCAGGCCCGCCGCGATTTTGCCGGTGGTGGAGCGCGCCGTGGATGTGTTCATCGCGGCTTACGGAGCTTGCGGAGCGCGCCCCGACGAAGCGGGGAAAAAGGCGCCGGCGCGGCGAGCACGCAAGTCCGATACCTGACACGTCGTGCGGCCGGGTTTCGACTCGCTCGCCAGGTGGACCGGGAAGCCGAAATGCGGCAAGGCCCCTCGGCGGGACCGGCGGCATTCGCGCGCCGGTCCTCGTGCGTCGCCGGCCGCCGAGGGCCGGGGCGAGAGGGGTAAAATAACGGATTCGCCCGAGAACAACCCCCACACCGGAGCTTTCGCATGCCCCAGTACCGTTCCCGCACCTCGACCGCCGGCCGCAACATGGCCGGAGCGCGCGCCCTGTGGCGCGCAACGGGTATGAAGGATGCGGACTTCGACAAGCCGATCATCGCGATCGCCAACAGCTTCACGCAGTTCGTGCCGGGTCACGTGCACCTGAAAGACCTGGGGCAACTCGTCGCCCGCGAGATCGAGGCAGCCGGTGGCGTGGCCAAGGAATTCAACACGATCGCGGTGGACGACGGCATCGCCATGGGACATGGCGGCATGCTTTATTCGCTGCCTTCGCGCGATTTGATCGCCGACAGCGTCGAGTACATGGTCAACGCGCACACGGCCGATGCGCTCGTATGCATCTCGAACTGCGACAAGATCACCCCGGGCATGCTGATGGCCGCGCTGCGGCTGAACATCCCTGTCATCTTCGTATCAGGCGGCCCGATGGAAGCGGGCAAGGCGAAGGTCGAAGGCAAGGTCATCGCCCTCGATCTGGTGGACGCCATGGTCAAGGCCGCGGACAAGAACTGCTCCGACGAGGAAGTCGCCACTATCGAGCGCTCCGCGTGCCCGACCTGCGGTTCGTGCTCGGGCATGTTCACCGCCAACTCGATGAACTGCCTGACCGAGGCGCTGGGCCTTTCGCTGCCCGGCAACGGCACGATCGTGGCGACGCACGCCGACCGCGAGCAGCTCTTTCGCGAAGCCGGCCGGCGCATCGTCGCATTGGCGAAGCAGCATTACGAGCAGGACGACGCGAGCGTTCTGCCGCGCAGCATCGCAACGTTCAAGGCGTTTGAAAACGCGGTCGCGCTCGACGTGGCGATGGGCGGCTCGACCAACACCGTGCTGCACCTGCTCGCCGCGGCGCGCGAAGCCGAGGTGCCGTTCACGATGGCCGACATCGACCGCATGTCGCGCCACGTGCCGTGCCTGTGCAAGGTAGCGCCGGCTGTCCCCGACGTGCATATCGAAGACGTGCACCGCGCCGGCGGCATCATGGGCATTCTGGGCGAACTGGCCCGCGGCGGCCTGCTCCACACCGACGTGGGCACCGTGCACAGCGCCACGATGGCCGAGGCGCTCGCGAAGTGGGATGTCAAAGTGTCTGGCGACGAAGCGGTCCATGCGCTCTACAAGGCGGCGCCGGGCGGTGTGCCCACGCAAGTGGCGTTCTCGCAGGCAAGCCGCTGGAAGGCGCTCGACCTCGATCGCGAGAAGGGCGTGATCCGCGAGGTCGCGCATGCGTTCACGAAGGACGGCGGGCTGGCCGTGCTCTACGGCAACATTGCGGAGAAAGGCTGCATCGTCAAAACGGCCGGCGTCGACGAATCGATCTGGAAGTTCAGCGGTAAGGCGCGCGTCTACGAAAGCCAGGAAGCGGCCGTGGACGGCATTCTCGGCGAGGAGGTGCAGGCCGGCGACGTCGTCGTGATTCGCTACGAAGGCCCGAAGGGGGGCCCCGGCATGCAGGAAATGCTGTACCCCACCTCGTATCTGAAGAGCCGCGGGCTCGGCAAGCAGTGCGCGCTGCTGACCGACGGCCGTTTCTCGGGCGGCACGTCCGGCCTGTCGATCGGCCATGCGTCGCCGGAGGCGGCCATGGGCGGGGCGATCGGCCTCGTGGAAAACGGCGATGCAATCGAGATCGACATTCCCAATCGCTCGATCAACCTCGCGGTGCCGGCCGAGGAACTGGCCAGGCGCCGTGCCGCGATGGAAGCGAAAGGTGACAAGGCCTGGAAGCCGGCCAATCGCGAGCGGCACGTTTCCGCCGCGTTGCAGGCCTATGCCGCGCTGACCACCTCCGCCGATACCGGCGCCGTGCGCGATCTGTCTCAGCTCAAGCGCTGAGCCGCCTGGCCATCGCGATCCGGCTGCACCAAAAAGGCGTTGGGCCCTCGGGCTCGACGCCTTTTTGTTTTGCTGCGTGACGCAGTCAAGCCGCTTACGGGCACATGGCGGCTCGCTGGAACAACGTTCCGCCCGCTGGAGACTACCGCGAGTGGCGCAATCCCGCACTCGCGCTCACATCGCCGGCGCGCCGCGAATCGCTCGGGCGCGCCGGGAACAGACGTTGTCAATCAGTGCCGTACTTCGGCGAACGCGGGCCGTAGAGGAGGCCCGTGGGCGGCCCCGCGCTCAGCAGCCGCTGGCTCGTGAGCCCCGCCACGTCGTGGCTCTGGTCGGTCAGCGAGTGCGCGATCTGCTTGACGGCCGCCTGCACGAGCATGCCGACGAGGCCGCCCGCGTTGACGTTGGTGCCGCCCAGCTCGTTGCCGTTGGCCTGGGCCGAGCCTTGCCACAGCACGTCGCCCGTGCGCAGATCGACGAGCTTCGCCGACGCGGCCACGACCGTGGTGGAGTCGAGCACCTTGTACACGGAACCGTATTGCGTGACCGTCGAATAGAACGCGGCATCGGCGCCGAAGATCTCGCGAAGCTTCGCGGGCGGCGCGTTCTGGATATCGGCTGACGTGGTGAGGCCGTTATGCTTGAACGTCTCGTCCATCACCGCGACGGGCACGACGTAGTAGCCCGCTTCGGCAACGGGCTGCGTCATCAGCGACAGCACGCTGTAGGGCGCCGAAATGTCGTTGGTCTCGTTGATCGGCGGCAGCAGCAGGATCGAGCGCGGCTGAGCCTTCTTGAACGCGGTGTAGTCGACGTGCTTGGCCGGTGCGGCGCAAGCGGCGAGCAGGGCGCTCATCGCGAGCGCACCCAGAAGCTTCAGGGAAAGAAATTTGGACATGATCGATGCGCGGCGTTATTTGGGTTTCTTCATCAGGAAATCCATGTAGGTCGTCGATTCCGGGAAGAGCTTTTCTTCCGTGGAGAACTCCTGCATGGCTTGCTCGTCCTTGCCGACGCTCGCGTACAGCATGCCGAGGTGCGCGTGGAATCCCGGGGGCGTTGCATGGCCCTTAGCCTGGATCTGTTGCAGCGCTTTTTCGAGCGCGCCGATCTGGGTTTCGGGGGCTTCCTTGCCCTTGAAGTATTCGTAGACCTGCGGCTGATAGCCGGTCCATTGATAAAGCGGGGGCGTTCCTTGCGACGCACACCCGGAAAGCACGATCGTGGCCGCCAGCGCGGGCAGCGCGAGGCGTCGAATCAGGGTCTTCTCGTTCATCGTTGTCGTAATCGGTTGTCGATCGGTTGTCGAACAGGGCTAAAGCCGGAGCCGAACCCGGGCGGAGCCCAGGGCCGAGGCCGCGAGCGCAATGAGGAGGGCGGCTGCGCTTACTTCAGCGCGCCGGCATCGACTTGCGCGGCCAGGTGGTTCACGGCTTCCTGGATTGCGAGGTCCAGCACCTTGCCGTTGAGCGTGGAGTCGTAGCTCGCTGTTCCGCCGAATCCGATGACTTCGCGGTTCGAGAGGCTGAATTCACCCGCGCCCTGGCTCGAGAGCACGACTTCCGAGGTCGTCGTATCGACCACGTTGATGGCGACCTTCGCGTAGGCCACCTGGCTCTTGCCGCGGCCGAG
This sequence comes from Trinickia caryophylli, assembly GCF_034424545.1. NCBI lineage: Bacteria > Pseudomonadati > Pseudomonadota > Betaproteobacteria > Burkholderiales > Burkholderiaceae > Trinickia > Trinickia caryophylli. The sequence continues at coordinate 2,141,165 of NZ_CP139970.1, read as the reverse complement.
GATGCCGAAGAGCTGCTGATCGCCAACTTCCTTGCGGCCGAATTCGGTGACGTCGCCCGTGAGAACGTAGTGCGCGCCCTTCACCGCCTGCGCCTGCTTCAGAAAGCCCGCTTCCTGCTTGATCTCGGCCAGATTCTCGCGGTCGAGCACGTTGAAGCGCCGGCTTTGCTGCAGGCGCGTGACGAGGATCGTCTTCGCCTGGCTGCCGAGGCGGTCGACGCCGTCCGAGAAGATGCCGCGCATGTAATTCGACCGGTTATCGAACTTGCCGACGGCGATTTGAACCGGCTTGCCGGCAAATGGCACCTGCGCGCTCGACACGGCAGGCACCTCGAGCGTACGCGAAGCTTCGGTGGCGCATCCGCTCAGCACGACGGCAACGAAAGCCGTGACGAGGACGCTGGTTGATTTGGCTGGTCTCAAGTGCATCACCCCTGTGAAAGGCCCGCGAGGTTTTGCGGGCAAGCTGTGTATAGCCATCGTCGATGGATGGCCGATTCGATGTCTTGTCGATGGCGGTTTGCGACCGCGGCGCACCGATGGCGAGGTCGCCGCGCGAACGACATTGCATATGGGCGTCGTGCGCGCATGCGCGCGCAGCCCGCGCCGGAACGATGCAATGGCTTCGCTGGAGTTCAGTATCGGTTCGAATTCGACGGCCGAGATGGCTCGCCGGGCGCGGTCGCGCAAGGAATCGAAGCGCCCGCATGCGCTTCTGTGGCAGAAAACAGCCCTCTGGTCTTCTCGATCGTTGTTTTCATGTACGCAAACATTTTATGTTCGGGATCGACTGGCCGATCGTTTCCGTTTTGTCGCCCGCATTTTCACACCCCGTGCGTGCGGCGAACGATCTGATTTTCCCGAGTTGGTCGTCGAGCATTATACGCAAGCGCAATCGATTGCGAGCCTCGTCGTTTTTTTCCAACGGCCGCACAGGTCGAAAAGCAAATACGCCTGCGTCCGAAAATCGCACCAATCTCAATCCTCTCGCATTCGGGGATCGAAACCGGAGTTGGAGCCGGAACTGTGCGTCGGGGCGGGCGTCGAAAGCGAGGTTCAACCAGTGACGAGGCCATCGATGACACTTCCCTACGGGTATGCAAAAGCGAAGGTGCTGTCGGATCCGATGTTGACGAGCAAGCCGCGGCGCAACGAAATCCAGTACCACCTCCATATGCGTCTTCAGGTTGGCGACGCGCAATGGGATGCCGCCGTGAACGTCGGCACGAACGATGCCGACGACCTGCTCAAATACAAGCTCGTCTATGACTTCCGTCACCCCGTGATCCGCACGCTCGGTGCGGCCGGTCCGGGGGCGGCCGATCTGACCGGTACGAACGCGCTGCCCGCGCTCGATTTCCAGCGCAGCGACATCCTCGACGCCACCGGCAAGTGGCGCGACAGCGACGTCATGGACGGCAGCGATCGCACGGAACCGGCGGCTTCGCTCGCGCGCTTGTTGACGAAGGCGAAAAGCGAGCAGCTCGACGTCTATCTGTTCGGCCGGTTTTATTCGGAAGGCAACGGCCTTCATGACATTCACATGAACCAGGGGTCGAAAGGCGAGTTCGTGCATCGGGCGGGCAACGACCGGAACGACCATAACGACATCTGGCAGGATGGCGCGGTGCTGGTCGATCTCGGCGGCGGGCAGTGGGCCGCCTACTTCTCCGCATTCGAGCAGCAGTGGCTGCCCACGGACGACCTCGGCAACGCCACGGCCGGTGCGCGGCCCATAGGCGGTTGATGCGGGGCTGGTGCGGCCAGCCAGCGGCGCACGTCAACAGGCGAGGCTTTCGACGACTGCCTTGACGGTCCGCAAGGACACGCGCAGGCGCTCGATCTGGACCGAGCCGAGTGCGAGCCGGATGGCGTGCGGCACTTGCTTCGAGGTGGCAAACGGCTCGGCGGTGGACACCGAAATGCCTTCGTCCAGCAGCGAGGCCGCCACGCGATCAGCCCTGACCTCGGGCGGCAGCGGCAGCCAGACGAAGTACGACGCGCGATGGCCGACGGCCGCGAGCCCGGCCAAGGCTTCGCGCGCCACAGCCTGCCGCAACGAGGCGTCCTTGCGCTTTTCGGCCTCGAGCCGGCTCACGGTGCCATCGTCGAGCCAGTTGCAGGCAAGCGCCGTGACGATACCCGGGGTATTCCAGGTGGTCGCGCGAATCGCTCGTTCGAGTTTGGGCACGCAGGCCGGGGGCGCCGCGACGAAACCGAAGCGCAAGCCTGTGGCCACGCTCTTGGACAGCCCCGAAACATGGATCGTGGCCTCGGGTGCGAGCGCCGCAAGCGGGGCGGGCGCGTTCGCCGCGAGGAATGCGTAAGCGGCATCCTCGATGGCGAGAAGACCGTGCCGCCCCACGATGTCGGCGAGCCGGCGCCGCCAGGCGAGGCTCGATACCCAGCCGAGCGGATTGTGAAGCGTCGGCATGACATACACCGCCCGGACCCGCCGGCGCGCGCAAAGACGTTCGAGCGCGTCGAGGTCCATACCCATGCCTTCTTGCGCCGCGGGCAGCGGCGCGAGTTGCAGCCGCAGCATGTCGGCCACGACCTTGAAGCCCGGATAGGTGAGGGCGTCGAGCGCCACCAGGTCGCCCGGCTGCAGCATCGCCATCGCCGTGACGGCGAGGCCATGCTGGGCCCCATCGACGATGAGCACGTGCTCCGGGTCGACGGCCAGCCCTCGCGAAGAAAGATGCCTCGCAACCGACGCACGCTCGTGTGGGCGGCCACCATGCGGGGCATATCGCAGTAGCGCTTCGAGATTGCCCGCCGCCGCGAGCTGTCGCAGTGCGCGGCTCAGCGCTCGGGCCTGACCGGGCAACGACGGATAGTTGAAGTTGAGATCGACCGCATCGCCGGCCACGGCGAGCTGGTCGATGCCGTGGCTGCGCGGCAGCGCGACTTCGCGCACGAAGGTGCCGCGACCCACCTCGCCGCTGACGAGGCCCCTTGCTTCGAGTTCGGCATACACGCGCGTGGCGGTGACGAGCGCGATGCCGTGGCGCGCGGCGAGGCGGCGATGCGTGGGCAGCCGCGTGCCGGGCGGCAGGCGGCCCGTACGGATCTGCGCGGCCAGTTCTTCCACGAGCGGCAGATAGCGGGTTTCGGTCATGGCGCGGTGTACTAAGGACAATTTTTTGATTGTATTGCCCCGCGCGCTTAGGATGGCCTCTCACTTCCGGAGAAGCGGCACGCCGCCTGAATCATGGATATCGCCATACTCACCTTCGATGGTTTCAACGAACTCGACTCGCTCGTGGCGCTGGGCATCCTGAATCGGGCGAAGAAGCCCGGGTGGCGGGTCAGGTTGTGTTGCCCGCAAGCGCGCGTGGTTTCGATGAACGGCGTGACCGTGCACGCGCAGTCGATGCTCGAAGAGATGCGCGCCGCGGATGCGGTGATTGTCGGCAGCGGCATGCGGACACGTCAGATCGCGGCCGATGCGGGCCTCATGGCTCGCATCGTGCTCGATCCCTCGCGTCAACTCGTTGCCGCGCAATGCTCGGGCACGTTGCTCCTCGCGAAGCTGGGGCTGCTCGGCGGCGTGCCGGCCTGCACCGATCTGACGACGAAGCCGTGGGTGCGGGACGCGGGCGTGGAAGTGCTCAACCAGCCGTTCTACGCGCGCGGCAACGTGGCGACGGCCGGGGGCTGCCTCGCCGCGCCCTATATCGCGGCCTGGATCGTGGCACGCTCGCAGGGCCTCGAGGCGGCTGCCTCGGCACTGCACTACGTCGCGCCGGTCGGCGAAAAGGAGGCTTACGTCGAAAACGCACTGACACGCGTCGCGGCGTATTTGCCGGCTTGATCTCGTGCACCGGCCAGGCGGGGCACGTCGATCACCGATGCGCGCAGCGATGTCCGCCTGCGTCGTACACCGCTTGAAGAATCTGCAGATCGAGCGATGCGATCAATTGTGCGCGGCGTTTGCGCCGCGAACAGCCGCCCGTTGTCAGATCTTCCGATTGCCGCCTGGCGCGGGCGGGAAGCACGTGCCATCCATTCCACATTCTGGCGCGCGAGTCTTCGCAAAGCGTTGCGCCGTAGCAGGCGCGCACGCGCTTTTTTCGAAGCTTGTAGCGCCACGTCGAGTAGATGTGCCCGTGGTTGGACACGATCAGAATGCTGCGCGCGCCGATTGCATGCGCGAACGACTGGGCGAGCGTGATGATGAACTGCTTCGGGCGCAGGCCGTGCCATTGCTTCGTTAGCACGCGGAACACCTGACGGCCATCCATATCCCGGTCGGGCCCCTGCACGCATCCGATCAGCAGACGTGGGTGCGAACGTTTCCCCGCGAGACGGGCGATCGAGAACGTACACGAGACGATTCGGTCGCCGGCCCCGTTGCGCACGGTCATCGTCCAGTCGCCTTCCTTATGGAAGCGTTCGAGAAGTTCGATGTGCACCTGCCATGCATCGGCGCCCGTAGCGAATCCCGCGATCCGCGTCGCACCCATTACACCGACTTCCGGCACCATGCGCGGGACGACCGCGGATGCGAAGCGGTAATGATCGATTGCGATCGACAGCTTCTGCCTTTGCGTGAGGCCGCGGTGAATGAATGGGCGATGCATGCGCTCGAGCAGGCTGGGGCACCGGTGCGCGGCGGACGCGGCTTCCGGTTCGGCGCAAAAACGCAGCCAGGGAACCGTCGTTTTCCACTCGAAAGCGGAACGAAGGACGAAACGGGCGCGCCGGCGCCAGTCGAAAGCGGTCGAGCCCGGATACGCTTTGGCGGCGCATTGCGCGATGAGCTGCAGCGAGGTGCGGGGCGTGCCAGGTGTTTGGCTCGAGCGAGGCTCGATAAGCGAGGGAAGCGTTGTCATGTCGGCTCGGTCATCCGGAAGCGGAAGGGTGTGGTGCACGCGTGCCGCGTTGCGTCTTCGTTGCCGCTTCGGCCGGCCGTGCGACGATGCGCGATGCGAATGCAATTCGACGGTGGCCGAGGCGTATTCGCTCAGTCGTTGTATGAAAACAGGCCGCTTTGAAAGTTGAGGCGGAACAGGTCCGCGTCGGACGTGACGCCCAGCTTGGCCATCGCCTTGGTCTTGTGCGCGCTGACGGTCTGCTTGGCGCGGTAGAGTTTTGCCGCGATCTGGCAGACGGAAAGACCCGACAGGAAAAGCCTCAAAACCTCGATCTCTCGGGTGGTCAGCGGCGGTGCGAGCCTGTCGGCGCAATAGTCGGGGTGCCGCGACCGCAGCAGCGTCGGCGAGAAGTAGGTCGCATTCGCATGTGCGGCATAGATGGCGGGCGCCAGATGCTCGACCGCGTCGCGCTTGTGAAGGATGGCGCCGATGCCCAGGCTGGACATCGTCGAGACGAGTGTCGGGTTCTCGATGCATACATGCATGACGACGCGCACGGCCGGATAGCGGGAGCGGATGATTCTCATCAGCGGCTCGCGGTGAGCGGCTTGCGTCGCGTGCTGGTCTGTCACGAGCACGTCGCACGGCGTATTCGAAACGAGGTTCAGTATCTCGTCGCTGTTGTGTGCGGTGCCGACCAGGGCCACGTTCGTGTGCCTGCTCAGCGCGTGCTCTATCCCTAACGTCACGATGGGATGACTATCCGCGGCAATAACCTTTATCGTCATGAGCTCGTGCTCCAAAACAAGTAGTTCCTGGTGCGGGACGTGGCCCGGGATGGTTCGCGGCCAGGGCACCGCAAAGCGAAAAAAGGAGCGCCGGCGTTGCTCGGCATTGATGTCTTTGGCGTAAATCGATTTCGTTCCGTATGAATGGTGGCGATATGTCGTGTCGTTGAGCGGGATGTAATTCAGATGAATAGTGATTTACAGCTAAGTGCCGGCGTAACCATAGCTTATGGCAGCAGGAAACGACAACTGGACGGGTCTGATTATGATGTGTCCGGATTTCTTAATTCGACATGAGTCGATTGGTGATTCGATTGGAAAAGTACTGCAAAGCGAGTCGCCCAAAATGGCCTGCATGTCGTGCGCGACAAGGATGCTGCGGTTTTTGGGCGTGCCGGCGTTATTCCGTTGGCGTGTCCCGCGTATTTTCGTACCGATCCAATGGCCCCGTGAGGCCCGCGTTCATATATTGATATTCGAGCGGGAATGAATGGGCGAGAAGCAATTGCATGCGAAGTTAATTGTTCGCTGTCTCGGGATGCCGTTGCTTTATGCGATGTTGTCCTGCATGGCATCGGTCCCGGATCTCGGCCATCGAGGGCGGGCCGATCCGGCGGGGCCGCTCGAGGTGGCTAACGCTACTTCGCCGCAGTGGTCCGCAGCGTGGCCGCGAGCCGCTCGGGCGAATCGGTCATCACGGCATCGACACCGAGCGCGGCGGCGGCGGCATAGTCCGCCGGCGTCTCGACGCCGAAAACGACGAGGTGTACGTCGCCCCTCGACTTGAAGCACTGCACGGCGGCGGGCGTCCACCAATGGGCATCCACCTTGGAGACACCGGCACCGAGCGTATAGCGTTCGATCACTTCGAGCTGACGATGAAATTCGATACCGGCCCAGGTGCCCGGCGCCGGCGGCGAATCGCAGGCGCCGTTCATGGCGAGCTGAACGAGCCTCATGCGCGTGGCGTCGCGCGATTCGAACACCTGTGCCCGAGGCATCGCCCGCATGAGCGCGGTGGCGGCGACGTCGGTCGAGTAAAGCCGCACGCGCTGCCAGGAACGGGTTTCGTCGAGTACTTTTGCGACTGCTTCGACGAGCGGGGCGGCAGGCGCCTGCTTCATGTCGAGCATGATCGGCACCGAGGGCGGTACCGCATCGAGCGCCTCGCGCAAGGTGGGGATCGGAATCGGGGCGTCCCGATAAGGATGCGCGAGCTGCCCCGCGGCGTCCTTGCGGCCGAATGAAAAGCCGGCGTTGAGCTTGCGCAGTTCCGCGAAATCGATCTGATCGAGCCTGCCGTGTCCGTCGGTCAGCGAGGCGAGGTCGGCGGGACGGTAGAGCACCGGTACGCCGTCGCGCGTGATCTGCACCGTCATCCAGAGCGCGTCGGCGTGATGGTCGAGGGCTTCGGCGAACGCCGGCAGCGTATTTTCTGGCGCGTCGCCCGTGCCGCCGCGATGCGCGACGATGAGCGGACCCGCCCATGCCTGCCCGAGCAAGAGGCTCATGAAGAGGCTCATGAAGAGACACTGCGCCAGGCGGTGCAGCGTAATGCTCAGCGGTTTCGCGCGGTTGGGACGTTTCATCGGATCCTGGGTTGTGGAGGCGGGCCGCTCGCCACGCTATCGGCCGCCGATGACATGAGGATGACGGGCCGCGCCATGCCCGGGCTGCGTCCGGTGCCATGCCGCGGTGGCTGTTTGACGTAGATCAATGTTTCGCCGAATTGGCGGCCGGCTTGGCACGACATTGGCGTAATGTGCCGGTTAGCGTTCCAAATTGCGACACGACCGATCAGCCGGATCCGCCGGCGCCTGATCACCGATGCTATCGCCCCCATCCAATTCAGCATGGCTCACACGATTCCCTACGCGCTTGCCGCGGCACTCGCCGTCGCGCTCGCCGTGCTCGTGTGGGTGCAGTGCGCGCGCAGGCGCGAAGCCGCGGCGCTGAGCCGGACCATCGACGAATTGCACGCAAGCGAGGCGCGCTATCGCGGGCTGGTGGAAATCAGCCCGGTCGCGACGTGGATCAACCGCGACAATGCGATCGCTTTTCTGAATCCGGCCTGTCTCGCGCTGCTCGGCGCGGGCGAGCCGGGCCAGATTCTCGGCCGCTCGCCGTTCGACATCGTCCACCCGGATTGCCATCAGCATGTGCGGCGGCGCATCGAGCGGCTCGCGGGGCGGCCCGGCGTGCAACTCGACACGGCCACTGAAAGGGTCGTGCGGCTCGACGGGGAGGTGCGCGAAGTGGAGGTCAAGGCCGTCGGCCTCGACGATCCGGGGCACGTCTCGATCCTCGTCACGCTGCTCGACGTCACCGAGCGCAACCAGATCGAGCGCGAACTGCTCGAGTCGCAGCGCAATCTGCGCGCGCTTTCGCGCTCCCTCGACGACGTGCGCGAGGACGAGCGTGCGAAGCTCGCCCGTGAGCTGCACGAAGGGCTCGGCCAGTCGCTCGCGGCGTTGAAAATGAAAATGTACGCGCTCGACGGGGGCGGCCACGCCGGGCCGCCCGGCGGCCGGCATGCGCTCGTGCACAGCGCGAGCGAGCATGTCGACGAACTCGTCGCACTCGTGCGCAGGCTCGCCGCCGAGCTGCGCCCCCCGATGCTCGACGATCTGGGCCTGGTGGCGGCGGTGGAATGGCTGGCGGGCGAATTTTCGCTGCACAGCGGCGTGACCGTGACGCTCGACATGGAAGAGGTTGCGAGCGACGCGCGCGTGGCCACGGCTGCGTACCGGATCGCGCAGGAAGCGCTCACCAACATCGCTCGCCATGCGCGGGCGCAACTCGTCTGGGTGAGCCTGCGCTCCCGCGGCGACACCCTCGTGCTGCGCGTGCGCGACGACGGCATCGGCATCGGGCCGGATCACCGCCGTTCGCCGTCGTCGTTCGGGCTGCTCAGCATCCGCGAGCGCGTGGCCTCGCTCGGCGGAACGCTCGATATCGTGACCGACCACGGCCAGGGACTCGAACTGACCGTCTGCCTGCCGCTGCACGCGCGGGAACGAACGGCGCAGGCGCCCACGCCGATTTGACAATACCCCTTACGCTCGCGTAAATTGCGCGCACGCGCCGGGAGAGTGCGCGCGATGGGCTCCATGCCCGTTGCCAGCGCCGCCGAAGGGGCACACCCGCAAACTCTCAGGCAAAAGGACCGGTCGCGTCGAAAAGCCCCCCGCTTGGGCTTTTCGCACTCTGGAGAGCGGCAGTAGTCCGTCGGCCCCGGCCGAGGCAGGCTGCCCACCGAAGGGGCGCGCGTTCGACGGCAGCCATGGCATGCCGGCAGCGCAATCTCTCAGGTACCGAGGACAGAGGGGTCATGCATCGCACGCGGCCGGCTTCGCCGGTCCGACACGGGCGATGGGCATGGCCCTTTTTGTTTTGCGGACCGAACGCGCCGAGGCCTCACTCCATGACCGAATTGAAACGCACCCCGCTTGCCGCCACGCATCGCGCGCTCAACGCGCGCATGGTCGATTTTGGCGGCTGGGAGATGCCCGTCAACTACGGCTCGCAGATCGACGAGCACCACGCGGTGCGGCGCGATGCGGGCATGTTCGACGTGTCGCACATGTGCGTCGTCGATTTTTCGGGCGAGCGCGTGCGCGCGTTCTTCGAATTCGCGGTGGCCAACAACGTCGCCAAGCTCCAAACGCCGGGCCGCGCCCTCTATTCTTGTCTGCTCAACGAAGCGGGCGGCGTGATCGACGATCTGATCGTCTATTACTTCGCCGAGGATTTCTTCCGCGTCGTCGTCAATGCGGGCACGGCCGAAAAAGACATCGCCTGGTTCAAGCGCCTCAACGAGGAGCACGGCTTCGGGCTTGCCATCACACCGCGCCGCGATCTCGCGATCGTCGCCGTGCAGGGGCCGAACGCCCGCGCCAAGGTCTGGCAGACAGTGCCAGCCGCGCGCGAGGCGAGCGAGCCGCTCAAGCCGTTCAACGCGGTGCGTGTTGCCGGCACCCCGTTCGGCGATCTGACTGTCGCCCGCACCGGCTACACGGGCGAGGACGGCTTCGAGATCATCGTGCCGGCCGGGCAGGTCGAAGCGCTCTGGGAGAGCCTGCGCGCGCAAGGCGTGCAGCCGTGTGGCCTGGGGGCGCGCGACACGCTGCGCCTGGAGGCGGGCATGAATCTTTACGGGCAGGACATGGACGAAGCGGTTTCGCCGCTCGACGCGGGCCTTGCCTGGACCGTCGATCTGTCCGCGCCCCGCGCTTTCGTCGGCCGTGCCGCACTCGAAGCGCACGGTACGCCCCGTGCGTTCGTCGGGCTGATTCTGCGCAAGGAGAACGGCAAGGCGGGCGGCGTCCTGCGCGCCCATCAAAAGGTGCTGACGCCGCATGGCGACGGAGAAGTCACGAGCGGCACCTTTTCGCCGACGATGCAGGAGTCGATCGCCTTCGCCCGGGTGCCGGCGGGCGTGAAGCCGGGCGACGTCGTACAAGTGCAGATCCGGGACAAGGCGCTCGACGCAACCGTGGTAAAACTGCCTTTCGTGCGCAACGGCAAGGTGCTCGCCTGAGCGTTCGCCGCGCGTCACGCCCAACCGTATTCATTCCACTGATCAGGAACCAGGAGCATCCGATGAGCAACGTCCCGGCCGAACTCAAATACACCGAAGAGCACGAGTGGCTGCGCACCGAAGCGGACGGTACGCTGACGGTCGGCATCACCGACCACGCGCAAAGCACGCTCGGCGACATCGTCTTTCTCGAGCTGCCCGAAGTCGGCAAGACCGTCACCGCCGGCGACGCCGTCGGCGTGGTCGAATCGGTGAAGGCTGCCTCCGACATCTACTCGCCCGTGTCGGGCAAAATCGTCGCGGTCAACGAGGGCATCGTCGACACGCCCGATGCCGTCAACAGCGATGCCTACGCCAGCTGGCTCTTCAAGATCGAGCTCGCGCCCGGCGCGTCCGCCGACAAGCTGCTGGACGCCGACGCCTACACGAAGCTCGTCGGCTGATTTTTTTGTCACACGGCGGCGCGCGCGGCCATCGACCGGCCCGGCGCGCCGCACCTGAGAAGCCTAGCCCGCCCACCATGAAGCTCGAACACCCGGATCGCCTGATGAAAAGCATTCCTTCCTCGCTCGCCGCGCTGGAGGTGCATGACGCCTTCGCCGAGCGGCACATCGGGCCGGACGACGCCGAGCAGCGAACGATGCTCGAAGCCCTCGGTTTCGCCTCGCGCGCCGCGCTGATCGACGCGGTCATTCCGCCCGCGATCCGTCGCGCGGACCCGCTGCCGCTCGGACCGTTCTCGCAGCCCAAGAGCGAAGCCGAAGCGCTTGCGGCGCTGCGCGAGCTCGCCGACAAGAACGAGGTGTTTCGCTCCTACATCGGGCAGGGCTACTACAACACGCACACCCCCACGGTGATTCTGCGCAACGTGCTGGAGAATCCCGCGTGGTACACGGCCTATACGCCGTATCAGCCTGAAATCTCGCAGGGCCGCCTCGAGGCGCTGCTGAACTTCCAGCAGATGATCACGGATCTCACGGGGCTTGCGATCGCCAACGCTTCGCTGCTCGACGAAGCAACGGCCGCCGCGGAGGCGATGACTTTACTGCAGCGCGCCGGCAAGCCCAGGTCGAACATCTTCTATGTGGCGGACGACGTCCTTGCGCAGACGATCGAAGTCGTCCGCACACGCGCGCGGCCCATCGGCATCGAGGTGCAGGTCGGCCCGGCCGATGCGGCCGCGAGCGCCAACGCATTCGGCGTGCTGCTGCAATACCCGGGCGTGCATGGGCACGTGCGCGACTATCGCGCGCTGACCGAAGCGATCCACGCCGCGGGCGGCCATGTGGTGGTCGCAGCGGATCTGCTCGCGCTCACGCTGCTCACGCCGCCCGGCGAATGGGGCGCGGACGTGGCGGTCGGCAATTCGCAGCGCTTCGGCGTGCCCGTGGGCTTCGGCGGCCCGCACGCGGCCTATATGGCCGTGCGCGACGAGTTCAAGCGCCAGATGCCGGGCCGGCTCGTGGGCGTGACCGTCGATGCGCAGGGCAAGCCCGCGCTGCGCCTCGCGCTGCAAACGCGCGAGCAGCATATCCGCCGCGAAAAGGCCACCTCGAACGTTTGCACGGCGCAGGCGCTGCTCGCGATCATGGCGAGCATGTATGCGGTCTACCACGGGCCGCAGGGGCTCGCCACGATCGCGCGCCGCGTGCACCGGGTCGCCACGCTGCTCGCGTCCGGCGTCCGGCAGCTCGGCTATGCCGTCGTCAACGACACCTTCTTCGATACGCTGACGATCGAAACGGGCGCGCGCACGGCCGCCGTGCACGATGCGGCGAAGGCGGCGCGCATCAATCTGCGCCGCGTGAGCGACGCGCGCGTGGGTGTCTCGGTCGACGAAACGACGACGCGCCAGGATCTGGCCGATCTGCTGAAAGTCTTCGCGCACGCGGCCGGTGCGATCGACGTGCCGCATGTCGACGCGCTCGACGCAGCGGCGGTACGCACGGCCGAGGCCGGCACGCACACCGCGTGGCCCGCGGCCCTTTCGCGCACGAGCGCATTCCTCACCCACCACGTCTTCAATCGGCATCACTCCGAAACGCAGATGCTGCGCTACCTGCGCAGCCTCGCCGACAAGGACCTCGCGCTCGATCGCACGATGATTCCGCTCGGATCGTGCACGATGAAGCTCAATGCGACCTCGGAGATGCTGCCCGTGACGTGGCCCGAGTTTGCGCAGATCCATCCGTTCGCGCCGGCCGAGCAGACGGTCGGCTACCGCGAAATGATCGATCAGCTCGAGGCGATGCTCGTGGCGGCTACGGGCTATGCGGCCGTCTCGCTGCAGCCGAACGCGGGCTCGCAGGGCGAATATGCGGGCCTGCTCGTCATTCGCGCCTATCACGAGTCGCGCGGCGAGGGGCACCGCGACGTCTGCCTGATTCCCGCATCGGCGCACGGCACCAACCCGGCTTCGGCCCACATGGCGGGCATGAAGGTGGTGGTGGTGGGCTGCGACGCGCAGGGCAACGTCGACGTCGACGATCTCAAGGCCAAGGCGGCCGAGCATGCCGCGAATCTCGCGGCGATCATGATCACCTACCCGTCCACGCACGGCGTGTTCGAACAGAACGTGCGCGAGATCTGCGAGATCGTGCATGCGAATGGCGGGCAGGTCTACGTGGACGGCGCCAACATGAACGCCATGGTGGGGCTCACGGCGCCCGGCCAGTTCGGCGGCGACGTCTCGCATCTGAATCTGCACAAGACGTTTTGCATCCCCCACGGCGGCGGCGGCCCCGGCATCGGCCCGGTAGCGGTGGGCGCCCATCTCGCGCAGTTCCTGCCGAATCAGGTCTCGTCGGGCTATCGCCGCGCCGAGAGCGGAATCGGCGCGGTATCGGCCGCGCCTTACGGCTCGGCGTCGATTCTGCCGATCTCGTGGATGTACATCGCGATGATGGGTGCGAAGAATCTCACGGCCGCCACGGAAGTGGCCATTCTCAACGCGAATTACGTGGCGAGGAAGCTCGCGCCGCACTACCCGGTGCTCTACTCGGGGCCGGGCGGGCTCGTCGCGCACGAGTGCATTCTCGATCTGCGCCCGATCAAGGACGCGAGCGGCGTGAGCGTGGACGATGTGGCGAAGCGTCTGGCGGACTACGGCTTTCACGCGCCGACGATGAGCTTCCCGGTGCCGGGCACGCTGATGGTCGAGCCGACCGAATCGGAATCGAAGGAGGAACTCGATCGCTTCATCGAGGCGATGATTGCGATCCGCGAGGAAATCCGCGCCGTGGAGGACGGGCGAGCCGACCGCGAGGACAACCCGCTCAAGCACGCGCCGCACACGGCGGCCGTCGTGACGGCCAACGAATGGCCACACGCCTACTCGCGCGAGGCGGCGGCCTACCCGCTGCCCTCGCTCGCGACCGCGAAGTACTGGCCGCCTGTCGGGCGCGCCGACAATGCCTACGGCGACCGCAATCTCTTTTGCTCCTGCGTGCCGGTTGCCGATTACAGCTGACCGCTGCCGGGGTCTGCGTACCGGACCCCGGGTTCCTCTCTCGCTCGGCGCGAATACCGGCTAACATTCGACACCGCGATCAAGCGAAAGAAGGAGCGACGCATGGTGAGAGAGGTGCCGAGGCTGCTGGCGCGCGAGCAAGAGGAGCCGGCTTTGCGCGGCGCATGGCGGCGCATGCCGCGCCTGCGCTGGTGGGCGGCCTGCGCCGCTGCCGTTTTGCCCGTTTGCGCCGCCCAGGCCGCGATGAATTTCTGTGCGGCACCGGCCCTTCAAACAAGCGAACGCACGAACGCGGCGCCGGGTGTGGAAGGGCTGATGAAGAGCGTCAAGGCGCGGCTCAACGACGAGCCGAAGCCGCTCGCGCGTTTGCACACCGAGGGCACTTTGCCGCACGAGGGCGTACGCGACGAAAGTCTCGAGGCCGAAAAGGACCTCGCACTGATGCGCGACGCAGCGCTCGTCTGGCGTGCCACGGGCGACGATCGCTACCTGAAGCTCGTCGATCGGTTCCTGCTCGCCTGGGTTCAGACCTATCGGCCGAGCTTCGACCCCATCGACGAGACGCACTTCGATTCGCTGATCCTCGCCTACGATCTGACGGCGAGCGCACTACCGGTGAAAACGCGCAACGCCACGGCGGCTTTCATCGCCGCGCTCGGCAACGGATACGTCGCGCGCATCGATCGCGAGCCGCGTCCGTTGACCGGCACTTTCCGCAACAACTGGCAAAGCCACCGGATCAAACTCATTTCGATGGCGGCGTTCACGCTCGACGATCGCAAGCTTATCGACGCGGCGCAGCGGCTTTTCGTCGAGCAGATCGGCAACAACGTGTCGCCCGACGGCGTGACCGCCGACTTTGCCGAGCGTGATGCGCTCCACTACGCCACTTACGACCTGGAGCCGCTCGTGGCCGCGGCGCTGGCGGCGCGCCGGCACAACCGCAACTGGCTCGTGGTGCGCGGTGCCAACGGCGCCACGCTCGCACGCGCGCTCGACTGGCTGGCGCCCTACGCGCTCGGCGAGAAGACGCACGAAGAGTTCGCGCATTCGAGCGTGCCGTTCGACGCCAAGCGCCGCGAGGCCGGCGTGGCCGGCTTTTCCGGCCCGTGGGACCCGAAGTCCGCGGCCGAACTCTTTCATCTCGCAGCGCGTCTTTCGGGGCGCTACGCGCCGATCGCGCTGCGGCTCACGCCCGCGCCGCCCGCCTGGGTATCGGTGTGCCTGCCGCTTGCGGCGCGTTGAGCGCAACCCTTTCGAATTCGGAGAAACAATGGCAGTCAGCGTTTTCGATCTCTTCAAAATCGGCATCGGTCCGTCGAGCTCGCATACCGTCGGCCCGATGCGCGCGGCGCTGCTTTTCGCGCAGGGGCTCGAACGCGATGCGCTGCTTGCGGGCACGGCGTCGGTCAAGGTCGAGCTCTACGGCTCGCTCGGCGCGACCGGAAAAGGGCACGGCACCGATCGCGGCGTGATGCTCGGCCTCATGGGCGAGGCGCCCGATACGGTGGATCCCGCGACAGTCGCGGCACGCCTCGACGCCGTGCGCGATTCGCGGCGCCTCGCACTGCTCGGCCGGCATGAGATCGGCTTCGTACCCAAGGAGCAGATCGCGTTTTATCGGCAGGCGCTGCCCGAGCATCCGAACGGGCTCAAGCTGCGCGCGCTCGACGCGGCGGGGGCCATGCTGCGCGAGTCGACGTATCTTTCGGTGGGGGGCGGCTTCGTCGTGACCGCGGGCGCGCCGAATACGAAGGTGCTGTCGGCCGCCGAGCAACTGCCGCACCCGTTTCGAACCGGCGCGGAGCTGCTCGGGCTCTGTGCATCGACGGGCAAGTCGATCGCGCAGTTGATGGCGGAAAACGAGCGCGCCTGGCACACCGACGAGGAAACGCGCGCGGGCTTGCTGAAGATCTGGGCCGTCATGCAGTCGTGCGTTGCACGCGGGTGCGGGATCGGCAACCCCGATGCGGACGGCAACCTGCCAGGGCCTTTCAACGTGAAGCGCCGTGCACCGCAGCTTTACCGCGCGTTGACGGGCAACCCTGAGCAGAGCCTGCGCGATCCGCTCTCGATGGTTGACTGGATCAACCTCTATGCGATCGCCGTCAACGAGGAAAACGCCGCGGGCGGGCGCGTGGTGACGGCGCCGACCAACGGCGCGGCCGGCATCATCCCGGCCGTGCTCCACTACTACACGCGCTTCGTGCCCGGCGCGAACGATGCGGGCGTGATCGATTTTCTGCTGACGGCCGCGGCCATCGGCATTCTCTACAAGCTCAATGCGTCGATCTCGGGGGCCGAAGTGGGTTGCCAGGGCGAAGTCGGCGTGGCATGTTCGATGGCGGCCGGCGCATTGGCCGCCGTGATGGGCGGCACGCCCAAGCAGGTCGAGAATGCGGCGGAGATCGGCATGGAGCACAATCTTGGCCTGACCTGCGACCCGGTGGGCGGCATGGTGCAAATTCCCTGTATCGAGCGCAACGCGATGGCTTCAGTGAAAGCCGTCAACGCCGCGCGCATGGCGCTGCGCGGCGACGGCAGCCACTATGTGTCGCTCGACTCGGTCATCAAGACCATGCGCGAGACCGGCGCAGACATGAAGACCAAGTACAAGGAAACGTCGCGCGGCGGGCTGGCCGTCAACATCGTGGAGTGCTGAGGCGTCCGAATTCGAACGCGCCCCTTCTGCCTCGCGCAACAATGATCGCTTCAGCGATTGAAGTGGATGTCCTTCCATTCGAACACCAGGTACAGGAGGTCACCGCATCATGGTTCATGCCGCAGGTTCCGCTGTGACGACGGGGGCGCGTCTGATCGTCGATGCGCTCGTGACGCACGGTGTCGATCGCCTTTTCTGCGTGCCGGGCGAGAGCTTTCTCGCAGTGCTCGATGCGCTGCACGACGAGGGCGAGCGTATCAAAACGTTCGTCTGCCGCCATGAGGCCGCTGCCGCGACGATGGCCGAGGCGACGGGCAAACTGACGGGCCGGCCCGGCATTGCATTCGTCACGCGCGGGCCCGGTGCGACGCATGCTTCCATCGGTGTCCACACGGCGTTCCAGGATTCCACGCCGATGATTCTCTTCATCGGCCAATGCGCTCGCGGGCATCTGGACCGAGAGGCCTTTCAGGAAATCGACTATCGGCGCATGTTCGGCCAGATGGCCAAATGGGTCGCGCAGATCGACGATCCGAGGCGCATTCCCGAATACCTGAGCCACGCGTTTCACACGGCCTGCTCGGGGCGGCCGGGGCCTGTCGTGCTCGCGCTGCCCGAAGACGTGCTGTCCGAAACGTGCCCCGCCGTGCCGCCCGCACCGGCCTATCAGCGCGTGGCCGCAGCGCCCGCGCCGGCCCAGATCGAACGGCTGCGCTCGCTGCTGGAGGCAGCGCAAAGGCCCATGGCGATCGTCGGCGGCAGCGGCTGGACGGCCGCGGCCTGCGAGGATCTGCGCCGGTTCGTCGAGCGCTGGGCGTTGCCCGTAGGCTGCGCATTCCGCTACCAGGACACGCTCGACAACGAACATCCGAACTATGCGGGCGACGTGGGGCTCGGCATCAACCCGGCGCTCGCGCAGCGTATTCGCGACGCGGATCTGCTGCTCGTGATCGGCCCGCGTCTGGGCGAGGCAACCACGGGCGGCTATACGCTGCTCGACATTCCCAGGACGAAGCAGACCCTGGTTCATGTGCACCAGGGAGCCGAAGAGCTGGGCCGTGTTTATGCCGCCGATCTGCCGATCGTCTCGGGCATGCCCGAAATCGCCGCCGCACTGGCGTCGCTCGAGCCGCGCGGGCCGCAGGTATGGTCAGGTACCGCGCAAGAAGCGCATCGCGCCTATCTGCAATGGCGCGAGCCGCGCCCGATGATGGGAGACGTTCAACTCGGCGAGATCATGGCGCAATTGCGCGCGCGCCTGCCCGACGATGCGATCCTCACGAATGGCGCCGGCAACTATGCCATCTGGCTGCACCGGCATTTCGCGTATCGACGCTTCAAAACACAGCTCGCGCCGACGAGCGGCGCGATGGGCTACGGCGTACCGGCCGCGCTGGCGGCGAAGGCCATGCATCCGGAGCGCATCGCCGTGGCCCTTGCGGGCGATGGCTGCTTCATGATGGCGGGGCACGAGCTGGCGACAGCCATGCAATATGGCCTCGCCGCGATCTTTATCGTTGTCAACAACGGGCATTACGGCACGATCCGCATGCATCAGGAGCGCCATTATCCGGGCCGCACGCATGGCACGGGGCTCACGAATCCGGATTTCGCAGCCTTCGCCCGCTCGTTCGGCGCGCATGGCGAGACGGTCCTTTGCACAGCCGATTTTGCACCGGCGCTCGAGCGTTCGATCGCAAGCGGTCTGCCTGCGCTCATCGAGATCCGCATACCGCAGGAAGTCAGCACGCCCAACGCCACGCTCGGGCAGATCCGCGAGCAGGCACTCCATGCTCGGGCTGGGCACTGAGTCGAACGGCCGGTGTGGAGGCGCCGTGCGCCGTCAATGACCGCGATAGAGCGCTGACTGAGCCTGCGTGAGATCGAGTTGTCGGCGGTGCGGCTCGGCCGGTATTTCGAACGGCCATGCGAGCGGCGGCCTGGGCGCGGCGCGAAGCGCGGCCAAGCGATCGCGCGGGGCCGTGGCAACGGCGCGCTCAGCTCCCCGTGGTTTGGCGCCGCGCCGCGTTTTATGCGAGGACTGCGCGGACACGTGCGCCATCGTGCGCGCGGGAATTGCCCGTTCCCGCCGTACGGTTCCGGCCCAGGCCAGATTCTTCGGCTTGCCCGATGCCGAGGACTCACCCGGTGCGGACTCACCCGGTGTGGATTCGTCTGGCTTTGATTCGCCCGGCATGGCTTCGCTCGGCGCGGCTCCGCCCGGTGTGACGCCGCCCGGTGCGAGCTCGCCCGCCACGTGCGGCGACGGCGGCGCCGTTGTGGGCGACAGGCGGCTCGTTTCGGCTCCCGTCGGTGCCGCGAGCAACGGCGGCGCGGGCGCGGGCGCAAGTGCGGCCGACCCATCCCGTGGCGCATCGGGGCCCGGATGTGCCGGAGAGGCGGCGGGCGCCAAGGTCCCCGCGCCCGGCGACGGAGCGGGGGCGCTCGGAAGCAGCCCGGTCTGCGGCGCTGCAGACGGCGCCGGGCTCGCGTCGGCTGCAGCGTTGGCGGCGGTGCCTGCGCGCGTGCCATGCCGGCGCGTGGCTGCCTGCGTCGGCACGCGCGTGCTCTTGCGCCGCGTTTCGGCGCTATCCGGACCGGACGAGGGCGGCGGGGGGGAAGCCGAGCGTTCGCCGTCCTCGGCGATGCGGGCTGGCCGACCGTGTCTGCGCTGACTTGCGCGCGCGGCATCTTCGGCATTTTCGGCACGTACGCCGTCGATTTGCGCCTGGATCAACGCGAGCATTCCTTGCGGCGAAAGCGACGACAACTCGGACAACGGGGGCTCGCGTACCGCCAGCGTCCGGCTGCGATGCGAATCCGCTTCATACGGCTCCTGCGCATGCCGCTCGACTTGTGCGGGCGCTGCGTCGCGTTCGTCCTCGCCGATCACATAAGCGCCAAAGGCCAACGCAAAACCGAGCAGAGTGAGGGCGAGCCCGGCCGGCAGGCTCCAGCGCCGGGCGCCATTCGCGTCGGCGGCGCTCCACCGGCGCGGCAATTGTCCGACGATGCGTTCGCGCAGTGGCGGTTGCTCCATCGGTACCGGCGGCCCCGGGTGATCGTCGATCCGATCGCCGGGTTCGTCAGGCCCGGTATCGTCGAGCGGGCCCGCCGGCCGCCTGGGCGGCAGCAATCGCAGGCCGCACCGCGCGCAGTGCCGCCACGCGCCGGACACGGGCGCGCCGCAACGCAGGCAGGCGGTGTGTGTCGTGCGCATCGGTGGCGGATTCGTTCGTCCGGACGGGGAAGCGGGAGACATCGTGGCGCCCTGGGCTCGCCAGTGCTGCGCCGCCAGCATGCGAGCGAACGTCGTTTCGCCTCGGCGCCCCGGAGGCGCGGGCGAAGCGCAAACATCGGGAAGGAAGCGGTGCGCCCATGGAGGCGTCGAGCGCGCAATATTCCGGGCCACTATGTGTCGCGGCACGCCAAAGATCAATTGGCGATGCCAAGCGGGCGTACGCTGCCTAACATACTAAAGCGGCGCGAACGTTCCTGATGCGAATAGCGGGCGGGAATGCGCTGCCGCGGCGGGATGACGAGCATGAGCGGGAAGTCGTGGTATCGATGCGCCGGCGCAGCCTTGGCGGGGGCTGCGATGGCATCCGCGTGGGCCTTCGTCGAGGTGCCCGGACAGGCCGCGCACGGGCCTGCCTGCTCGCCCGTATTTGCCGAGCGTGGGGCGCCGGCACCGCGGCTCGATGCCGATTGCGGACTGCCCGCTGCATCCGCGCGCGAGCTCGTGCAGGCGCTCGAGGCCGGACTGCGCGGCGCGGGGCTCGACAGCAATCGCCGCGCCGCATTCGCGCATGCCGCCAATTCGATCATGGCCGCCGTGGCGGCGAGCGCCGATCCGCAGGCCATGCACCGCCTCGCGCCCTTGCTCGTTGCGTTGGCCACCCGCGCGCGCGCAAGCCCGGGCCTCGATTTCGTGGCGCTCGCTCGCCGCTGGGGCGAGCGTTATTGGCGCTTGCGCCACGACACGTCGGTGACGCGTACGTCCGATCCCCGCGAACTCGAAGTCGACCACGCGATCGCCTCGCTCGATTTCGATACCGCCGCGCGCCTGCTGGCCGGGCAAATCGCCGAACCGGGCCAGGATCCGCCGCTTCTGGCGGCGCGCCGGCACACGGCCGCAACCGTGGAATGGCTGCGCTTCGCGCCCGATCGCGCGCTGGTTTATGCGAAGGGCGCCTACGCGGCTCAGCCCGCCAACATCGAGGCGGCTGCCACCTATGCGGACATGCTCGATGAAGAGAGCGCATACGAGCAGGCCCAGCCGGTCTACGAAGCGCTGCTTTCGCGGTATCAACGGTTGGCGCATGACAATCCTGCTCGCTGGCGCGCGGCGATCGCCCGTACCTCGGCCCGGCTCGGACGGCTGTATGCCGCGCTGCAATTGCCGCAGGATGCGGAAATGGCCTATTTGCGCGCGCTCGCGCATTTCTGGGCGCTGGCGCGCACCGATCCGCCCACCTACGCCCCGGCTGTCGCCACGACGTTCGAAAGCCTCGCGCTGCTCTATCGCGACGCGCAGCGGCCGGGCGATGCCATCGATCTCTATCGGGAGGCGCTCAATCTCGAACGTGCGCTCGCGCAACGGGACCCGAGGGCTTACGAAGCGTCCGTCGCGGCGACGCTGAACGATCTCGGCGTACTGTACGAGGCCGTGCGGCTCAACGACGATGCGAAGCGCGCCTACGAGGAAGCGCTCGGCATCCAGCGCCGGCTCGTGAGCGGTTCGCCGGCGCTATACCGGCCCGTGCTCGCACGCACGCTCGGCAACCTCGGCAACGTCTATTCGGCGGCGGGCGATCGCGCGGCCGCCTACGGCGCCTATTCCGAAGCGCTCTCGCTGCGCCGGCAACTGGCTGCGGAGAGTTTTATGCTCAACGGTGCCGATCTTGCGCGCACGCTGGCGAACTTCGGCGCGCTCGAGCGTGCGCAAGCGCACCCCGAGCGCGCACAACGCGCATACCGCGAAGCACTCGGTATCTTTCGGCGTCTCGCACGGCGAGAGCCGGCGGCTTACCGGGCCGACGAGGCCCGCACGCTCAACAATCTGGGCGTGCTGCTGAGCCGGACGCACCGCGCGCGGGGGGCGGAAACAGCCTACCGCGAGGCCATCGCGCGCTACGAGGTGTTGGCGCGTGCGGACCCGGCCGCGCACGGCCAGGACTACGCCCGCGTGCTCGGCAACCTCTCGCGGCTCTACAGGGAGACCGGGCGGGCGCGCGAGGCTGACGCTGTCGCGCGCAGAGCCGCGCAACTGCTCGCGGCGGGGCAGGTGCGATAGACCTCGCCAACGAAGAGCGCCGCAGTCAACGGCGTGTGCGCGGCGGAACAAAGCGCCAGGCCACGAGCACGGCGAGTGCGAACGCCACATAGGCGGCCGTGAAGACCCATGTCGGCAGATCGTAATAAAGCAGGCGCGCAACCCAATAGGCGACCCATCCTTGCGGCATCGTCCGATCCTGCCTGAGCCAGCCTTCGAACCAGGTGAGCGGGCATGGCACGTCGAAAAGCGCGAGCAGAGCGACGATGCCGATCGCGCAAAGATGGGCGAAGCGAAAAACGGGCGAACGCACCCACGGCCAGCCAAACCGGTGCCCGATCAGAATCGCGACGAAGCCGCCGACGATGAAGAGCACCACGCATGCATGGACGAGCAGGACGATATCGGCCAAGGTCGTGACGGACATGGCATTGGCGCGCGCAGCGCAGCCGGAGTCGATACGTTCGCGAGTATAGGCGGCGGACGATTTGCGAGCTTCCCGATGCAGCGGAGATCGGCGGAGAATCGTCGGGGGAATCGATTGCCTTCGCTGTTTTATGCGGTTAAGCTAGCGCATCGCTCGTTTCGTATTCGAGCCGAATCTTTCACGCCATGACGAACGCCTCGCCCGCAATCACCGCTGTTTCGCACTCCGGCATTCATGCCGGCGGCGCGGCACGCGCGTGCGGTGTGGCTTCGCCTCCTGTTGTCCTGTCGCCGCCGTCCGGCGGGCACGTTGCCGCTGCAGTCGCAGCGGTCGTGGCAGTTGCTGTCGTGGCAGCAATTGCACCGCCTTGCGCGGCAGTCGTGCGCCACTAAGCGCCGAACTCCGTTTTCCCGATCAGGCTGTCGACCGACGCTCCCGCGTTGCCATAAGGCTGCGCGTGTCGTGGCATGCCTGCGAGATCAACGCATCCGACATTCAGGTGATTGTTCATGGCTTCCATCAGAGCCGCTTTCGCGGCATATGGTGCAACGGCGCTGTTCGTGCTCCTTTGGAGCAGCGGCGCCATTTTCGCGGAACTGGGCGTGCAGCATGCGAGCGCCGCGGCTTTTCTGCTGCTGCGTTTTGCGCTCGCGTCGCTCGTGCTTGCCGTCGTCGGCGCGGCGCGCGGGCGATGGCTGCCGGCGCGCGGCACCCGCCTGCAGGTGGCGGGCGCGGGGGCGCTGCTCACGGGCGGCTACTCGATCTGCTATTTCCTGGCGCTCGAGCGCGGGTTGACGCCCGGCATTGCCGCCGTGATTCTCGGGGCACAGCCGATTCTGACGTTGCTCGCGACCGAGCGGCGCTTTTCGGTACAACGCATCGCCGGGCTCATCGTCGCGCTGGCGGGATTGGCGGCGATCGTGCTCTTCGACGATCGCACGTTGCATTCGACAGCCGACGGCATGACCTTCGCGCTGCTCGCGCTCGTGTGCATGACCGTGGGCGCGATCGCGCAAAAGCGCATCAAGCAGGGGCCGGTCGATGTGCTGCCGCTGCAGAACTTCGTCGGTTTCGCGCTTTGCGCGCTCTTCGCGCCGTTCGAGCCGTGGGCGGTGGCGTTCGACATGCCGTTCCTCGTTTCGCTCTTCTGGCTTGCCATCGTGATCTCGATTGCCGCGCAACTGCTGTTTTTCGTGCTCGTGCGACGCGGCAATCTCGTCAACGTGACGAGCCTCTTTTACCTCGTGCCGGTGGTCACGGCGCTGATGGACTACGTCTTCCTCGGCAATGCTTTGCGGCCGAAGGACGTGGCCGGCATGGCGGCGATCCTGCTCGGGCTCGCGCTCGTGTCGATGGTCGGTCCGCAAGCGCGCGGCAGAGGTGAGATGGGCGTGGACAGACCGCGTGCGTAATTCCAGAACCGGCGGGCCGTGGTCCGCCGGTCCCGAGGAATATGGGCGTGCCTGCGGCGTGCTGGCGGCGCGGCGCGGTCACACGCGGCTACAATTCGGCTGCGCCGTACGTCGGCGCGAGCGAGCGCTTCATCGGCCGGCTGGAGTCCGTGTTTCGGCACCTGGGCCGTCTTCCCGCAGGGCGCTTGCTCCGATCGTGCCGGACTCACCGAATTCGACAAGTACCGCATCCATGTCTCAGACCGCTCGAGGCTATCTGCTCGGCCCGCTGCTCAAGGGCGTTTCACGCTCGTTCTACCTCACGCTGCGTGTGCTGCCGGCCGGCATGCGCGATCCGATCGCGCTTGCGTATCTGCTGGCGCGGGCCGCCGATACGATCGCGGACACGACCCTGATCGCGCCTCCGAAGCGGCTCGAACTACTGCTTGCGTTGAGGGAGCGCGTGAATGCTTCGGGCGGCGACGACGAAGCCGCGCGCCGGATCGGGGCCGAAGCGGCGGCACATCAAACCGTGACCGACGAAAAGGTGCTGCTCGAATCGATCGGGCCGGCGCTTGCTCTGATCGACGGGCTCGACGCCACCGATCGCGCCGCCGTGCGTGAGATCGTGACGACGCTGACGACGGGCATGGAGTTCGACCTGCGCACGTTTCCCGACGAGCGCTCGGGTGAGATCGCGGCGCTCGGCGAGCTGGCCGAACTCGATCGCTACACGTACCTTGTGGCCGGCTGCGTGGGCGAATTCTGGTCGAAGATGACGCTCGCGCATCTGCCGGGCAGCTTCAAGGACACGCCCGCGCGAATGATCGGGCGCGGCGTGCGCTTCGGCAAGGCATTGCAGATGACGAACGTGCTGCGCGACTGCGCGCGCGACCTGCGCATCGGCCGCTGCTATCTGCCCGCGTCGATGCTCGCGCGCCATGGCCTCACGCCGGCGATGTTGCTGACGGCGGATGCCTCGATGCGCGCGCGGCCGCTGATGCTCGAACTCGTCGAGCACACGCTTGCGCTCTATGACGACGCGCTGGCCTATACGCTGGCGATTTCACGCGGCGCGATCCGGCTGCGGCTCGCCTGCATCTGGCCCATCGCGATCGGGCTCGAGACGTTGCGACTGCTCGTCGACAACGACCGCTGGCTCGATCCGCAAGCGATATCGAAGATCGGCCGCAAGCAGGTGTATCGGATCATGGCGCGCTCGGTGGTGGCGGTGGCCTCCGACACGGCGTTGCGCGCGTGGATCGGCGGGCTCGCGCGCCGTGTTCGCATGCGCATGGCCGCGCCGGCAAGCGCGAATTGCGCGGCCGTGAAATAATCGTGGCGCTTGCGTGACTGGCGCCGCGAGGTGGGTTACCACCGGGGAGCGCAGGCCGCGCCCGCAACGCGGGTGCGAGACGCCGCGCGCCTGGGCATGACCTGAATCCCCTTGCGAGGAGTCATCCCATGCCCAGTTTCGGTTCGCTCATCACATTCGGCCTCGTGGCGCTCGGCGTTGCATTGACGCCCGGCCCGAACATGGTCTACCTCGTTTCGCGCTCGATTTGCCAAGGCCGTGCGGCCGGCATGATTTCGCTCGGCGGCGTGGCGCTCGGCTTGCTCTTCTACATGGTCGCCACCGCCTGCGGCATTACGGCATTGCTGATGGCCGTGCCGCTCGCCTACGATGCGCTGCGCTTCGGCGGCGCGCTCTACCTGCTCTATCTCGCGTGGCAGGCCGTCAAGCCGGGCGGGCGCTCGCCGTTCCAGGTGCGGCAACTGGCGGCTGACAGTCCGCGCAAGCTTTTCTCGATGGGCCTGCTCACGAGCTTGCTCAATCCCAAGGTCGCCGTGCTTTATCTCTCGCTGCTGCCGCAGTTCATCGACCCCGGGCGCGGCAGCGTGCTTGCGCAGTCGCTCACGCTCGGCAGCGTCCAGATCATGGCGAGCGTGACCGTCAATACGGCGGTGTCGATGACCGCTGGCACGATCGCGCTCTTTCTGTCTGGGCGGCCGGCGTGGCTCGTCGTACAGCGTTGGCTGATGGGCAGCGTGCTCGCCGGCCTTGCCGTGCGGATGGCCACCGAGGCGCGCCGCTGAGGTGCCGGGCCGCGGGGCCGTGGTGCCGGGCGCGGCGTCAGCCTACGTTTCGCGCGGATAGTCGAGCTTCGGGTACCAATCGGTGCCGCGCCCATCGGGCGTCAGATCGAGGACAGTCCAAAGCGGCATGAGGTCGGGCGCGCCGCGCGGGTCCTGGCCGGGGTCTGCCGTCTCCGGTCCCATTTCGCCGCCATAGAAATGGCGAATCGCGCCATTGCGGCGTACGAATACGTTGATGGCCGGGTTGTCGCCGGTTTCGGGGTCTTCGTGCGCGTACGCGCGGTTGAACGTGTTCGCGCCCGACGAGTAGAGGCGCAGATAGCGCCAGCCTCGAGCCTGCTTGAAGGCGGTGAGCCGCTCGATCGGGGAGCGCGCGATGACGGCGAACGACACGCGCTGCAGAATGTCGGGCATTTCGCCGTCGAGCGCGCTCAGAAACGACGTGCACATCGGGCAAGGCCGCTCGCGTTTCGGCCCATACATCCAGTTGTAGGTCACGAGCGTATCGTGGGGCCCGAACAGTTGCGAGAGCGTCGCAGCGCCCGTCTCGCCCTCGAATCGATAATCCTCCGGCACCGGGCCGCCGAGCGGCAAGGCACGGCGCAGCGCGGCGACCCGCTCGATATGCCGGCGCAGTTCGATCTCCTCGGCAAGCAAGGCGTTGCGCGCCTGCCGGTACTCCGCGCTTTCGCCGGGGAAATGGAACTTCGATTGCGCCAGCTGCGCGGCGGGCTTCAATGCGGGTGGTTCGGTATGGCTCATGACGCATCTCCTGTCGATTTTCGGGAAACGGGGCACGAGACGGCCGCAACGGCTGCTCGCCCGTTATCTCTACGACGAACGAGCGCGCAGGAAATCGACATACCGATAGGGGGCGGGTTCAGCCCCCGATAGCGCGCGCCGCGTTGTCGAGTTCATGATTGAGCACGCGCTGCTCCTCCTCGGACACGCCGCCGCCATGCTGACTGGCCATGTCGCGCGCCTCGCGCCGGATGACGTCGAGCCGGTGATGCAGCGGGGCGGCATCGGGCGGCGGATAGGCGCCCGAATCGACGCGCGCATCGATGCGGCGGTTCAGATAGTCGATTCGTTCGTTGACTTGCCGATAGCGTTGAGCGCCAAGCTCGCGCGCGCTTGGCCGCGCCGCTGCCGGCGCGCTCGAACGTGGGGGCCGCGTGACGACGCAAGCCGCGAGCGACGAAATCAACGCGCAACAGGCGAGCGCGCGAACCAGCTTCTTCATTCGGTGTTTCCTTCTTGCTACGTGTGATGTATGTGTGGCGTGGGCAGTCGGAGAGCCGGGCGGCAGGAAACCGGGCGCGACTGCCTGCCGCCGGTTCCTCAGGCAACGATTCGGGCGAACGGCAGGCGCCTGCCCTCGTTCGCGCTCCGCTCGGCCAGTTCGATGATCGTCATGACGTCGATGGCGTCTTGCGGCGAGACGGGAAACGGCTCTCCGTGCCGGATCGCTGACGCCAGCGCGCGATAAAAGTCGGCATAGGCACCGTTGACGGTCGGCAGATCGCGTTGCGTTTCGCGCTCGCCCGCGAGCACGCGCAGCGTGCCGGCGCGGTTGTCGGCGCCGAAGCCCGCATCGCCCGGACGCAGGCCGGCCTTCAACTGATCCTCCTGCGTATCGAGCCCGTATTTGACGTAGCTGCCGAGGGTGCCATGAACCGCGAAACGGGGCGGCTCGAGCGCGCATAGCGCGCTGGCGTGCAGCACGATTTCCTTGTCGGCATAGCCGAGCAGCAGATGGACATAGTCGGGCGCGCTTGCATGATCGCGGTGGGTCTTGACCGTCGCGGACACCGTTTCGGGCGGGCCGAACAGCACGAGCGCCTGATCGATCAGGTGCGGGCCGAGGTCATAAAGCAGACCGCCGCCGCGCGACGCTTCCTCGCGCCAGCGCTGGCGCACGTGCGGCCGGAACCGGTCGAAGTGCGACTCGTAGTGCACGACGCGGCCGAGCGCGCCGCAGGCGAGCAGGCTGCGCAGGGTGAGGAAATCCCCATCCCAGCGGCGATTGTGAAAGGGTACGAAGAGCACGTTGTGGCGGCGCGCGAGTTGCGCGAGCGTGACGGCGTCCGCGGCGTTGAGCGTGACGGGTTTGTCGACGACGACGTGCTTGCCTGCGGCGAGCGCTCTGGCGGCGAGCTCGAAATGCGTGTCGTTCGGTGTTGCGATGACGATGCAGTCGATCTCGTCCAGAGCGAGCAGGGCGTCGATGCCGGCGACGACTTTGGCTCGTGGATAATCGGCGATTGCCTTGGCCGGCTGACTCGTGGCGATGGCCGCGACGCGCGCGTAGGCGTCGTGCGGGTGATCGGCGAGCGTGCCGCAGTGCTCGATCACGGGCGCATGGAACGTGGCGCCGGCGAAGCCGTAGCCCATCAAGCCGATTCTCAAGGTGGTGGCCATGCGGACATTCCTCAGATTCTCGCGAAGCCGACAGCGGCCGCGCAAAGGTCAAGCGCGCATTGTGGCATGGGCGCTTGCTTCGTGAACAGCCAGCCGATTGGCGGATGGGCCGCCGCCGCTCGTTGCTGCTCGCCGCGTCGGTCCTCGTGTTAACATCGCGCACTTGCCCCCGACGGTCCTCCCGAAGCGTTTGCGTGAGCGTGCCTTCGCGCGGGCGGCCCATCCGTTCTCGTTGTTCTACCCACCAAGACGATGTCCGCAGGATTGAACCCCGCCCAAGGCGAAGCGGTGCGCTATCTCGACGGCCCGTGTCTCGTGCTGGCCGGTGCCGGCAGCGGCAAGACGCGCGTCATCACGCAGAAGATCGCGCACCTGATCGAAGCAAAGGGCTTCGAGCCGCGACATATCGCGGCTGTCACGTTCACGAACAAGGCCGCTGCCGAAATGCGCGAGCGCGTCGGCAAGCTGCTCGAAGGCAAGACGCTGACCACGCCCGGCAAAGAGGGCCGCAAGGTGCCCGTGAATCAGTTGACGGTCTGCACGTTTCACTCGCTGGGGGTGCAGATCCTGCGAAAGGAGGCCGAGCACCTCGGGCTCAAGCCGCAGTTCTCGATCATGGACGCCGACGACTGCTTCGGCATGATCCAGGAGCAGGTGGGCACGACCGACAAGGGGTTCATTCGTCGGATCCAGACGATCATCTCGCTCTGGAAGAACGGGCTGGTCACGCCCGATCAGGCGGCGGCGATGGCCGCGAACGAAGACGAGCATCAGGCGGCGATCGTCTACCGCAACTATGTGGCGACGCTGCACGCGTACCAGGCCGTCGATTTCGACGATCTGATCCGCCTGCCCACCGAGCTTTTCGCGGCGAACGAGGCGGTGCGCGACCGGTGGCAGAACAAGCTGCGCTACCTGCTCATCGACGAATACCAGGACACGAATGCGTGCCAGTACGAACTGGTGAAGCTGCTGGCCGGGCCGCGCGCCGCGTTCACGGCCGTGGGCGACGACGATCAGGCGATCTACGGCTGGCGCGGCGCCACGCTCGAGAACCTCGCTCAGCTCGGCAAGGATTTTCCGAAGCTGCACGTGATCAAGCTCGAGCAGAACTATCGCTCGACCGTGCGCATCCTGACGGCGGCGAACAACGTGATCGCCAACAACCCGAAGCTGTTCGAGAAGAAGCTGTGGTCCGAGCACGGCATGGGCGACACGATCTCCGTGACGGGCTGCAACGACGAGGAGCATGAAGCCGAATCGGTGGTCTTCAGGCTGTCCGCGCACAAGTTCGAGCGGCGCGCGCAGTTTCGCGATTACGCGATTCTCTATCGCGGCAACTTCCAGGCGCGCATCTTCGAGCAGGTGCTGCGGCGCGAGCGGATTCCGTACGTGCTCTCGGGGGGGCAATCGTTTTTCGACAAGGCCGAGATCAAGGATATCTGCGCCTACCTTCGTCTTATTGCAAACCATGACGACGACCCCGCATTTATCCGCGCGGTAACGACGCCGCGGCGCGGCATCGGCAATACCACGTTGGAAGCATTGGGGGCGTTCGCGGGACAGGCGAAGGTGTCGCTGTTCGAGGCTGTTTATATGGGCGGGATCGAAGCGCGGTTGTCTGCGCGGCAGGTCGAGCCGCTGCGGATCTTCTGCGACTTCATGCAGCGCATTGCCGAGCGCGCGACGAAGGACGCGGCCACGACGCTGCTCGACGAACTGATGGAGGCGATCCATTACGAAGCGTATCTCTATGACGCATTCGACGAGCGCCAGGCGCAGAGCAAATGGCAGAACGTGCTCGAGTTTCTCGAGTGGCTGAAGCGCAAGGGCACGAAGCCCGAGCCGGACGAGATCGAAGAGGGCGAGGCGACCGGCTACGACAATGCCGACGGGCTGGCCGATACGGGCAAGAACCTGCTTGGGCTGATTCAGACGGTTGCGCTGATGTCGATGCTCGAAGGCAAGGAGGAAGACCCGGATGCGGTGAGGTTATCGACGGTGCATGCGTCGAAGGGGCTCGAATATCCGCATGTATTCCTGGTTGGTGTGGAAGAGGGGATCATGCCGCATCGGGGCGGGGCCGACGACGAGCCGATCGACGACGAGCGCATCGAGGAAGAGCGGCGGCTCATGTACGTGGCAATTACGCGTGCGCAACGCAGCCTGCATTTGAACTGGTGCAAGAAGCGCAAGCGCGCACGGGAGACGGTGGTGTGCGAGCCGTCGCGCTTCATCGCCGAGATGGGCCTCGACGAGGCGCCGCCGCCCACGCCCGAGGAAGCGCCGATGACCCCGAAGGATCGGCTCGCCAGCCTCAAGGCGCTGCTGCAAAAGGGATAGACGGAGCCGGCGCCCGCGGGTGCGTTTGATTGCAGGCCGTTGTCGTTCGGGCCTGCGGGTAGTCGGCGGCTCCGGCTGGTGACGCTTGCTCGGCGCTTGCTCGGTGGTTACTTGGCGGCGTTGGCCATGTAGTCGACGGCTGCCTTGACGTCCGCATCGGATGCGTTCGACCCGCCCTTGGGCGGCATCGCGCCCTTGCCATGGAGCGCGTAATTGTAGACCACGTCCATTCCCTCCTTGAGACGCGGTGCCCAGGCCGCCTTGTCGCCGAACTTCGGTGCGTTGAGCACGCCGGCCGCATGGCAGGCCTGACAGACTTTTTCGTAGAGCGCCTTGCCGGCTTGAGCGGCATCCGCGCTGGCGGTTGGCGTGGCCGGGCTCGGTGCCGGTGCTGCTGGGGCTGCGGCCGTATTGGCCGAGGCGGGCAACGCGGCCGGTTGCGCGACGGGCATCGAGGACGCGGCGGCTGCGGCCTGCTCGGATGCGGCGGCGGCGGGGTTCGCGTTCTCGGCCGTGGCGCCTGACGCGGCGCCGGCGGTTTCGGGCGAAGCGGCGCTGGCGGCTTGTGCGCCGGCCGGCGCGGGGGCGGCTGGCTCGGCGAATTTGGCGCCGCCGTTGTTGGCCATGTAGACGACGGCGCGCGCGATCTCATAGTCGCTGTAGTCGTCGGGCGAGGTGCCGCCGCGTGCGGGCATGGCATTCTTGCCGCTCAGGGCCGAATGGAGCAGGGCGTCGTAGCCTTGCGCGATGCGGGGCGCCCAGGCGCTGCTGTCGCCGAATTTCGGAGCGCCTGCGGCGCCGGTGGCGTGGCAGGTGGAGCAGACGGCCTTGAAGACTTCCTCGCCGCTCTTGTAGACGCGAGGCGCGTTGGCGTCGCGAACGGTGACTTGGGCGAGTGGCGCGATGCGGTCGGTCAGGGTGGCGTCGGACTTCATGTCGGTACCGGCGCCATCGCGAACCGTCTGATTGACGTTGTAGGCCAGCAGCCAAATGATGGCGATGGGAACGACGAACGCGGCGACGACGGCCGCAATCAACTGGCCGGGAGTTTTGATCGGTGCTCCGTGTGGTGCTTCGCTCATGCTCGACTCGTCTCCGGGTAGATATTGTGGGTGAGCGGGACAACAGCGCGACGGCAACGGCTGAACGGCAGGAACTGCATTCGTTCGATCAAACACGGTCGATTATAGACGCAAGGTTTTGGCGTCGGCGACAGGTGGCGGGCAGTTGGGCGGGCGGCGTTTACCCGTAATATGGGGTGGGATCCTTGGGTGGACGCGGGCTGCGAGGTGGACGCGTCACCCGAAACCGGGTATGCTCTCGGTCTTGCTTGCGCTGCGCCCACTCCCCAAAAAAGGTCGCGGCGCAGTCGCGTTGAAGCGCCCGTAGCTCAATGGATAGAGTACTGCCCTCCGAAGGCAGGGGTTGCTGGTTCGATCCCAGCCGGGCGCGCCAAGTCTGGTAAGGCTTTCAGCGGTTTCCCTTCGTCGTCGGACAGCCTCGTTGCAGCTAAATTACAGCTAACATCGGCGCCGGCGCGGCCGTCAGCGGTGTTACCCATTGCACCAGATGGTCGGCAGACAGGTGCGCATACCGCGGCCGCGTACAGGGAAGCGGCGGCACCGCAGAAGCGGCGCTAACCGAGTCGATCTTCCGCGCGAACGGTGTCCGTTGGCTGTGGCGCTTTAGCCACCGCGCTCTCTGCTGCACTTTGAGGGCGCGCAATCGGTTTAAATCCGCCTAGGAAGTGCCGAGCAACCGCGGAGGCATTTTGAGCAGCGCAAGCTCACTTTACCTCACCATCTCCCTCTCCTCTGTCGCGTTAGCCGCTTAATCTGTGCAGGTTTCGCTGGGTCATTACACCGGTTTGGGTGCCTAAGCCGATGCGCGTAACGGTTCGGACGAACCCTGCACCATCGTGCTGGCCCGCTTGGCACAGCCTCGCTCTGCGATGACTATCGACCCGCCGTCGTCCGCGTTATGGACGACGGGAAGCCTTCTGTTCTCCAAGATGCAGACTGTGCGGAGCATCTTGCAGCTACATCTTCTAGCACTGCCGTCAAAGCCACCTGAAGGGCTGCGCTGACGTCGGTCCCACCGAGCTGCGCTCAGCTTATGCTTTCAATAGCCTCAGTGGCAGTTCATGCACGCGGCCGAGCCCCAGATGTCGCCGCCGGAAGACGATTGCATATCCGAAGCGCCGCCACCTTGCTGACTGGCCATGTTGGCGGCCTGAGCGTACGACGATTGCGCAAAGATGGTGCTAGCCAACGCGATCAGCAAGCAGCAGATAGCATTCTTTTTCATAATTTTTCCTTTTTAAGACGTTGGACAAAATAACTGGGTCTTTGCCGGACCATGCAGAACCGCCATGCGCGAACAGCACAACCGGTCAGGCTCAAATAGCCTAAGTCGGCGCAAATTGAGTCACAGTCGCGGCAGCGAAAAGATACCGCCGCATCCGAAAAGAGTGCCCGCACCACAACCAAGCAATCCACAAATCGATTCCCAGGCATCCTCGAGCCGCGGAACGAGAAGGTTTTCGGCGTCAAATTAGGCAAGTCTGACGATGCCGCACTGAGCTTGCCCCCGCAAAACGAATCTCTTGCTGAGCGTTTAAACTCAAGCAAGGAGAGTCAAGAAGATGAGCAAGATGACGCGGGTGCGCTACACGCTCGAATTCAAGCTGGAAGCGGTTCGGCTGGTCAAAGCCGGCCAGAGCGTTGCGGCGGTGGCCGAGACGCTGGACGTGCCGGCGCAGTCGATTTCCAACTGGTTGAAAGCTGATCAGGAGGGCAAGCTTGGCGGGGCCGGCACGAAGCCGGTAAGCCCGGAGCAGATGGAATTGTCGAGACTTCGCGCCGAAGTGGCGCGGCTGAAGATGGAGCGCGATATTTTAAAAAAAGCGTGGGTAGGTTCAATGAGTCGCTGCAACAGCCTCGCATAGTTTGTCGGCCGGAGACATGAAGCCCAATGTCTTTCTGGGCCTTTCATTGAGCCGCGCTGCGATCTTGTTCAATTCCGCCTGCGAGTATTGATCAAGTTGCGTACCGTGGGGCAAGTACTGACGCAGGAGTCGGCGCGGCGATTGCTGGGACACTCAGTTCAGAATACTCCTCGAACGTCGGACCGATCTGACCCGTGCTGGGATTGGCCGAGCTGCCAAGCTATCCCGGAAAGGCAAAAGCTCGTGAAAGCCGGTAAACTTCTAACGGCCTGCGAAACGTGGGAAGGGCTGCGTATTACGCGCCAGGCGCTCGACAAGGCGGTAAAGGCCGGGCGTATCTTTTTCGTGGAGGTGGGAACTACCCGGTTCTACCCCGCTTTCTATCTGACCGAAGACATCGACCGAAAGACGTTAGGTAAGGTCACGAAGTGCTTGGGCGACCTACCGGGATGGAGCAAGTGGCAGTTCTTCACAACTCCAAAGGCATCGTTAGCAAACATCACTCCCCTTCAGGCTCTCGTACGCGGTTTGGTCCAGCGGGTCGAAAGCGCCGCTTCAGCGTTTTCTGGGCGGTGAGCGTCGCCAAGTGAAACATTTGCAAAGCTACTCAATCAAAGCTTTTCGCCCGAACACTTGGCGTCCGACTGGATTTCACTCAAGAGTCGACTATGGATTCAACGGTTGTGCGGCCGGCCTGGTTACTTGGCCTTGCAGTTCTCACAGTGCGAACAATTCGCTTGCCGGATACCTCAGGTCGCGATTCATTGCCTCAGAGGCCTGACGATGACGGGACCTGAACCTTCGAAGACTAGGCTCGAGCAGCCCTTTCGCACAGGATGACAGCTCATAACGTTGCAGCAGCTCATTCACTAGGCCAACGTGTCCAAAAAATAACAAGGAGTTCAGTACGTGCTCCAATGCCAGTGGCTTGCCCATGAGGTAGAAGGCGGACTGGCGCAACCTTGCTTCCCCAGCATTACGGTCCGACAAAGCGTCACGAACAGCTATCTCCCGCTCTCTTTCAAATTCCTCGCTATATCTCGAGTTATCCCTCGAGAAATAGTACAAAGCCCTGAGTTCGCCGAACGCCTCTGGGGATACATTATCCATGAGACTAGGCCAAGTCTCGACCCGCAACGCCGAACGCGCACGTATTCCCTCGACCAGACCCGAATCGTCGTTGCTAAGCTCCGCATCAAATAAGGCGCCACGTCCTTCCGGCTCCGGAGCGTATCGCTTCTTCAAATCCTCCATCTCAATAAATTTGCACCACGAATCAAAATATAGAATAAGTTGCGTAGGCGTTAGATGAGAAAACGGAAGACACCCATCAAGAATGGCGGCCATTTCGGTGTTCCCCTCGATGAGCCTCACCGCACGAGAGAACTCGTTGGAGCTGATATTGAAGTGCGCCCGAATGTCGTCCTTCGCTACATCGAACACCTCTGTCCCCCATGCGGCTCTCGGGGGCAGTCGATAGCTTATGCACACAAGGTCGAATCGCGAAAGGCGTGCGGTGTAGGTTTTGTGTCGATATTCGTCGCCAAGAAAATCCCCTTGATAGTTCAACGTTTTCAGGTCCGCAATTAACTTTGGGAACTTTTTCCACAGGACGCCGAGGTTGATTATCGCAAGCTCAGTCAGGTGCTTTTGGTTCTCCCGGTCAAAGGGATAACGGAAGACCTGTCCCGTGGCATCCACCGCTGCAAAATCTGATATAGGCGTGTCTAGTGGCTCGATGACCGTCTTATAGCGCCAGTCGAGTGCAATCGCATGCTCTTTAAAATAGCGCCACAATTTCCCGATATCATGTGATGTCTGGACGTCGATATCTGGCAGGCGATAAGCGTGATGAACAAGTGGG
Organism: Trinickia caryophylli; assembly: GCF_034424545.1. NCBI lineage: Bacteria > Pseudomonadati > Pseudomonadota > Betaproteobacteria > Burkholderiales > Burkholderiaceae > Trinickia > Trinickia caryophylli. Next base: position 2,106,121 of record NZ_CP139970.1, on the reverse strand, counting down.
CGCAGTGAGTCGATAGCTGCCTTGATGTACAGTTCTATCGCATGACGCATGTTGAAGCAGATAGGGTACACAAAGGTGTCCGTCGGATGCTTCAGCCCCCGGTGGCTTAGAACCTGCTCGAGTAGAACCTGTGCGGCGTTTGCAAAGCCTGCCGCATAATCCACGACGTCGGGCGAGCCGTTATCACCCACGCAAGCGTTCGCCCACGACGGCTCTTCGTTTCTGAACATTTCGTTGGCAGGGTTCTGCGACATGTCGTATTGCAATAGTTAGCGGTCGGAGCATGATTTTACGCAACAGCTACAGTTTCGCCGTGCCCGAATGCGCTTCACCCCCCTTCCCCCTGCTCCCATAACGCTCGAACGTCACGAGCGCCAAAGCGAAGCCGAGGAAACTCGCCTAGTTCGCACGCGGCATCGAAGACCTGAAAATAGGCTCCGAGGAAACTCCCTTGATTCGGGCAGAAAGTCGTATATTTATGCAACTCAGCATAGTCGAGCGCGATACACGGCAGGTTCGTCTCATCGAACGCGCTGAACAAAGACTTGCTGTACTCGGCATAGGTGTCGATGAATAGCTCTCGAACAATAACCAACGACAGAAGATGGTGCTTGCTGATGTCTACACAGACCTCGCGCTCGCTTGACCTGCCCCCATCAAACCGGGCCAGTCGGAACCTAGTAAAGTTCGTTTTCGGAGAGGAAGACGAACATGAAGAAGCGCTTTACGGAAGAACAAATCATCGGGTTTCTGAAGGAAGCCGAGGCCGGCATGCCGGTGAAGGAGCTGTGCAGGAAGCACGGCTTCAGTGACGCGTCGTTCTACACGTGGCGCGCGAAGTTCGGCGGCATGGAGGTGCCGGAAGCGCGCCGGTTGAAGGACCTGGAAGTCGAGAACGCGCGGCTGAAGAAGCTACTGGCCGAAGCGATGCTCGACATGGAAGCGCTGAAGGTGGTCGTCAAGGGAAAGCCCTGAGCCCACAAGCCAAGCGCGAGGCAGTGGCGGCGATTCGGGAGAAGGTCGACATCTCGGAGCGCCGTGCCTGCCGGCTTGTTGGGCTGTCTCGCAGCGTGTTGCATTACGAGTCGAAACCGGACCACGAGAACGAAGCGCTAACGGCGCGCCTGGTGGTGCGTATTTCGGTCCAACGTGACCGAGCGTTTCGGCATCGTGACCGGCGATTTCGGGAACGTGACCGAGGATTTCGGCAACGTGACCGGTCGGACCGACATGCAGGTTTGGCGTTGCGCGTGACCCCAACCACGCGGGCTATGCTCGACGGCTTTGGCCGGAGAGACGATGCCCGCGCACCGGATGAACACGCGCATGATCAAGGACGTTTTACGACTGAAGTTCGACGGCGGTTTCTCGCATGATCGAATCGCCGCGTCGTTGGGCATTTCCAAGGGCGTCGTCACGAAGTACGTTGGCCTTGCCAAGGCAGCCGAGCTCGACTGGGCGAGCGCCTGCGATATGGATGAGGGCGAGCTCGAGCGGCGTTTGATGGGCAAGCCCACGGGGCCTGCGGCCTACGCCCAGCCCGACTACGGGCGCATCCACCAGGAACTGCGCCGCAAGGGCATGACGCTCACGCTGCTCTGGGAGGAGTACCAAGCCGAGTTCGCCGACCGGCAGACCTATCGTTACACGCAGTTCTGCGAGCACTACAAGAGCTTCGCCAAGCGCCTGAAGCGCTCGATGCGCCAGATCCACCGCGCCGGCGAGAAGCTGTTCGTCGACTTCGCCGGACCCACGCTGCCGTTGACGACGGGGCGACGCGCGCACGTGTTCGTCGCTGCGATGGGCGCCTCGAGCTATACGTTCGCGTGCGCCACGCCTGCCGAGACGATGGAGGACTGGCTTGGCGGCATTGCGCGAGCACTGACGTTCTACGGCGGCGTGCCGCAACTGATCGTGCCCGACAACCCACGCGCCATGATCGCTGACCCCGATCGTTACGAGCCTCGCGCTGGCGACACCGTGCTCGATTTCGCGCGGCATTACGGCACGTCCTTCCTGCCAGCGAGAACCTATCGACCGCAGGACAAGGCTAAGGTCGAGTCAGCCGTGCAAGTGGTCGAGCGCTGGATCATGGCGCGCTTGCGTCATCACGAGTTCGGCTCGGTGCAATCCGTCGATGACGCAATCAGCCCATTGCTGACGTATCTGAACGAGCGTCCCTTCCAGAAGCTGCCCGGATGCCGAGCCAGTGCGTTTGCCCAGCTCGACGCGCCCGCCTTGTTGTCGTTGCCGGCCCAGCCGTACGAACTCGCACGCTTCAAGACGGTGACGGTGCACATCGATTACCACGTCGAGGTGGGTAAGCATCGGTACAGCGTGCCGCATGCGCTCGTCGGCTTGAAGCTCGAAGCCCGCATCACCGGCGGCGCCGTTGAGCTCCTGCATCGCGGGCGTCGTGTGGCGAGCCATGCACGCAACGAGCACGTGGGCGGCTACACGACCGTCGTCGAACATATGCCCGCGGCACACCGCGCACACCTGGAGTGGACGCCGCAGCGTCTGATCCACTGGGCGCAGCAGATCGGCTCGGCAACGGCGGTGCTTGTGACGCGATTGTTGGAAGAACAGCGCCACCCCGAACACGGCTATCGGGCATGCCTGGGGCTGCTCTCGCTGTCGCGGCGCTACGGCCGGGACCGACTCGAAGCCGCGTGTGCGTTGGCACTCGAGCTCGGTGTGCATCGTTACCGACATGTGCGCGAGATCCTGCTCAACAACCGAGACCGCGCCGTCGCGATGGCGCCGGCGGACTGGACGAGCCCGAGTCATGCGCACGTGCGCGGCCCCGGCTATTACCAATAAGAAGGCACACGGCGATGATGATGCAACAAACACTGACACAGTTGCGCACGCTCAAGCTCGACGGCTTCGCCGACGGGCTCGAAGAACAACTCGCGCAGCCGGGCAGCGCCAAGCTGGGCTTCGAGGAGCGCCTGTCGTTACTGGTGGACCGCGAGACGAACTGGCGCGACGACCGGCGTCGCACACGGCTGCTCAAACATGCGCACTTGAAGTATCCGCAGGCCGCGATCGAGGATCTCGATACGCGCTCGGGCCGTGGCATCGATGCTCGCGCGCTCATGAGCCTGGCGCTGGGCGACTGGGTTCAGTCGGGCTACAGCCTGCTCATCAGTGGCCCCACCGGTGCGGGCAAATCGTGGCTCGCCTGTGCGCTGGCGCAGTACGCCTGCCGACGCGGGCACTCGGCACTGTACCTGCGTGTACCGCGACTGACTGAGGAGCTTCGGATCCTGCACGGCAACGGCGGCTTCACGAAGTGGCTCATGCAAGTGGCGCGCGTCGACGTCTTGCTACTCGACGATTGGGGAATGGCTCCACTGGACGCGATGGTGCGCAACGACTTGCTGGAGATGATCGACGACCGCGCCGCCGGCAAAGCCACAATCGTGACCAGTCAATTGCCCATCGAGCACTGGCACGGCTGGATCGGCGACGAAACGATTGCCGATGCGATGCTCGACCGACTCATGCAGCGACATCACCGCATCACGCTCAAGGGCGAGTCGCTTCGAAAAGTCGCTCCGAACCCTCAAACAAAGGAGGTCGTACTCGACGAAAGCTGATCCAGAAACCTAGAATCAACCCCGCGCAACATCGAACCCGCCAAATCGGTCACGTTCCCGAAATCGGCGGTCACGTTCGCCGAAATACGCACTTGACGACAAAACGGTGGAGGCCGAACACACTGGAGCAGTCTTGGAAGACCATGCAGACCAGGTCGGCAGGTATTGGGTGAACAAGGCGACTGAGGGGCGGGGAAGCTATCTTCGAGCCGATCGACACCCTTGGCTTTATGGCTCGGACTGGGTGCATGGCGAGGTCCTTGCCGGCGACCCTGTAAGGCGCGGAAAGCTCACGGAAGTGCTCAGCTATCTGGCGTTGCGCCGCGCACTGGTGCGCCTGAAAAACGAGCCGCCAGGGGCGTATTTCAGGACGTCAGATCGCAAGGCGAGAGCCTGATGCCGCTCAGGTGAGACGGTCCCGAAGGGGCGGTAGAGCCTTCAGGATCGCACGCAAAAATCAATATCCAATATGCCTAACTCATTGATTTATAAGGGGTGGTGATTTTCCTGGCCCAGGCGCAAGGGCTGGCGTCACCACCTCTGCGTGAAAGATGCCCGATGCGCGCGTCGAGCATCATTTTCTGCAAAATCCGGAAGAGACGTTCGCAACGCACTTCAAGAAAATTTCGTTCGCGTTCCTGCTATCGGCGCAGAGTTTCCTCGCGACTTTTCGTTGAAAATTTTCTCGAAAATTACTCACCATCAGTTGCTTGACGGCGCGCGACGTACTGTTCCTTTGCCTCGTTCGACATGTTCTTAATTCTGGCTGGTCCGAGGTGATATTCGGGCGCTCGATTGATCCCCTGCTGCTCAAGTGTGCGATGGTCGACCCGTGCGGCGTGCCCGTACTTCTCTAGCGCCGCGTTTTGAACATCCGCCCACAACCTTCGCTTCGCGATGAGTTCTTCCCGAAGAATGTGCGCCGGCTTTCCGCCACTATCTTTTCTACATCCGCCACGTGAAGGGTAGTGTGGGTTGTAGCGCCGGAATATCTGCTCAAGCGGCCGATCAATTCCGTCAGACACTCGGTCAGAGATGAGCACATGCGCATGTGGGTTGCTTGTGCCGCTGATCGCCCCATTGGGTCGGTGGATGGCGTACTCATAAGGCTTGTCGCCAATCACGGCATCGATGAATTGATGCAGAACTTCCTTATGCTGCTCAAGCGTCAATTCGCCAGGCAGTGCCAACACGAATTCCCGGCACGCCGATCCGTTGGCGCGCTCGTGCTTATCGGCATTGTTCCAAAAGGAGCAAGGGTTACCGTTTGCAGCGTCAGGAAAATTGCCTGACCCCGTTGCCACGAGATCCTCGGTGCGGTCGTTGTATTTCCCTTGACGTGAGATGTACTTCGATCGATCTGCTGCTTTACCTTTGCCGTGACTTTTGAGGGCCATGTGATAGCTTGCCATTATTACTCCCCGCGCAGTGATTCCAGTGAGAATGTGGTTTAACCTTCGGCGAGGCGAGTGCAGAGACGGGTTGAGAAGCTATATTGAGAGAAAGGGTATGTGCGCGTGCGCCATCTCCCTGATGGCTTGCTTTACATGAACCCTCTTGGATTGACGTTGACCGCTGCCGCTACTTCTTTCGTTCCTTCTCTCCCTCTTCTCTCTACCTGCCTTTTTATTGCTCTTGCCTCACAAGATACAAAGCGCTGTAAAAAATTATGCTTTCCTGTATTTATATTTAGCTTCATAACTCGATAATCAGACTGAGCGGAGGATAGAGGCAGCGATGCTTGAGCCTGTACGGCGAAGAGAAAGTTCAGAGATGCTCTTCGCTGAAGAGTTAAACTCGTGCTTTCTCGATCACACGAGGTAACCGATGGGCATTAAGATGTCGACGGCGATCGACGCCGACGGTAATGAGTGGCAGGCCGAGGACTATGCCAAAGGAAAGGGCCGGGAGCCATTGCACTGCAAGCAGTGTCCGACCGGGGTAACGCACCAGAGTGCCTATAGTTGCGAGCGGCACAACAAGTCGATCAAGGTTCCGGCCTACTTCCGGCTATTGAAAGACAGCGAGCATGCCGATAACTGTCCGCACGCAGTCGAGCACAATGTGAAAAAGCTCGTGACGCCGTCGGAGGGTTTGATTGAAAGCTTGCGCAACGGCAAGTATCGTTTGCGGCTGATGATGATTGCGGAAGCCCTCGGGACGGCACGGAAGCGGGAATCTCCAAGAGGCGGCGGTACGACGCGGCCGGGAGGAACGGTTTACAAGCGCAAGTCGGGAAACTTACCGGCGTACATCAACTCGGCGAAGAAGGTGCTTTCGCTTCGCGCGGCCTGCGACGATGACGAGAGCATCGCTAGGTATCTCGAACTCGTGTTCGAAGGCAACACGGTCGTGCCGTGGTCATCGTTCTACTTCGAAGCCGAGCGATACATGGAGGCGTTCCGTGCGGTATCCCTCCTGACCGTCAAACATCCGATTGCGCTGCACGGAGTCGTCAAATCGAAGCGAAGCCCGATAGTTGACGGTCGACCGACGAACGTAATCAACCTCCATATCCCGAAGTATGTTGATGACGCAGCGGATGCGGTGCATGGAATCAGTGTTGAGCCCAGCATCTGGACCGACAATGCAGACTGGTTTGAAGGTATCGAGGAGGATTCGGAGGTTGTAGTGCTCGGTTTATGGAAAGCGAAGCCTGGGAAGCGCGTCCCCGCGAGCGAGCCCGGGAAATATCGATTCTCGGACTTTACGAAACACAAGTTGAACCTCACGCTGTCTCTGAAAGCGCAAGTTGCGCAGGTGCCTCGATCGAAGAAATAGATCGAAAGCGCGGTAACGAAACGGTAACGTCGCAAGTGATGTGTTGTTCGGTCAGATGAGCGTCGTTGTTCCGTTAGGCATCCGTTCGAACAGCTCGGTCACAGGCAAGACCAAGAAAATCGGGGACCTCTGACATGCAACGTACTTTCCAACATTCGTTTGTTCCTCCGGCGGCCGATCCCGTCGGTACTCCGCACGTTAGTCTTTCCGTGACAGAGATCGAAGACGCGGGGGTACGTGAGATTTTGCAGTCTCCGGGTCCCGCCTTGGCGTGTTGGTCTTTTATTGATGCACTGCTCGAGCCGATGGGTCCCGGGACTCCCTTTGTGTTTCGCGAACCGCTTGGCCAAGCTCGGGAAGTCAAAGTGGCATTGTCGGGGCTATTCGGGCGCTTCGTTGCTCGGGCTTATCTCGAGAGATACATGGGGCTATCGATATTTGCTCACCTCGGGCAGCGAAATATTGCGTTGAATGCTCGGCAAAGGATCAGCGTCGCAAGAATAGCGCGCGGGGATCTTCCTGATTGGGTGGCCTGCACTTCCAGGCTATCGAATTTAACCGTGGCGGAAGCCAAGGGCTGCCATGATCGCCCGGGGCCGGGGAAAGCGCTCAGGCGTGCATGGATTCAAGCTGGGCGAGTGAACGTTGTGTGCGGCGGCCGACCTGCGACAGTCAAGCGGATCGCGATTGCTACCCGCTGGGGGGCCGCGAATGGCGGAGCGAGAGATCCGATGATCTCTGTACATGATCCGGAGGAGCCGGGCCTGCCTCTTTCACCGGAGGATGAGCGCGCTATGTTTGTTGGTCTGTTACGTCGGCATGCCGCAGCCTTGTTACGCTCCCTTGGACATGTTGAGCTAGCGAACTCTTTGTTGAACCTTGCTGTCACACGACGGTCGGAGCGCCAACTGATTGCGGAGGCACACCAGGCGTTGGATGCTGCGACCGTCTGGGGCGTCGATGCCGAGCAGGGAGCCAATTGGGTCGACGATCTCATCGGTGGTGTGGTGACGCGTCAGGGACCAATTGCGGAACGAAGACTGTCTCCGCCCGATGAGCAGACGCTCGCGCGGCTGAATCTTCGGCCGTTGTTTGTCGGGTTGGAGCGCAAAGTAGTGCGGTCAGCGATCGATGGTGATGGCGACGTGCTGGAGAAAATTCTATCTACGGACCGAGAGCAAGTGCGAGCGAGATTCGATGGTTCGGGGGGCTGGATCCTGCCGCTGGGCCAATAGAAAGACGTGGGGCCTTCTGCGCGGTGCGGGGCCAGCGTTGCAGCAATACAATCTGCGGGGCTGGGCGGAATCGCTCAGGTCATATCGCGAGTGCGGCTACCGCGTGGTCGGTTGTCTCATTGTTTCGTCCAATCCGATCAGAATCAAGGTATGAACGAGAGGAATAGAGCCGGGGAAGTGCAAATTGCATGGCAATCGCTGACGGCAGCAATGCTCGCAGGTGCTTCGGTTCATCGGGTGAGAGATCTCTCTGACGCAAGGGGGACTGTCGGCGTGCCATCCACGGCGGGCGTCTACGCCTTTTGGTGGGTCGGAAGCAGGGCGCGGTTGATGCAAGCTAATCGGCATATCGTCCTGAAAGGGCCGGGCGGTATAAGCGTCGATGTGCATTATCACGACTGGTGGCCGACTGACGCCCCTTACCCCTGCTTGTACGCGGGCAAGACTACCAATTTGCGGCGCCGATTCGCGCAGCATCTTCTGCGAGGTACCGCAGGCCGCGCGCATCAATCGCCGACGGAGAACGCCAAGGCAACGCCTCGGACGACATCGTGCCAATTGCGTTTTGGCATCGAACACGTCTTCCCGGCTGAGGCAAACCCGGTGGGAGTCATCGACGAAGCCGTGGGCTTTTCTTGGTGCGACGAGTTCCCAGACAACGCGGTCGCAGAGCGCTTTTTGCTGAGGACAGACTCGTGGGACACCTCCGGCCTTGGTTCAACATTGACTCGGAACGTTAACGGCAAATCCCCGTGTGAGAGTTCAAATGGGGTCACGGCTGCGGACACAGGCACCGTATCATCCACGATAAATCTTCCCGCAATCGTGAGTCCTCTAACAAACGGGCATAAGAAGCGCTGTTATGCAAAAGTCAACGGTTTAGCAGCGGTCAAGGCTTACTGCGTCAAGACCGAGGCGCCGACTGCGATCATGGTAGAACAGCGAGACGTCACCCTGCGGGCATCGGCCGATACCATATAGCCGGTGCTGCTGTTGTTTTTTGTCGGTCTGACGTCATCGGCGATCCATCGATTGAGCCAACGCCTTGTTTTCCGCGAAGGCGCGTAGCCATTGCACATGGTCAACAAATTCCTGCAATACACATTTGCGGAGCTGTGTCAGAATTCAGCGCGGAGCCTATTTCGACGACTGAATCGACTACGCGTGAAGGGAGACCCGAATGTCCCAGTATTTCGTAGCACTGCGTCACGATCCAACGATCTGGCCTAATCTGAAGTCGGCTGTACAGGGTGATAACTTTCCGACTATTCAGTTTAAGGACGGAAAGGACGACAGTCCCACGCATGCGATAGTGACATGCACCGCGGTAAGTTCAACAGAGTTCGGGTTCGTGCGCTTCACTCCTGACTGGCCAGAGAATCGAAAGGGTGAGCCTCCAGAGCATCTTATCGTTCATCCGGGAAACGTTCTCTGGATAGTAGAAAGCGAGCAACGACGAGGGCCAATAGGGTTTGCGATAGCGGGAGCCTAACGACCGAAGCGGTGCTCAAGTAAACGTTTGGGCGATACTGCTGCATTGCGCGAGTGTCCGCTGATCGCGGGGGGCGTATACGCCAAGTGACTGTTTTGTTCGACTTCCACTGCTTGGCGCCGAAATTCAAGATGAAGCGTCATGCAGCCGAAGATACCTAAGCAAAGGGCAACGCCGCGGAATGGCCCTCCTGCAAATTCCGTAGCGAGTGGAGGAAAAAATGAAAAAACTTAGTCTGGCGCTCGAGCATTGCTACGGCATTCGCAAGCTCGACATCGTACTGGACTACTCGAAGTCGTCCACCGTAGCCATCTACGCTCCTAACGGAGCGATGAAAAGTTCGCTGGCCAACACTTTCCAGGACATCGCCGATGGATCCCCATCCAAGGACCGAATATTTCAGACCAGGGTCACGCGTCGCGAAGTGAAGGATGAGACGGGCGCAGACCTAGCGGCAAGTGGCGTGCTGGTTCTTCGACCCTATGAGGAAATCGCAGGGCAGGGAGGAGAGACAGCTACGCTATTGGTGAATCTAGGGCTTCGTCAGGAATACGAGGCGTTGCACGCGGAAATCAATGCGGCAAGGGCGGCGTTTATCAAAGCTGTCAAGGCGCAGGCAAAGACGAGGCGGGAGGTGGACCGGGAGATTTCCTCTACCTTCACTGCCTCTGGGGAGCAACTCGACGTTGCGCTGAATCGAATCAAAGATGAGCTTGCGTTGCAGGAAGACGCTCCGCTCGCTACCGTGCCCTATGACGTGGTAATGGACGAGAAGGTGGAGGCATTCCTTGCGACTGGAGACTTCCGAACCGCAATTGATGACTACGTCAAGAAGTACAACGAACTGCTTGCGGCGTCCAAGTACTTCAAGAAAGGTACCTTCAACTACTACAATGCCGCCAATGTTGCGAAGCAACTGAAGGACAACGGCTTCTTCGAGGCCAAGCATACCGTTAGACTTAACGGAGAAGAGAAGGTCGAGATCACTTCCGAAACGCAGCTCGCAGAGCTGATTAAAGAGGAGAAGGAGAAGATTTCGGGCGACGTCAATCTTCGCAAGAAGTTCGAGGCGTTAGAGAAGCAGATACAGAAAAACGTGACACTGCGTGACTTCGAGGCGTATCTGCAGGACCACGAGGAGCTGCTGCCCGAACTAGCCAATGTGGCATCGTTCAAAGAAAAGCTCTGGAAGTCGTACATCAAGGCCAACTATGAGTTGTATGTCTCGCTGCTCGAGAAGATCCAGCTAGCGGCCGCGCGCACCAAGGAGATCCAGGAGCAGGCAGCTCGAGAGAAGACACTGTGGCAGACGGTCATTGACATCTTCAACGACCGCTTTGTGGTTCCGTTTCGGTTGGAGGTGGCGAATAAGGTTCAGGTAATGCTTGGTGTGGAGACCGTCCCACGGCTTGGCTTCGTCTTCACCGATGGCGCCGATGAACTTTCGGTCGACCGGGCCGCTCTCCTGCAGACCCTTAGCACCGGGGAGAAGAAGGCGTTTTACGTGCTGAATATGCTCTTCGACATCGAGGTGCGGCGCCAGAGCGGCAAGGAGACTTTGGTTATCGTGGACGACATCGCTGACTCATTCGACTATAAGAACAAGTACGCCATCGTTCAGTACCTCTCCGACCTGGCGGAGGATCCGTGCTTCAAGCAACTGATCCTCACTCACAATTTCGACTTCTACCGGACGATAGAGAGCCGCAAGCTCGTTCAGCGGCAAAACTGCTTCATGGTTTCGAAGACCGCGCAGGGAGTTACACTTCAAAGCGCAGTCGGCGTCAAAAATGTCTTCGTGAAGGTTTGGAAGCCATGCTTCTACACTGACCGTCGGATGAAAGTCTGCTGCATCCCCTTCATGCGCAACCTGATCGAGTACACGAAGGATGACGCGGATGCAGACTATGTCAAACTCACTTCGCTGTTGCACTGGAAGGCGGATTCCAACCTGATCACGGTTGCGGACCTAGATGGCGTGTACGGACGGCTGTTCACAGCAGCTGGACAGTCAGCCAATGGGGCGGAGCTAGTTCTCGATCTAATCGATGCGGAGGCGAAGGCCTGCTTGCAGGCGCCGGACGGGATTAACTTCGAGAACAAGGTGGTGCTGGCGATTGCCACTAGGTTGCAAGCTGAAAAGTACATGGCCGGGAAGATCAACGACGCGGCATGGCTGGCGACGATCAGTGCCAACCAAACGCCGGCTCTGCTGTCGCGCTATCGTCAACTGTTCGCCGGCGAGGCGGCCAACATTCGAGTTCTGCAAAAGGTGACGCTGATGACGCCTGAGAACATCCACCTGAACTCGTTCATGTACGAGCCGATCCTTGACATGTCTGATCAGCACCTTCGGCGGCTGTACACTGACGTGGCGGCGCTCGTTTAGTCGGCTCGTCAGTGATACTTCGAAGACGAGTGAGATGGTTGCCCTATCACTGCGCCCGACCTGGCCGTCGTCCTCTGGCGAACGGCTAGGTTGTAGGATACTCTCGGAGAGCTTGGGTTCGCGAGGATGGCGTCCTGTCCCCTGGGGCGTCCGTGGGCTCGTATCGAGGGGCGGCGGTTTCATGCTTTCCCCGCGAGGTAGCAATTGCACAGGATTTGACAGCGTCAGGTTTGGGTGCCCCTGACGAAGGGTTCCCATTTTGCAGGGGCACTTTAGCGGTCGGTTGAGCCCGGTGCGCGAGTAAGGCACGATGCCTACTCGTCGACGTCGCTGAAAACTGAACGATCGGTTTGCCGCTCACGTTGCGTTGCCGGAGGCACGCTGTTGAAGAAACTGCATTCTTCTTCGGATGATTTCTCTGCCTCGACATCTTCCTTGGCCCGCTGCAAAGCACGAGTCAGGTCCTGATACTTGTTATCAAAAACACTATTGACCTCTACCAAGTAGCGGATGCCATCGAGGAATTCGCTTACCTCTTCAAACTGACTGTCAACGTCGCGATCGGGATCTGCTTGCGCTCGACGACGTGCAATCTCATGTGCAATTTCTGAGTCGAGCTTGGCTAATAGTCCCGCGGTCAATTGCATGAGCTCCAAAGGCTTGAACATTGCGAGGATGCCGTCGTCGCAGATGAACGACGTGTCGAGGGAGTCGAGGGCGCCTTCCTCCAGCGCCGCCACGGTGGCCGAGCGTACATCCTCGGTGAGCAAGCCCATCGAATGGGCTGTTGCCCGAAGCCGAATTTCCTCGCTGCGACGGAGACGGAACCAAATTGGAGGTTCTCCGCGTCGGCCTGGGAGGTCGGGTGCGCGTTCCAATATCTTCCGAACGATGTCCGTAGGAAGTCGATGATTCAAGAATTCGAATAAGCGCTCGTTTGCGCTGGGTTCGTTAGGAGTTTCAAGCAACCTCTCGATCAACGCTTCGCTGCTGCCCTGCGGAACCACGACAGCATCGCGAATGTGAGCCGCACCTTCACAAACCACTTCCGTGAGTAGAGTGTCAAGCCTCGCTCCTCGAACGTAGACGTCGATTAAGTCCGGTCTCTTGCTGAGAATCTCACTAATGGCATCGGCAAATGTGGGGTGCCAAAAGGCCCAGAATTCTTTGTCGCCATCTCGTCGGCGCACGATCAATGACCCAGCAAGCTGTAGCAGAGCTTGAGTCATGCTGGCTCTTGTAACGCCATAGCTTGTGGCGACCAAGGTTGCATCATTGTCGGGTAGCAGGTGAACAGGTAGCCGCGACTGGCCAAGAAACACAAGCGTCAGGGCTGCTCGTTGCTCGGCCGACAGTTCTTCAAAGGTCTGGACCAGGAATTTCTGCGGTTGGGAGATGAAGCGCAGCAAGTCGTCTGGCACCTTTTTGATGTGCCCAGTGAACGTGGGATCGCCAAGGCGACGAGCCAATTCCGGGAGCAGTCTGTCTTCCTTAGACAGCAGGGGCAGATGGTCCTTAATCCAAGCTTTCCAACTGGTTGGCTGCCGTCCCGCCTTCAGGTGGTTATAGAGAATCTGTTCCCGTTCTGAATGCGTGAGCTTGCCGACATTGACGACAGCAGTGTCGTTCTCCAAGAGGAGATGATTTCTGGAGCCAATGCGAGGTTTAGCGTCGTTCCAGATGTGTGTACGAGACGTGAGGATGAAATGACATCCGTGATCGAGCGCCGTCTTGAGCTTGGGCATAAATTCAATCCAAGCATTGACGTACTCGGGCATAAGCAAATTGGAGCCAAAGGCATCGTCAACCCAGAAAAGGCGCTTGTTCTCGTTGGGATTCCAATGCTGCCGTAGCTCTATCGGTCCTTCGCACTTGAACACCTGCACCTCGTTCTTGTCGACGGCCATCGTCGCGAGAATTGCTGCGAGGGTGGACTTGCCGGTAGCTGGCGCGCCGAGAAGAAGTACGAGTTTGTGCTTCGCCAGTATGTTCACCGCGGACCGATGGGGTGCCGTCGGTACATACACGTTGAGGGACTTTCGATGGTCACCTAGCAGGGCGAGGGTTTGGGAGGCACATCGCTCGTCGATGATGGTCGAGAGGTCACCAAGGCCATAAACGCGAGGCACCAGCGCCCGGAGGCGAGGGCTTCCCTTTATCTTTCCGAGCAACCAATCCTTGCCTTCGACGTGAGGCTCCGTTACTCCCATCGCTGCGAGCCGTTCACGGATCTCGCGCGCGACGTCGGCATCGACACTCATGCTGGTGAGGAAGTAGTAGATCGACGCCATGCTCTTGTCGACGAGCTGCTTGACGTGCTCAAGTTCGCCTGTGATGTCTGAGGAGCGCAAGCGTTGTGTGTGTTTGCTGGAGAACTTGCACTGTACGGTTCCCACCGCGACGGAGCCATCGACGTGCTTAGCAAGGAACACGGCGTCTTGTCCGCCGTCCTGGGCTTCGCGATATACCGAGACCGAGCACTTCAGCTCTTCTTCCATTACCTGCGCGCACAGATCTTGGAACGCCTTCCATCCAAGAGTGTGGAGCGCGAAGTCGACGTGATAGCCCTGTGCCTGGGCGAATGGTGTCTGGGCGGGCGGCTGCGGTTCTTTGGTCTCCATCCATGTATTGTATTCGTTGCGCAGGGCAGCCCCAGGGGCTAGCCGTAAATTTGCGTTAGATCATTCCGGCCCAACAAGGAAGCCAGAGGCGAGCGGAGCGATCAGCCGCGTAAGAAGCGCTCGTGCCGTGGAGAAAGGACCGGGTTCGAACGGTCGCCTCGCGTGGTATATCGGACATTGACTGTGGCGAGCTCGGCTTCCGCTTCAGGTCGACTTTCGCCAACCTCGTCGGGCGGCGATCCTCAGGGGCGGGCCTTCGTGTTACACGCCGCAATGCAAACATTCGCACCCCGGTGTATGCTCATCACCTTTGCACTGTCCGTACTATTGTGAAGCTTCCCACCCGCATTCAGCAACATAAAGCGGAATCAGACTCTTACGCTATTCTGGTCTATAAGCTCCGGCACGTCGGAATTTTTCGAAACGTGACGGAGAGCGACTATGGGATAGATTTTGAGATTGAGATAGTGCATGGAGAGCAAGTCACCGGAAGGTATTTTAAGGCTCAGGTGAAGTCATCCGAGAATCTAAGGATTCGTAAGAAGGACCGGACTCCTGTTGTCGGCGGCATCAAGGAGAGTACCCTCTACTACTGGACAGAGCTTAGCTACAAGACGCACGTGATCTTGTACGCAGTCGATTTGAAGACGGAAGAGATCTATGTGTCACGCCCGATCTTCTGGCAGGCAGCTTCCCTAATCAACGGGGACGAAAAGACCAAGAGTATCGAGTTCTTGCCTGAGGTCACGAAGACGGAGGAGGAGAAAGTTCGGGAGATGATGCCGACTATCTACACCGTCACGTTTGCGCTTTCTCCGTCCCTCCCTGACCTGATCTACTCGCACAAGACGGCACTCCGCTACTTGAAGCTGTTCTTGGGCATGTATGTCGATGTCTACCACTACGACGGTCATGTTGAGATCCATGAGCCAGACGTCCTAAAGACGCTGCTGGACACGTGTCGCGTTTTGCTTTGGGATAACGAGTTGGAGTCGGCTGGTCTGTCTGAGAAGGATCGCAAGCACCTGTATTCATTCGATCACTGGGTCAAGAATTCAGGCGAGTGGGCAACCGACGAGGTGACTAATTTCAGTGCGCAAACACCGCTCCGTGTGCTTATCCCACTTCTCGTTGAAAAGCTCAAGGTGTTGCGGCGAATGGTATTCGAAAGCAAGTACTACTGGCGCTTCAAAGACAGGCCCTATCTGCGTCTGGTTTACGAGACCGCTCTCCCGAGTGATGCGACTGAGAAGACCCTTAAGCAGTGGGGTTACGAATTCGACAGGCATCAGCGGCAAGTGATCGGGTTTAGCCTCTTCGAGGCATTCAAGTTCTCTGAGCTGAAAGAAGCCGGCATAGAAGTTTGAGGGGTGTGACCGTGGCCGGGGGCTTTAACCCCCAACATGGAATGACCGTTTGCCAATAGCCAGAGTGTCGATTTCGGATCGACTTCGGGCGCTGCCTTTGCCCGGCAGCGGTCATTGGCGGGATATTGCACGTTACCTGGAGGCCGGTGCAATCGATGAGCACAGCGAGCTGAGTCCAAAAAAGAAAAGTCTGAGTGTGCTGGGGATGCGCCCCGACGGCGTGACCTGCCCCCTTCGGTGGGTCTGTCAGTAATTTCGTGTTCACGGCATATGATGCTCCCCAGGAGAAAATATGCCTCGCAAACCCAAGACCCCACCGGTAGAGCTGCCGGCGATTCGAGCCGAGCTGCTTGAGCAGTTCGGCAACGGCCCGATGACGGCCGAGTCCATCAACGCCGCGACCATGGCTTTGAAGAAGGCGTTGATAGAGCGCGCGCTCGGCGGCGAGCTGAACCATCACCTGGGCTATTCACCGGGCGCGGCCAAGCCGGCCGCCGTTACCAACCAGCGCAACGGCAAGGGCGCCAAGACCGTTTTGACCGAAGACGGGCCGATCCGCATCGAGGTGCCGCGCGACCGCGACGGCAGCTTTGAGCCGCTGCTGATCCCCAAGCACGAACGACGCTTTACAGGCTTCGATGAGAAGATCGTCGCCATGTACGCCCGGGGCATGACCGTACGCGAGATCCAGGGCTTCTTGCAGGAACAGTATGGCACCGAGGTCTCGCCGGAGTTCATTAGCTCGGTCATCACGGCCTCGATCCGCTGATTGAGAATGCGGTTTCGATAAGCAGCTCGCGCCTGGGCAACCGCTTGGCATTGCGCGCCATGCGGCACACCTCCCACCCTGATTCATGAACACGTTGAAGTGCGGGCTGGTCCACCGAATGGAGCTCGCCAACCGCCCCACTCACAATTGATCGCGAATCTCGCCGGGGCCCTTGCCAGTCCAGCGCTTCAATGCCCGGCGGAAGTTGGCCGTGTCGCTGAAACCGACCAGCATGGCGACATCGTCCGTGCTGAGCTTCGTGGTCTTCAGGTATTCGGTGGCCAGCGAGCAGCGGACGTCGTCGACGATCACGACGAACGAAGTGCCTTCGGACTCCAGGCGCCGCCTCAGCGTTCGACTGGTCATGTTCAATGAGGACGCCACGGATTCCATGCTGGGAAACACCCCAGGCTTGCGCATCAGGAGTTGATAGACCTCGCCCGATACGCCGGTCGATGTTTTCGCTTGCCCGATCAGCCGGTCGCAGGTTTCCTGCAAGAGCGCCGCGGAATGCCGATGCGCGAGGTGTGGCTTTATTTCCAGTATGGCGCTGTCGTATATGAGCTGGCATTCCTCGGCGTCGAACTCGCACGGGCAACCCAGATACTGCGGATATATCGCGGCGTAGTCCGGTGCGGGATACGAGAAGCGGGCAAGCACCGGCGGGCAGCGCCGCCCCGCAACGTCTTCGAGGTGCGTCACGTGCTGCGTGTATTGCTGTTCGAGAAGAAACTGCTGGACATGGTGCGGCAGGTTCGACGAGAACGCATCCGGAAACCGCCACACGGAAGTATCGGGATACTCGGTCCACTCGATCGTGACGGTCGGCGTTGCCAGCCGATGGTATTTGACGCCCAGCCGGAAGTAGTCGCGCAGCGACAGGCACGACATCAGGGCGTAGCCATACATCCCATACGCGGCCAGATGAAGCCGCGCTCCCGTCTTGAAGGGCGTGCTCGGATCGGATGAAAGGCTGACGGCGTTGGTACATACCGCCGCGTATTGCCTGACCGACGTCAGGACCGAAGCGTCGTAAATCTGATCGGGCTCGACACCGCTTCCCTTCAGGCTGTCCTCGGGGGCAATGCCCTGCTCCGCAAGCACTTCGACCAGCGCCGCGATCTTGTACGGCGCGTAGATGCGCTCGTTCAACAGCGGGAATTTCGATGACACCGTTCCTCCCCGTTCATGTCCTCGCGGGACATCGGCTTGTCCGAAAAAGACCTTACGGTGTGGATCGTATCTAACTACTATCAATGGGACAAGAGACGAGGCCGCTTTGCCGTTGGCGCCTGCGCACCCCGTGCAACCCCCGCGCGTCAGCGGCGATACGAGAGCTATTGAAATGGGACATTCGACCAGCAAAGTCATCATCACGTGTGCAGTGACAGGGTCGGCACACGTGCCGTCCATGTCGGAATATCTGCCGCTCACGCCCGATGACATCAAGACTCAAGCGCTCGAGGCCGCCGAGGCCGGGGCGGCGATACTTCATCTGCACGCACGCAATCCGGAGGATGGCCGGCCAACGCCTTCACCCGAAATCTTCCGTCAGTTCGTCCCTGCAATCGCGGCGCAGACGGATGCTGTCATCAACATCTCGACGGGTGGCAGTACACGTATGACGCTCGACGAGCGTTTGGCCTATGCGCGTATCGCCAAACCCGAAATGTGCTCGCTGAACATGGGTTCGATGAACTTTTCGCTGCATCCGGTCGCGGCGAAATTCTCCTCCTGGCGATTCGGATGGGAAAAGGAATACGTCGAGGGCATGGAGGACATGATCTTCCGGAACACCTTCCGGGACATCAAGAACATCCTCACCGAATTCCGCGATTACGGTACGCGCTTCGAGTTCGAGTGTTACGACGTGGGGCACTTGTATAACCTCGCGCACTTCATCGATATCGGGCTCGTCAAGCCTCCGTTCTTTATCCAGTCCGTACTCGGCATTCTCGGCGGGATCGGCCCCGATCCGGAGAACCTCGCATTGATGCGTTCCAGCGCCGATCGTCTGTTCGGCCGCGAGAGCTATCAGTTTTCGGTGCTCGGCGCCGGCCGCCATCAGATGTCGCTCGTGACGATGGGCGCGATCATGGGCGGGAACGTCCGCGTGGGTCTGGAAGACAGCGTCTACCTATCGCGGGGTGTGAAAGCAACGTCGAACGCGGAGCAGGTCCGAAAGATTCGCGCAATCCTGGAAGCGCTTTCTTTCGAGATCGCGACGCCGGCCGATGCTCGCGCAATGCTCGGATTGAAGGGCCGCGAGAGCGTCTCGCTTTAAGCAGATGGCCTTGCGCGCGCACTGCGCGTAGGCGAAGAACCCTTTCTCCCGCAGCGCCGATCGGGTATTGCCCGTCGTGCGACACAAGAAAAAACAGGCGGGACCACTTCTGGAGACATCATGACTGCAGCGACCGTCGACCACAGCCGCGGCGAGACTCACTGGCGAGCGACCCGCAAGGCGATGACGAGGCTTCTTCCGCTAATGTGCGGGATCTATTTCATGTCCTTTATCGACCGCACGAACGTGGCGCTCGCCAAAAGCGCATTGGCGGCCGATCTCGGCATCAGCGCCGCCGCTTATGGCCTCGGCGCCGGCATCTTTTTCATCGGTTACGCGCTCCTGGAGGTTCCGAGCAATCTGGCAGCCCACCGTATCGGCCCGAGAGCCTGGATCGCGCGTATCGCCGTCACCTGGGGCGCGCTATCGACGGCCATGATGTTCGTGCAAGGCGAGCGGTCGTTCTACATTCTCCGCGTATTGCTGGGCGCCGCGGAAGCGGGGCTCTTTCCGGCCCTGATGTATATGGTCACGCTGTGGTTCGGCCGCAGAGATCGGGCGGTAGCGGTCGGCTGGATTTATACGGCTCCGTCGATTGCACTCATCATCGGCAATCCGCTGGGTGCAGGGCTGATGCAACTCGGCGGGATCGGGGGGCTGCACGGCTGGCAGTGGATGTTCCTGCTGGAAGGCTTGCCCACGATCGTAGTGGGCATCATCCTGTTCTTCAAACTGCCGAACCGCCCTTCCGAGGTCAAGTGGTTGACGCCGCAAGAAGCACAAGCGCTCGAGGCTCATGCGGTCATCGACACGCATGGGCACGCCGATCTCGCGTCGGCGCACTGGTTTGACGCGTTGAAACGTCCGACCACGGTGTTGATCGCGCTGATCTACTTCCTGAATCAAGTCGCGTTCGTGGGCCTGTATTTTTTTACTCCCTCCATTGTCGCGCAGATGCATGTGAAATCGCCGATTCTTGTCGGCCTGCTCTCGAGTAGTGTCGGCATCGGCTTCCTGCTCGGCGTGCTGACATTGCCGCGCATCCACCGCCGTATAAGCAATGACTGCCACTTCCTGAGCGTGTTGACCGCAGGCGTTATCGTCACCGCCTGTGCGTTTATCGCCACTCGAAATCAGGCGGCACAAATCACTTTGCTCGGTATCACGGGTTTTTTCGCGGGCGGCATCTTGCCTTCCTATTGGGCTGTTGCGATGAAGCGCCTGCAAGGCGTACAAGCCGCAGCCGGCCTCGCTTTCATCAACACGATCGGTTTGCTGGGCGGGTTCGTCGGGCCGTATCTGTTCGGGCTGGCCGAGACGATAACCGGCAGGAGCGACTCCGGCTTCAACGTCGTGGTGGTTGCATCGGTGCTCGGTTTGTGTCTCGTGCCATTGCTTGCCAAAGCCATTCGCGCGGCCGACCGCGCCGTTTCGGCGACCAACGGAGCGACACATGAATACCTTTGAGCTTCTCAAGCCAAGACCCGGCCTGCGCGTGTTCGTATCGGGTGCCGCCGCGGGCATTGGCGCGGCGATTGCGGACGCATTCGTTCAAGTCGATGCACGCGTCTACATCTGCGACGTCGACGGGGCGGCCGTGGAAAAGGCCAAAGAGCGGAATCCGAAACTGCTCGCCGGCGTTGCCGATGTGGCGAACCGCGAGCAGGTCGACAAGGTTATCGACGACGCGAAGGCGACGCTCGGCGGGCTCGACATTCTTGTCAACAATGCGGGCATCGCCGGTCCGACGGGCGAGGTCGAATCCCTCCAGCCGGAAGACTGGGAACGAACCATTTCGACCAACCTGAACAGCCAGTACTACTTCCTGCGCAAGGCGGTGCCGCTGCTGAAGGAGACGTCGGATTGTCCGGCCATCATCGCCATGTCGTCCGTGGCGGGCCGGCTGGGCTACGCATTCCGCACGCCTTACGCTTCGAGCAAATGGGCAATCGTAGGGCTCGTCAAGTCGCTCGCGGTCGAACTCGGGCCGAGCAACATCCGCGTGAACGCGATCTTGCCGGGTGTCGTGGAGGGCGACCGGATGGACAGCGTGATAGCCGCCCGGGCCGAGTCGACCGGTGTTTCGTTCGACGAGATGAAAGCGCTGTATCTGAAGAAGATTTCGCTTCGCCGCATGGTGACCGCCGACGACGTCGCCGCGATGGCGCTTTTCCTCGCCTCGCCCGCGGGATACAACATCACGGGGCAAGCCATCAGCGTGGATGGCAATGTCGAATACCTCTGACGCATACCGGAAGGCCGAGGTCCGCAAATGATCCGGCGTCCGGAGCGGCATCGAATTGCATCGGCAACCATGGCGAAGGCTGCCGCTTTCCTGCAAAACAATTCGCCACCAAGGATGCCATTCAATGAGACTGAACGGGAAGGTCGCAATCGTTACGGGAGCCGGGCAAGGAATCGGTGCGGCGATAGCGTTGAAGTTCGCGCGAGAAGGCGCTGCTGTAGCGGTCTGCGATCTGAACGCCGAGGCGGTGAAATCAGTGGCCGGCGCGTGCCGTGAGGCGGGTGCGCAAGCGGTCGGCTTCACCGTCAATGTAGCCGACCGTGACGCGGTGAAAGACATGTCCTTCAGCGTGCAGCATCGGTTCGGCAGAATAGACGTGCTCGTGAACAACGCGGGCATTACGCGCGATGCGCGCTTGCAAAACATGACCGTGGAGCAGTTCGAACAAGTCATGGACGTGAACCTGCGCGGCGTTTTCCACTCGACTCAGGCGGTGCTCGACTGCATGGTCAGGCAGGAGGCCGGCGTGATTCTCAACGCAAGTTCGGTCGTGGGAATCCATGGCAACTACGGGCAGACGAACTACGCGGCGTCCAAGTTCGGGGTGATTGGATTCACGAAGACGTGGAGCCGCGAGCTGGGTCCCAAAGGCATCCGCGTGAACGCGGTCGCCCCGGGTTTTATCGATACGCCGATCCTGGCCACAGTCCCGCAACCGGTGCTCGAGAAAATGAGAAGCCAGGTTCCATTACGGCGCTTGGGCAAGCCGGAAGAAATCGCAAACATCTATGCGTTTCTCGCGAGCGACGAAGCGAGTTATATCAATGGCGCCGTAATCGAAGCTTCTGGCGGCATGACGCTATAGCCGCGCAAAGCGCAGGCAGTGCGAACGGCGCGCGCAGCGGAAAACTTTTGTCAACACGGAGACATCATGATTCGCGTTCACCTTCGCGCTGGGAAAGTTGCGTGCGTCGCCGCGCTTGTGCTTGCGTCGGCGGTCTCGGCATCCAGCATCGCAGCGACTCCCGATGCACGCCAAGTGGCCGCCTGCGAGCGCCTTCGAGGCTTGATCGTGCCCCCCTTCGAAATCGGCTTACCCACATCGGGTGCGGTCGTAACCGCCGTCAAGCCGGTCGCTGCCAGCGGAAGTGGCGCAACCGCTTTGCCGGAATATTGCGAGGTCACCGGCAAAATATCCCCGCTCGACCGGTCGGCGCCCGACATTCAGTTCAAGATCGCGTTGCCCGCGCAATGGAACGATAAGGTCGTCATGTTCGGCGGTGGCGGTTTTGACGGCACCATTCCCAACATAGCGGGCAACGTTCCGAACGGTCCGGCCGACAGACCGGTGCCGCTCGGCCGCGGCTATGCGACGTTTGCCAGCGACTCGGGCCATCAGGCGAACGCGTTGGGTTCGCAGGACGGCCGCTTTGGTTTGAATGACGAAGCGCTGAGAAATTTCGGCGGCGACGCGATAAAGAAAACGCACGATGTCGCTCTTGCAATCATCGAGACCCGCTATATGCGCGGGCCGCGCAAGGCGTACTTCGCTGGCGGATCGACTGGCGGACGCGAAGCGTTGGCGGCGATTCAACGCTGGCCGTCGGATTGGAACGGCGCGATTGCCTGGTATCCCGCCTGGGACGACGCAGCGGCGCTGCTCGGAGGCCAACGCATGAATCGTGCGCTCGCCAAGCCAGGCGCTTATCTTTCCGTCGGCAAACGCGAAGCACTGTACGACGCGGCGATGCAGGCATGCGACGTACTGGATGGCGTGGCCGATGGGCTGATCAGCGACCAGCAACGATGTAACGCGCGATTCGATCCCTCCACCGCCACTTTGAATGGCGCCCCGTTGCGCTGCCCCAAGGGGGGCGACACGGGCGACCGTTGCCTGTCCGATGCACAGATCGAAGCGTTAAACACGATGAATACGTCAACCCACTTTCGCTTCCAACTGGCGAGTGGCGAGACGCAATACCCCGGATACAACGTCTGGGGAGCCGATCTCGGCATGACCACGCGTAGTTCCCCCGTCGAGCCTGTGGTGACCTTCCTCGCCTTGGGCACCTCGCAGCCGGCGAATCCTATGCCTTCCACGGCGCCATACATCAGCGTGCTGACCGATCAGTGGATCAAGTATTCCGTCACGAGGGATCCGAGCTTCAATTCGCTGTCGCTCGATCCCGAGCAGCCCGGCGTATGGGCCAACCGTATCGGCGAACTCAGTTCGCAGCTCGACACGAGCACCGATATTTCCGCTTTCCGGCAACGAGGTGGGAAGCTGCTGCTCGCACACGGATCCGTCGATGTCCTCGTCAGCACGCGCGCGACCGAGCAATATTATCGACGGCTGCAGGAGCGGTTCGGCGTTCGTCGCGTCGAGTCGTTTGTGCGCTTCTACGAGATTCCCGGAATGGGCCATGCGGCGAGCAGCACCTTCAACGCCACCTGGGATTCCCTGACAGCGCTCGATCAATGGGTCGAGAGAGGCAAGGCGCCCGCGGGCCAGGTAACGACCGACACCGCCGGCGTCCCGGGCCGCACGCGGCCGCTATGCGATTACCCGAAATGGGCGCGGTACGAAGGGGGCGACGTCAATCAGGCCGGCTCGTTCCAGTGCGTGGAGTAATCGACGGCGCCGCCCGCGCTTCCCGCATTCAGCGCCGGTCTCACCGCCTTTTTTGCACCACGGCGTACGCACGTCGCAGACCTTGCGCGCGCTTCGCCGTCATGGCGTAACGGGCGAACAACCCGAGCAACACCGAGTGAGCCAATAGGGTAGCGATCAACATTTCAGGTCTCCGGTTAGCAACTCAATTCAAAGCCGCGGCGGCGGTCGCCTTCTTCCCGGCGCGCGACGGCGGCTGACACATGACGCAAGCTTTCCCGCGCGGCAGATCGTGCTTGTACGACACGAACTTGCCCTTGCACCGTTGGCATTGATGCATATCGAGAATGCCGCCGTTGAAAAACCGCACGAGCGTCCAGGCGCGCGTCAAATCCAGATGCACGTCGAGTGCCCCGCGCGTGCAATGCTCGCGGTAAAGCCGATATCCCTTGGTGAGCGCATCCACATGCGCGCAGCGCGCTTCGTTTCGCAGAAACGAGTACGTGTGATAGAACAGCGACGCATGAATATTCGCTTGCCACGTCATGTACCAGTCGGCGGACGATGGCAGCATGCCCTTAGGCGGCGATTCTTCCTTGACTTCCCGATAGAGCCGGATCAGGCGTTCACGCGAAAGCGACAGCTCGGACTCGAGCACCTGCATGCGCGCGCCCAATTCGATCAGCGCCACGGCACGGGCGACTTCCTGGGCTTCTTGGATAATGCTCATCTTCGGCATGACTGGCTCCCTCGTTCAGCTGAATTGCTTGGCAGGCTGCGCGGCAAGAAGGATCGCCGCGTGCGTCGCGGCAAGATCGTGCCCTTTCTCGGCCGTCAGGGCCGCGATGCTCGCGGCGTCGTCGAATCGAAAGTCGCAAACGAGGTCGCGGCTTTGCGCAAACTTGATCGTTTGCGCGGGTGTCAGCGTGTGAACGAGATCGGCCATCTGCGCGGACAAACCAAGCTTGAACAAGCCCTCGGCATAGTCCTCATTAAGCATTTGCTGCGCCAGCATCAGATACGAGAGATTGAATTCACGTATCGATTCGAGCACTTCGCGATCGTCCACGCTTTGCCTCCAGGGCCAGGAAATCGGGTCGCATACCGTCCGTTTTTTTCGCTGTCGAAGCTGCGAAGGAACGGTGCTGCGTTGGAGGAAAGTATTGTTCAGATTCTTGGCTGAACCAATCAGCGCTGTCGGAACATGATGTCGTCCTGGCAGTGCGTCTTGTACGTATTTTCCTACGCGCACCCGCCACCACCACGAAACCCCTGCGGAAAACCGTAGGCGCAGGCCCCCGCGCCGCGCGTAGCGCCCGCTTACCGGCTGCCGGAAACAGGGCGCGAAGCATCGCGCGCGCCGTCCGCCACACCGTGCGTGCGTGTTCGCAGAAAGAGGCCCGCGAACGTCGCCGCGAGTGCCGCCGCAATTGCGCCGAGCAGGAACGCGAGCCGGTATCCATGGTTGAGGGCCGCGCTGAGGTCCGTGCCTGCCGCCACGAGTTCCCGCGTCTGCGCGCTCGCGAGACTCGCCAGAACCGCGAGGCCGAGCGCTCCACCCATCATGAACGAGGTATTGACCACCCCTGACGCGAGCCCGGATTCTTCCGGGGCGACATCGCTCATGGCGGCCAGCAGCACCGGGTTGAACGCCACCCCGGCCCCGAGCCCGAGCAGGATCATCCCGGGCAGCACGTCCGCCGTGAATTCTCCATCGACGGGTACCCGCGCGAAGGAGGCGAGCCCGAGCGCCGCGATCAGCAGCCCCACCGCCAGCGGACCGCGTACGCCGAAGCGCATCACCAGTTTTGCCGACAATCCCAGCGAGAACACGGCCATGATGATGTTGGCCGGCAGGAACGACAGGCCGACTTCCATGGCGCTGTATTTGAGCACCCGCTGCAAATACAGTGCGGACATGAAGAACCACGCGAACATCGCGGCCGCCCAAAGCACGCCGACGACGTTGGCCGTGGCGACGTTGCGCAGGGCGAACATGCGCAGCGGCATCAGCGGATGCGTGACGCGCGCCTCGATGACGAGAAACGCAATCATCAGCGCAATGGCGGCGCCGAGTCCGGTAAGCGTTTGCGTCGATATCCATCCGGCCTCGTTGCCATGCACGATGGCATAAACGGCCAGCATGAGCGAACTCGTGACGGCAAGCGCGCCGCCCACGTCGAGCTTCTCGCGTTGTGCGAGCGGCTGGCCCGCGGGCAGCAAGGTCATGCATGCGAGATACACGGCCACACCGATCGGCACGTTGACGAGAAAGATCCAGTGCCAGTTCAGCACGCTCGTCAGCACGCCACCCAGCAGCACGCCGATGCTGCCGCCGCCCGCGCACACGAAGCCGTAGATGCCCATCGCCTTGGCGCGGTCGGCCTGCGACGTAAACAGGTTCATGATCAGCGACAGCGACACGGCCGATACCACCGCGCCACCGAGACCCTGCACGGCTCGTGCGGCCACCAGCAGCGCCTGCGAATTCGCCAGACCGCAAGCGGCGGACGCCGCGGTGAAAAGCGTGATGCCTGCGAGAAACATACGCCGGTGCCCGAGCAGGTCGCCGAGCCGGCCGCCGAGCAGCAGGAAGCCGCCGAACGTGAGCATGTACGCGTTGACGACCCACACCAGCGACGCCTCCGTGAAGCGGAGGTCGGCGCGGATGGAGGGCAGGGCGACGTTCACGATCGTGGTGTCGAGCACGATCATCAGCACGCCCAGGCAGAGAACGACAAGCGCGATCCAGCGTCCCGATCCGTCGATCCGATGCGTCATGGACAGCTCCTCCTTGTTTCCAGCGACCGCTCCATTTTATGAGCCGGTTGCCTGCGGCGCTTTGCGTCGGCGCGCTTGGCACGGTTTCGCGCGGTTTGGCGGTCGCTGGCTGGCCCGTGGGCGACGCGCACAGGCCAGCAGCGCGCCTTTCGCTTCGACGCCCGAGCATAGAGCAAAACGGTCGCTTTCGATACACGGCGGCCCGTTCGATACCTCGTACGATCGATTCGGCTAACGAGCGCTTCGAACGTCCTTGCGATTTCGGCCGTGCGGAACCGCCACCCGCGGACCAGCGGATCGCCGCATGGACTTATACTCCTCGTGCCGCCAAGCGATAGCGCGCACTCAAAGACTTCCAGGATCGTCGATGACAAGATCGCAGTTGTTATGTCCGTTGCTGCTCTCGGCTGCCCTCGCCGCTTGCAAGCCCGCCGCGCAGGTATCTTCGGTCGATCACGTCCACAGCGTGGAAGAGTTCGACGGCAATGCCAATCTGCGTCGAGCTGTGCTCGCGGCGTGCGAAGCAGACTCCGCTCAACTGCGTAACGATCCGAACTGCGCGAACGCCACTGCTGCGCGCAAGGTCGCTGCCCACGAAAATGCAGCCCCGGGCGCGCACACGCGTGACTACGAAGCGAAGCGAACCGTCGCCACGCAGGACATCGCCATCATCGTGCTCGCGCTCACGCTGTATCGCCTCGATAACGGCACTTATCCATCACAGGCGCAAGGGCTGCGGGCGCTGGTGGAGAAGCCGGTCATCGAGCCGATACCGGAGAATTGGAGGGGCGGCTATCTGGCTCGCCTGCCAGATGACCCGTTCGGGCACCCCTACCAGTATCTGAATCCGGGCCCCCATGGCGAGATCGAGGTCGTGAGCCTCGGCGCGGACGGCCAACCGAACGGGCATGGCAAGGACGCGGACATCGGCTCGTGGGACCCCGCAGTGGCCGCCGCCGAACGCAATGCATTGCGAAGCAAAACCGCTGGCGCGAACCGATAACGATCGATTCAAGGCCATCGCGCGGCCGCTCGGGTCGGTTCAGTCCATCCGCCGGGCGTTGGACGAATTGAGCACTGGGTTTCAGGCCGCGGCAAAGACGCCGGAGATGTCGGGGAGCGCGCGGAGATGCGGCGGCACGTCGCCCGGTGCGCCGCGCCGGCGTCGCACTTGGCTCAGGCGGCCGGCTGAGCAGCGGCTTTGCCCTCTTGCTCGACGAGTGCATCGAGCCGTCTCGACGCTTCCTGCTCGGCCAGCGCGACCGTATCGTCGGAGGTGCTGAACAAGCATTCGTAAAAGGCCGCCCCTTTGCCGTTGGTGCTGTGCACAACCGCATCCCGTAGTGTTTCAGCCCGCCGCATCACGCCCGTGTCCTGCAGTACCGCCAATTTGTCGCGGAGGATGAACTGGTCCTTGTGCAGCATCAGGTTGGCGATGGCCGCGGCGGGGCCCCCGATAACGGCGGCACCAGCCACGGCCCCGCCCACCGCGCCCGGAATGCCCGCTGCCGTTCCGCCTATCGTTCCACCGGCTATGGCACCGAGCGCGGCTGCCCGGGCGACGTACTGAGGCAACGGCATGTCGCGCAGTATCCTGCCCTGGTTGTCCGCCCTGTCGCGCAGTGCGGCAACCGCCTCCCTGTGTTCCTTCGAGTCGACCACGTAGACGTTCCTGCCCTTCGCGTCCAGGAAGACCGTGGGCTTGTCGGTCGGCGTGTACTTGTATTCCTTGTCTTTCGTGTCCACAAATCTGACGTAGTCGCCCGATTTGCCGCTCATCGTCAATGGGTTATCGTGCTTGCGGTCCTTGCTCGTATAGAGCGTGACGTTTTCCGCCAGCGCGACGGTGCCCGCGTCCGGCCGCACCCGCGGCGTGGACTCGGGGGCGCCGGCGGAGGCGATGTAGGTCGCCGGGTCCGTGCGGAGCGGCGTTGTGAGAAGCGAAGGGATATTCATGACCATCTCCTCGTAGGGTGGTTGAGATTCAAAGAAGCCTGTCCATCAGGGCCTCGGCATGGGCATGCAAGCCGGGGCGCACATTGCCCGATGCGCAAAGGCTCAGGCAGCGGCGCAAGCTTTCCCGGCCCGCCTCGTCATGCGACAGCGCCACCTGTGACTCGGCCAGCCGAAACCAGGTGCCGGGATCGTCGGGCATCAACTCGGCCGCCGCGGAGAAATAGGCGAGCGCCGCCTCGTGTGCGCCGAGTTGCTGCATGGCGCTGCCGGCGGCAAGGTGCAGTTGGCCATCCCGGGGATTCAGAAAGGCGAGCGAAGAGAAATGGCGAGACGCCAACTGGTACTCGCCGCTGCGATAAGCGTGCATCCCGTCCTGATAGCTCGCGTCGATATCCTGCGCGGCGATGCCGAACGCCTCTGTCAGATCGCCGTGCGCTTCGACGAGTGCCGCGTATTGCTCGACAAGCGCCGCTTCGTCGTGATGTCCATCTCGTCCGCCCGATCCGCGTTTTCCGTCCATGCCTAGCTCCTTTGTTCGAAAGACGCCTGGGGCACGAGTGTAAGTTTTCGACGGCGCGCCTCCTTCCGAGATTGGTCCTTTCCTTTCGGATTGCGATTGCTCGTCGCGCAAGGCCGCCCGGAGGTTGGCCATGGCTGGCAGAGAGGGGGCCGGGATGGCCTGCGTCGGCCGTATTTTTTTGCGTGCCCGCAACCTTTTTCCGCCGCGCCGCCACTTACGGCGGACAGGTGCGGCCTTCCCGCTTCGTCGGCGCCACGAGAGGGGCGCTGGGCAACGGCAAGCGGGCAGGCGTTGCCGTCTATCTGGCGGTATCGAACGCGCGCATGCAGCCCGCGCGTGTTGCCGGTGCGCTTCCCTATATCAACCGAGGGTAAAAGATGCTTAGAACGTTAGTGACTGCTGTTTCGCTGGCCGCGTGTTCGAGCGCGGCTTTCGCTTCTTCCACGATCCAACTGTCGAGCTTGTCTCAGGTGGAAGCGGCACTTGCGCGCGGTGCAAGCGTAGCCGCCACGGTCGACCTCACCGTCTGCGCTCCCGCCGCCGGCACCACCTCGCCCGGCACGACCCGGGGCGGACTCAGGATCGGTGCCTACCGGATCGTTCAGGATGGCACGCTCAGCTTCGCGGACGAGCACGCCACCGTCGATCGCACGGGCCAGCCGATATGGCAGTTCATCCGCTATCAGGTGAAGCCCGACCAGACGATCGCGTTCACGATGGACATGTTCTCGCTGCCGTCGTACACGCGCATCGGCTCGCAGATCGGCTACACCTGTGCCGTCAATCAGGGCGTGAGCTTTTTCACCGAACATCGTTGATGTCGGTTTGATGTTGGTTTGATGTTGGTGTGTGGGCCGGCGCACTCGCGCCGATAGCCGGGGCGCCGCCCCGGCGCAGCCGCTCACCGGCTCAACAATGCACGTGCCCGGATGCCGTGCGCGTTTCGTTTGCGATCGAAACGCATCTGCAAGGCCGCCCCGCCATTACGCCTGCACCGCGAAAACAGCCACCGCCTGCTTCAATGCCCTGGCCTGCTCGTCGAGCGACTGCGCAGCCGCGGCCGCCTGTTCGACGAGCGCCGCGTTTTGCTGCGTCACCTCGTCCATCTGCGTCACCGCCTGCCCTACCTGCTGAATGCCGCGGCTTTGCTCGTCGGAGGCCGCCGAAATCTCGCCCATGATGTCGGTCACGCGTCGCACGGCGGCCGTGATTTCGTCCATCGTCCTGCCGGCTTGGTCCACGAGCCCGGCGCCGGCCTGCACGCGGTCGATCGACGTATCGATCAGCGCCTTGATCTCGCGCGCCGCGTTCGACGATCGCTGCGCGAGGCTGCGCACTTCGCCCGCGACTACGGCGAAACCACGGCCCTCTTCACCCGCGCGCGCCGCTTCCACGGCCGCATTGAGCGCGAGGATGTTGGTCTGAAACGCGATGCCTTCGATAATGGCGATGATGTCCGCGATCTTGGCCGAACTCCGATTGATCTCGTCCATCGTGGCCACGACGTTGCCCACCACCTCGCTGCCCTTGTGCGCGATCTCCGACGCGCTCTGCGCGAGCTGCGACGCCTGCCGCGCGTTCTCGGCGTTTTGCTGCACGGTGCCCGTCAACTGCTCCATGCTGGCCGCCGTTTCTTCGAGCGACGCGGCCTGTTGTTCGGTGCGAGCCGACAGATCGGCGTTGCCCACGGCGATTTCGCTCGCCGCCACGGTGATGGAGCCCGTCGTCGCGCGAATGCTGTGGACCGTGCCGGCCAACTCGGCCTGCATCCGGTGCAGGGCATCCTGCAGCTTGCCGATCTCGTTGCGTCCGCTCACTTCGATGCGCCGGTTCAAATCGCCCTGCGCGATGCGCTCGAAGTCGCTCACCATGACGTTGAGCGGATCGACCACGGCACGCGTCAGCGCGAAGCGCACGTAAATTCCGATACCTACCGCCAGCAACGCGCAAACCGCAATCACGGTGTTGACCATGCGTGCCTGCTCGTTCGTCTCGTCGAAGCGCGACTTCGCACGCGCCGCCGCGTACTCGCGCAGCGGCCCTGAAAGCTTGTCGAATGCGTTGTAAAGCGGGCTGCTGTATTCGAGCTGAATGCGGCGATACGCTTCGAAGTCCCGCGCCTTGAGCGCGTCGAATTCCGGCATGATGCCCTGCGCCATCATCGCCGCGTGCTTTGCCGCCGCATCGTCGAGGAGCGCGCGCGCGTCGCCCGACACCGGTACCGCCGCGAACGCTTCCCACTGCTTCTGGGACTCGTTGCAAAAGCCGTATGCGAGTTGCAGTTGCTTGGCCGCATCGTCTTCCTGTTGCTTGCCGATCAGCGATTCGTAACGGTTCTTCGCCGAGCGGCAACGCAGCAGCAGTTCCGAGCTGCGCGTGAGCGCGTCGGTTGCCGCGAGATCGTGCTCGTACATGCGCGCCAGCGCCCGGTTGGCGGTGCGCATCGAGGTAAAGGCGAGCGCGCCCACCACGATCACGAGCATGACGAAGATGCTCGTTGCCAGCGTCAGCCCCGTCCTGACGGATAGATTGCGAAACATGATGATGGTCCCTTGCTATGTGTGGCGAGCGCGGCCCGCGCGCCCGGCTTTCTTGTCATGACGTCTCGCCGCGTGCGAAGCGGCGCGCGCGGCAGGCCGGTCGCCCGCAATCGTTTGCCCGCGCGAGGCGTGTTGCGCCGCGAAGCGGGGCAGGGCGGATCGGTCCAGTTCGCGATGATAGCCAATATTCATACAAATGTTTATATGATTTTTGAAGGTTGTTAGACTCCGGCGGGGGCGCTTCCTACTGTACGCACGCGTCCTCCGGGATCGGCAAGACGTACCGATCCTCTCACCGCAGCAGGCCTCCGCCCCATTTTTTCCAGGGGGCCGCACTTCAGATTTGTCCCTCTCGCGCCGATACCACGCTTGAAGGAAACGAAGCCGTGCCGCCTGGCGTCAGTGGCAGGAAACGCCATGTCGGCTGCCCGATTCGCATTGCGGGCGATGGGCGGCGCTTTGCTTCGCAGGAAAACGCAATTGCACCAACGCACCACCGTACGACGACATCGCGCGGCTTGGAAGGGAAGTGCGCACTCGCCGCAATAGGAGAGAACATGTTTGTCGTCATTGGTTGGGTCTTGGTGATCGGGTCGATCATCGGGAGCTTCGTCGGCGAGGGCGGCCACATCGCCGCGCTCATACAGCCATTCGAGCTCGTCTGTATCTTCGGGGCTGCCATCGGGGCATTCGTGGTCAGCAACCCCACGAGCACGCTGAGAAAGACGCTCAAGAGCCTGCCCTCGATCTTTCGCGGCGGCAGCTACGACAAGCAGAAGTACCTCGAGTTGATCGCGCTGCTCTACGAACTGCTGCAAAAGGCGCGCAAGGAAGGGATGATGGCGCTCGAAGCGGATGTCGACGCACCCGATCAGAGCCCGCTTTTCCAGAAGTATCCGCACATCATCTCCGATCATCATCTGCGCGACTTCATCATCGACTATCTGCGCATGATGTCGACGGGCAACATCAACGTGCTCGAGATGCAGGACCTCATGGACGAGGAGCTCGTCACGCACCACGCCGAAGAGGCGATCGCCGCGAATGCCATCCAGAAGATGGCCGATGGCCTGCCGGCCTTCGGCATCGTCGCGGCCGTGATGGGCGTCGTGCACACGATGGGCTCGGTGGGCGCCGCCCCGGCCGTGCTCGGAGAGATGATCGCCGCGGCACTCGTCGGCACGTTCCTCGGGATCTTGCTCGCCTACGGTTTCGTGGGTCCCGTTGCCGATCTGCTCAACGCGAAAGGCCGCGACGCGGCCAAGCCGTTCCAATGCGTCAAGGTGGTTTTGCTCGCCTCGCTGAGCGGCTATGCGCCGCCGATCGCGGCGGAATTCGGCCGTAAGGTACTGTTCACCTCGGTGCGCCCGACCTTCCAGGAACTCGACGACGCCGTGCGCGCGACCAAGGTCGCCGCCAAGCCGGCGCAGTCGTAAGGAGCGGACGATGGGTGACAGGCTCTCACGCGAGGCGGCCGAGAAGCGGCCGATGAGTATCGTCGTGCGCCGCTCGAAGAAGGGCGGCGACCACGGCGGACATCACGGCGGAGCGTGGAAGATCGCGTACGCGGACTTCGTGACCGCGATGATGGCGTTCTTCCTGCTGATGTGGCTGCTCAGTTCGACTTCGAAGTACGAAAAGCAGGGCATCGCCGATTACTTCAATACGCCGCTTTCGGCGCTCATGCAGGGCAAGGATACGTCCGACACCGCGCGGCCGAGCGTCGTGCAGGGCGGTGGCCACGACCTCGCCGATACGCGGCCGGCCGTGGGCGCCATGACGCAGCCCGAGCGGCCCACGTCGGCGACGACTTCGCTCGCCGCGGACGATCTGGCGCGGTTGCAGCAGCTCAAATCGAAACTCACGGCCCTGATCGAGCACGTGCCGGCGCTGAATGCCTACAAGGACCAGATCCGCATTTCGATTACGGCCGAGGGCCTGCGCATCGAAATCGTCGACTCGCAAAAGCGCCCGATGTTCGCCTCCGGCAGCACCCGGCTCGAGCCATACGCCGCCACGATCCTCACGCAGATCGGCGGGGCGCTCAACGACGTGGAAAACCACATTTCGATCGCGGGCCATACCGACGACGTTCCCTACGTCGGCGGCCCGGTGGGCTACACGAATTGGGAGCTGTCGTCCGAGCGCGCCAACGCCGCGCGCCGCGCGCTGGTGGCGGGCGGCATGCGTAACGAAAAAGTACTGCAGGTGCGCGGGCTTGCCGACGTGATCCCCCTCTCCGGCAACGATTCGAATCAGCCGACGAACCGCCGCATCAGCATCCTCGTCATGAACAAGGCCGCCGAACAGGCGTTCTACCGCGACGGCGGGCGCAAGGATATCGACGATCAGGCGCAGCCGGCCGGCGAGGCGATTCGCCAGGCGGTGCAGCCCGCGGCACTGCGTGTTCCCGCGCCGGTGGCCGCCGTGGCGGCCGCGGGCGGGCGCATGCAGTAATCCCCCCCGCGGCGATCCCCCGCGGCGGGCCCCTGTGCCCGGAAATACGGGCAAATCGGGCCGGTATTCGCGCAATTGCTGCCGGCGCGGGTCGCTAGACTGAAGCCTGTCCGAATGCGTAAAAGCGCCGGCTCCCTCCGGCGCTTTTTTGCGTGGCCGCACATCTTCAGCGAGTGAAACGACCATGACCCAGCCCGACTTCATCATCTGCGCGCCGCTTTTCGCCGTGACACACTCGAACGGCGTGCTCGCGCTCGTGGAACTCGGGCGCGCGATCGAGAAGCTGGGCCGCTCGGTGTACTACTGCGTCAACTCGCAAAGAGGCGACCAGGAGATCATCATCGACCTGGACTTCGATACGTTCGTCGCCATGAACGATGCGGACCGCTCAGTGATCGAGGCCGTCAAGCAGACGCGCGACCGCTTCGGCCTGAAGCTGTTGAAGGATTTCTCGCAAAAACGCATCGACGAGTGCTATGTCGTCTATCCCGAGGTCATGTGCTTGAATCTGCTGAACGCGAAGCAGGTCGTGCACTATTTCCTCAACAAAGACGGCAATCTGCGCTCGGGCAAGCGGGTCAACGTGGGCCCGCGCGATTTCATCCTCGCGCATTCGAAGACGATGCACCCGAATCCGCACCAGGTGGCGTTCTTTTCGCGGCAAAACCCGCTCTTTCATGACCGGAACACGCATCCGGCGAAAGACCGCAAGCTCGACATCACCTATCTCGGCAAGGGCGAGAATTACGGGCTCACGGGCTCGATGCCGAATACGCTCACGATCACCCGCACCTGGCCGCGCACGAAGGAAGAGCTGGCCATGCTGCTGCGCAACTGCCGTCTATTCTTCTCGGGCGACGCGTGCAGCAACATCAACGTCGAAGCGCTGAGCTGCGGCGCCGTGCCGGTGTTCCTGCACAACGGGCCCTGGACCGACGCCGAAATCGACGGCACGGAGTTCGGCACGCTGCCGCGCGTGCACTCCGGCACGACCATGGGCGACAATTTCTTCGACGAGTTCGAGCTCGAGCGCAAGGCGTTCCTGCAACGCATGCAGGATCTCGAATTGGCGTGGGAGCCGAACGTGGCCGAGTTCGTGGCCAAAGTCGATGCCCATTTCGGCCATGCCGCCCATGGCACGGGCCAACCCGCCGCGCCCGCGTTCGCCGCGGCGCCGCAAGTCGAGACGCAGGCAGCCGGCTGACGCAAGGCGCGGTGCGCCGCGCGCACCATCGCGCAAAATGGCGCGCAAAAGGCACGTTGTTCCGTTGATTGAAGGCCCCGGTGCGCCGCTAAGCTGCTGACCAAGCGCAAAGTTTCGTCAGCTCCGTACTCAGGCGGCTCGGCGCGCGCGCAAGCGGGCCGCACGCGGCCACCCGAGCAGCTCAATCAAGGAATACCCCTTTTCATGGCTACCGTCAGCATCCTGATTCCGGCACGCCGCGCCGACTACCTCGGCCGCGCGCTGATCAGCGCACAGCGTCAGACCTTCGAAGACATCGAAATCCTCGTTGGCGACGACACGCCCGATGCCTCGCTCGAGCCGATCGTGAACAGTTTCGACGATCCGCGCATCCGCTACTTCCACCACGGTTTCGGCCACGCTCGCCGCAATGCGCAGGCGCTGTGGGCGCGCGCGAGCGGGCGGTACGTGAAGTGGCTTAGCGACGAGGATCTGCTGATGCCGACGTCGGTCGCGCTGCTGGTCGACGCGCTCGAAAGCCACCCGGAAGCCGCGCTGGCTTTCCACGGCCGCGTGTTCATCGACGAAAACGACGCGGTCATCCATAAGCCCCACCCGCTGCTGAGCATCGGCGCGCAGGAAGCGATCGGCCGCGACGTGCTGGTGAGCGAGATGGTGCGCCGCATGCACAACTTCATCGGCGAGCCGAGCAATGTGATGGTGGACCGTACGCGCGCGACCGAAGACGATCTCTTCGCCTACCGGTCGCACCCGCTCGACTATCTGTCGGACGTCGGCATGTACCTGAACCTCGCCGAAAAAGGCCCGATTGTCGCGGTGGGCGGCTATTGGAGCATGCTGCGCCGCTACGCCGCGCAAACTTTGCCGGAAGAGGTGCCGAACTATAGCGCCGGCCTCTACGAATGGGAGCTCTTCGTGCGAGGCGAGGCCGCCGCGGGCCATTTGTCGGGCATCGGCGTGGCCGATGCCGTCGCGAGCCTGAAGCAGCAATATGCACCGCACACCGGCCGCTTCCCCGAAATCGCGCGCCTGCTCGCCAACCTCGACGAAATGACCCAGCTCGCACCGCAGGAACTGCTCGACAGCGAGCGCTTCAAGGCCGATTTGGCCGAGGCGCGCGCGGCCGTGGCCATGCGTGTCGCACGGCAAGCCCCCGCGGCGCGCGCGGCTGCGCCGGCGAGCGCACCGGCGAGCGCACCGACAAGCGCACCGACAAGCGCGGCCCCCGCGGCGCACTTGTGCGCGGTGTGCGAGCAAGGCGTCGACGACTGGTCGACGCAGGCCGGCGGCGCGGATCGCACGTTCCTCGACGCGCTCGGCACCGTTGACGGGCTCAGCGCCTCGCAGGTATGCCCGAAGTGCGGCAGCAACGCCCACGAGCGGCATTTGTGGCTCTATACGGCGTTCTCGCACCTGCTCGAGCAGGCCGGCGCCATGCGCATTCTTCATATCGCCCCGGAACCGCGGATCGAGTCGCGCATTCGCCGGCTCGCGCCGCTCGAATACGTTGCCGTCGATCCATTTGCCGGCACCATCGATCTCGAGGCGCTCGGCTTCGGCGAGGCCCGTTTCGATCTCGTCGTCTGCAACCACGTGCTCGAACGCGTGGCGCGGCCCGATGTCGTGCTGGCCGAGCTGCACCGCTGTCTGAAGCCCGGTGGCCATCTGATCGCGCAGACGAGCTATGCGCCCGCGCTGCGCCAGACGCTCGAAGCCGACGCCGCGCTCACGCCGCAGTTTGCCGTGCGTCACTTCGGGCGTGCGGACCGCGTGCGGCTCTTCGGCGCGGACGTGCCCGAGCTGTTTCGCGGGGCGGGGTTTGCCGGCGAACCGGTACCGCATGCCTCGATGCTGGGCGAACTCGACGCAGCGGCACTCGGTTGCGATGCGCGCGAGCCGTTCTTCCACTTCGTGAAAGACGCGGTGCCCGCGCCGCGCACGCGCGCCACGGCGGCGCCGCGCTCGGCGCGCCGGGCGCCGAAGCCGATCCGCCTCGTTTGCGCGACGCGCAAAACGCAGCAGGACTTCATGCGCGAGACGGCGCTCGGCCGGTCGCTCTCCGTGCACCGCTATGTGGAGCCGCCCGAGCTGCTGGTGTTCGACAACAACGCGACCGGCCTGCCGACGCTTTATAACGCGGCGATCGAGCAGGCTGCATCGAGCCCCGCTGTGCTCGTGTTCGTGCACGACGACGTCTCGATCAACGACTTCTTCTGGATGGAGCGCATCCACGAAGCGCTCGAGCAGTTCGACGTCGTGGGCCTCGCGGGCAACGTGCGGCGCGCGCCGCGGCAACCGTCGTGGGCGTTTCCGACCGAGGCGCTGAAATGGGACGACGCAGCGAACCTGAGCGGCTCCGTGGGCCATGGCAAAGGCTTCCCGTGCGACTCCGTGGCGCGCTTCGGGCCCTCCGGTCTCGAATGCAAGCTGCTCGACGGGCTGATGCTCATCGCGGACAGCGAGCGCCTCATCGAGCGCGGCGTGCGCTTCGACGAGCGATTCGCGTTTCACTTCTACGACCTCGATTTCTGCCGGCAAGCGGAGCTCAAAGGCCTGCGCATGGGTACCTGGCCGATCAGCGTGGTGCACGAAAGCGGCGGCTCGTTCGAAACCCCCGCCTGGCGGGCCGGCTATGAAAGCTATCTGAGCAAGTATGGCGAATGATTTTGCGCCGGCGCCGAGCCGGCTTGCCGGCGAGCCGGCCGAGGCCGGCTCGCCGTTCGCACGCACGCACGGGGAGGGCGGCGTGCGCTTCGTCGCACGCCCGACCATCAAGCCGGCCGCAAGCCCGTCCCATGCCTGCGCCGTTGCACCGGCTGGCGTGTCGGCGCCGGCGATCGAAACGGGGCTCGCGCATCAGCAAGCCGGCCGCTTCGACGCCGCCGAGGCTGTTTATCGGCAGATTCTCGCGGTGCGGCCCGACGATGCGGACGCGCGGCACCTGATGGGGCTCGTCGCCTATCACCGCGGCGATCACGCGGCGGCCGTCGACTGGATCATGAGTGCGCTCGAGCGGCATCCGAGCGAGATCTACTACGGTAACCTCGGCAATGCGCTCGGCGCACGCGGCATGATCGCGGCGGCGATCGAAAGCTACCGTCAGGCGCTCGCGCTCAAGCCCGACTATGTGCCCGCGCACAACAACCTGGGCAACATGCTGCGCGATCAGGGCCAGTTCGACGAAGCGGTCAAATGCTTCGAAACGGTGATCGCGCTCAAGCCCGATTACGCCGAGGCATACAACAATCTCGCCAACGCACTCGTCGATCTGGGTGACCTGTCCGGCGCGATCGACGCTTACCGCAAGGCCATCGCGCTCAGGCCCGATCTGCTTCAGGCCCGCAGCAACCTGCTTTTCATTCTGGCCTACCGCGACGACCTGACCCAGGCCGATTATCTGCGCGAGGCCATGGCATTCGGCGAGGCCGCCGCCGCCGCGGCGCGCCCCTTCGCCGACTGGCCCGCGGCGGCGCGCGAGACGCACCGGCCGCTGCGCGTGGGGATCGTCTCGGGCGACCTCAAAGTGCACCCGACCGGCCACTTTCTGGAAAGCATCCTCGCGCATGTCGACGGCCGGCGCATCGAGCTCGTGGCGTACCCGACGCGGCGGCTCGAAGACGCGCTCACGGCGCGCATCAAGCCGCGCTTCGCGCAGTGGACGCCGATCGCGGGCATGCCTGACGAAGCGGCGGCGCAGCGCATCCGCGACGATCGCATCGATGTCCTGATGGACCTCTCAGGCCACCTGAATTTCAACCGCCTGCCGCTCTTCGCATGGCGCCCGGCACCGGTGCAGGTGAGCTGGCTCGGCTACTTCGCGAGCACGGGGCTCGCGGCCATCGACTATCTGCTCGGCGATGAGCACGTGCTGCCCGCCGGCTGCGAGAGCGAATACGTCGAGCGCATCTGGCGGCTGCCCGACAGCTACCTTTGCTTCACGCCGCCGGCGGAGGACGTGGCCGTCGGGCCGCTGCCTTCGCTGTCGCGGCGCTATGTGACGTTCGGCTGCTTCAATCACCTGATGAAGATGAACGACGGTGTGGTCGAGGCATGGGCGAGCATCCTGCACGCCGTGCCGCGCTCGCGGTTGTTCCTGAAGGCACGCCAGCTCGATGCACGCGAGGCGCGCGAGACGACGTTCGCCCGCTTCGAGGCGCACGGCATCGATAGCCGCAGAATCGTTCTCGAGGGCCGCTCGCCGCGAGCGGAGTATTTCGCGGCGTACCGCAACGTCGATATCGCGCTGAGCCCGTTCCCGTACCCCGGGGGCACGACGAGTGTCGAGGGGTTGTGGATGGGGGTGCCGGTG
Source organism: Trinickia caryophylli (assembly GCF_034424545.1). Lineage (NCBI taxonomy): Bacteria > Pseudomonadati > Pseudomonadota > Betaproteobacteria > Burkholderiales > Burkholderiaceae > Trinickia > Trinickia caryophylli. Next base: position 2,066,955 of record NZ_CP139970.1, on the reverse strand, counting down.
CTTTGCCGCCGTGGCGACCGGTTTCTTTCGAACATCTGCGCGAGCATGCTGCATTCGGCCGGGCTAGAGGACTGGATCGCGCGGGACAACGACGATTACGTGGCGAAGGCCATTGCCTTCGCCTCCGATACGCAGCGCCTCGCCGTGCTGCGCGAGAGTTTGCGCGAGCGGGTGATTGCATCCCCGCTGTGCGATGCGGCGCGTTTTGCGCGGCACCTCGAAACGGCACTGGAACAGATGTGGCGCGACCGTACGGGCGTGCCGGTCGCCTTCGCGGAGAAGACAACCCAATGAGAGGCAGACCGACCGCGGCCGCCCGCAACATGGGGCCTGCGCCGAACGCGGGCCAGCAGCAGGCGGCGGCGTTGCTCAATGCGGCGCTGGCGCACCACCAGGCTGGCCGGCTCGCCGATGCCAAGGCGCTCTATGCGCAGATTCTGGCGGTCCAGCCGAAGCATGCCGATGCGCTGCATTTCATGGGCTTGCTCGCATGCCAGATCGGTCAGCGCGAAGCGGGGCTGGCCCTGATCCGCGAATCGATTGCCGCGCTGCCCAATGCGATTTACCACAACAACCTCGGCAACGTGCTGCGCGAGGCGGGCGAACTCGGCGGTGCCATCGAGGCGTATCGGCAGGCGATCGCGCTCAAGCGCGACTACGCGGAGGCGCACAACAACCTTGGCAACGCGCTGCGCGAATCGGGCGATGCGCAGGCCGCGCTGCACAGCTGCGCGCAGGCGATCGAACTGCGCCCCGGCTACGCGGAGGCTTACAACAATCTGGGCAACGCGTTGAAGGACCTCGGCGAACGCGATGCCGCCGCCGCCAGCTACGGCAAGGCCATCGCCGCGAAGCCGGATTTTGCCGAGGCACATTTGAACCTCGGGCACGTGCGCCTTGCGCAGGCGCGCATCGACGAAGCAATCGAATGCTATCGGGCGAGCCTCGCCCGCGCACCGCGGCTCGTCGTGGCCCACGAAAGCGTTGCGGCGGCGCTGATGCATCGCGGCGACATCGACGATGCGATCGAGCACTACCGGCTTGCCGCGACCTTGCAGCCCGATTCGGCGGCGCGATGGAATACGCTCGGCAACGCGCTCAATGGCGCGGCCCGCCTGCCCGAGGCCATTGCATGCTATGAGCGCGCGATAGCGTTGCAGGCCGATTTCGCCGACCCGTATCACAACCTTGCCAACGCGCTGCGGCGACAGGGCATGCCGGAACGGGCGCTCGCCTATGCGCAACAGGCCATCGCGCTGCGCGGCGATGCGCCGTCGTTTCACAACAACCTCGGTGCGATCCTGGCCGATCTGAGCCGGTTCGACGCCGCGCTCGAATGTTATCGAAAGGCGCTGGCGCTCGACCCCGACTTCGGCGAATCGCATACATGCGTGCTTTTTGGGCAGTCGTACACAAGCGGCTGGTCGGCCCAAACGCATCTGGCCGATGCGCGCTATTTCGGCGCGCGCATGGCGGCGCGTGCCACGCCGTACACGCACTGGCCGTCGCTCGCGGGCGGCGCGAAGCTGGGACGGCCGCTGCGGGTCGGTTTCGTATCGGCCGATCTGAGAAAGCACCCGGTGGGCTATTTTCTCGAATCGGTGTTGGGCCAGCTCGATCGCACCCGCATCGAGCCGATTGCGTACTCCAACGGCCTCTTCAGCGACGCGCTGACCGCGCGGCTGAAGCCGGGCTTCGCGCAATGGCGGCACGTGGCCGAACTCGGCGACGCGGCGCTCGCCGAGGCGATCCGCGACGACGGCATCGACGTTCTCGTCGACCTTTCCGGCCACACGGGCCGCAATCGCCTGCCGATGTTCGCTTTCAGGCCCGCGCCGCTGCAGATCAGCTGGCTGGGATACTTCGCCACGACGGGGCTCGCCGAAATCGACTATGTACTGGCGGACGCTCATGTCGTGCCGCCCGGCGAAGAAGCGCAGTACGTGGAAAAGATCTGGCGCCTGCCCGACAGCTATCTCTGCTTCACGTTGCCCGACGACGCCGCGCCCGTCGCGCCGTTGCCTGCGCTCTCAAGCGGCGGTGTCACGTTCGGCTGCTTCAACAACCACAAGAAGCTCAATGACGGTGTGATCGCGCTGTGGGCGCGCATCCTGCACGCGCTGCCCGATTCACGGCTGCTGCTGAAAAACCATCAGCTGAGCGAGCCGATCGTCCGGCAGCGTACGCTCGAGCGCTTCGCGGCACACGGGATCGGCGGCGAACGCCTGATCCTGGAAGGCCCGTCCGACCGCGCCCAGTATTTCTCGTCATATGGCCGCGTGGATCTCGCGCTCGACCCGTTTCCCTATCCCGGCGGCACGACGAGCGTCGAGGGCCTTTGGATGGGCGTGCCCGTGCTGACCCGGCGCGGCGATCGGTTCCTCGCTCATCTCGGCGAGATGGTGGTGCGTACGGTCGGCCTGACGCAATGGATCGCCGACGACGAAGACGACTACGTCGCGCGTGCCGTCGCAGCAGCCCGCGATCTGCCGGCGCTCGCCGCTTTGCGTGCCGGCCTGCGCGAACGGGTGCGAAACTCGCCGCTTTGCGATGCGCCGCGCTTTGCGGGCCATTTCATGTCGGCGCTCGAAGCGATGTGGCGGGAACGCGTGGCGCGCGCGCAGGGGCAGGCGCGATGAGCGCGGCGGCCGACACCCGGCGTGCGTCCGAGCTGGTCGAGGCGGGGCTCGTGGAGCATCGCGCGGGACGGCTCGAGGCGGCGCGCGCGGCGTACGAGCGCGCGCTTGGCCACCAGCCGCGGCATGCCGATGCGTTGCACCTGCTGGGCGTGATCGCGATGCAGCAGCAGCGCTACGCCGACGCGCTCGATCTGATCGGGCGGGCAATCGAGATCTGTCCGCAATCGACCTACTTCGACAACCTCGGCTCGGCGTTGCGCGCGTGGGGCAAGCTCACGGCGGCGGCACAGAGCCACGAGCAGGCGATCGCGCTCGATCCGTCGAACTTCCGGGCCTACAACAATTTCGGCAGCACGTTGCAGCAGATGCGCCTGCCCGCAGCCGCGGCCGTGCGTTTTCGGGAGGCGCTTGCGCTGAACCCCGATTTCGCGGAGGCGCACAGCAATCTGGGCAACGTACTGCGCGAATTCGGCGAGTTCGATCTCGCGGAGCAGCACTGCCGCCGCGCGATTGCGCTGAGCCCCGGGATGGGCGAAGCGCACAACAACCTCGGCAACGCGCTCAAGATGCGGCGCAAGCTCGACGAGGCTGCCGAATGCTATCTCACGGCGCGCCGGCTGCTGCCGCACGACCCGCAGGTGCCGTTGAATCTCGGTATCGTACGCAGGGAGACGGGGCAGTACGACGCGGCCGTCGCCTGCTTCCGGGAAGCACTCGCATTGCGTCCGTCGTGGCTCGATGCGTGGAGCAACCTGCTTTTCACGCTCAGCTTCGCGAAAGACGTGACCCCGGAGCGGTATCTCGACGAGGCTCGCGCCTTTGGCCGCATGGCGTCGCAAGGTGTGCGGCGGTACACGGACTGGCGGGTCGACGAGGCGCCGGGCGCCCCGCTGCGCATCGGCTTCGTATCGGGCGATCTGCGTACGCACCCGGTCGGCTTTTTTCTCGAAAGCGTGGTTGCGCGCCTCGACCCGACGCGCGTGACGCTGTACGCGTACGCGACGCGCTCGTTCGAAGATGCGCTGACGCAACGGCTCAAGCCGCGCTTCGCCGCGTGGCGCAGCATTGCGGAACTCGACGACGATCGGGCGGCCGCGCTCATTCGCGAAGATGGCATTCATATTCTGGTCGACCTCGCCGGACACACCGACGGCAATCGCCTGACGGTCTTCGCGCGCAAGCCGGCACCGGTGCAGGCAAGCTGGCTCGGCTATTTCGCATCGACGGGGCTCGCCGAGATGGACTATGTGCTCGGCGACGAACGGGTGCTGCCGGCCGCGCAATCGCATCACTTCGTCGAGCGGCCATGGCGGTTGCCGCGCGGCTATCTCTGCTTTACGCCGCCGGAGCCGTGCGTCGGCTTCGACGCGGGCGGACGGGCGAAGGGCACGGCCGGCGAGGCCGGTGAGGCTGGTGAGGCCGACGAGGTGCCGACGTTCGGCAGCTTCGGCGATCTCGTGAAGATGAACGACGATGTCGTGGCCGTATGGTCGCGCATTCTGTCGGGTGCGCCGGGCGCGCGGCTCTTTTTGAAAGCGCAGCAGCTTGGCGATGCCGCTCAACGCGCGCGCACGCTCGCGCGTTTTGCGGCACACGGCATCGAAGCCGGGCGGTTGATCCTCGAGGGCAGCTCGCCGCGGGCCGAATATCTGGCGGCGTACAACCGCGTGGACCTGACGCTGAGCACCTTTCCCTACCCGGGTGGCACGACCACCGCCGAGAGTCTTTGGATGGGCGTGCCGGTTCTGTGCCGGCGCGGCGATCGCTTTCTCGGCCATCTGTGCGAGAGCGTGATCGGAAGCATTGGACTCGACGAATGGATCGCGGCCGATAACGACGATTACGTGGCCAAGGCCGTTGCCTGCGCGCGGCGAGGAGCGGCGACCAAGGCTGCCCGCGCCGCGTTGCGCGAGCGCGTGCCCGCTTCGCCGCTGTGCGATGCGGACGATTTCGCACGTACGCTCGAAGCCGCGTTCGCGGCAATGTGGCAGGCGCATCGCCCGCCGCGCGCCGCCGCCGTGCCTTCGCCGTTCGAGGCAGCCGGGGCGCCCGTCACCTTCGTCGGCATGAGTTGCGTCCCCCGCGCCTGATCCGCGCCGGCCATTCGGCCCTCGCCGCGTTGCCGCGGGCAGGGGCCAAACCGCGAAAGCAAACAGCGCGGAAATCGAGAAGCAAAAGAAAAAGCCGCGTTTCCGCGGCTTGGAGGGGCCTGCGCGCATCGTTACCGATGCGCTTGTTATTCGTATCGTATTTCCGCGGAACCTTCCTCGGAACGAGGCGGTTCGGCCGGGGCGGCGCTCAGCGCAACTGCCCTGTCTTCTGATAGAAGCCCGCCGCTGCGACGCGACGCTGCGCTTCCTGGAACTTGCTCGCAACCATCTCGCGCGCGCCGGTGGCGCGCTGCATGATCGCGTCGTCGAGCTTCTGAATCTCGCGGATGGCGGCGAGTGCCTCCTCGGTCTGCTCGGCCTTGAGCGACATGAGAAGCGGCGAGCGCTGCTCGACGAGCTCGGCGGCGCCGAGCCAGTTGTCCTCGCTGGCCGCGGCAGCGATCGAGCGTGTCAGTTCGTAGGCGCGGGCGAGCGGTTGTTCTAGCGTCATGGAAAATCCCTGGGCTTGCATGGGCGCGCGGCGTTCGCGGGTTCAGTGCGTGGGGCCGGCGCGCCTCGTCGGATCAAGCCGTCTTGTTGAGTGTACCGGCCGAGCCGTTTCCGCCGAACAGCTGATTCAGATAGTTCTTGCTGTTCTCCATCTGCGTCATCAGGTTGTTCAACGCGGTGAACTGCGCGTTGTATTGCGCCGTGAGCACGTTCTGGTAATCGGTCAGCGACGTACTCTGATCGGTGAGGTGGGCGATGTCCGCGTTGATCGTGGCCGTGCGCTGATCGATCTGGCCGACGCTCGATGCCGTGTAGTTGTTGATGAAGCTGTCGAGCTGCTGACCGATGCCGTTGGTCGAGTTGAACAGCGACGAGACCGTCGACGGCGAGGACGCGAGCGCCGACGAAAGCTTGCTCGTATCGAGCGAGAGCGTGCCGTCGTGTTGCAGGTCGACGCCGATCTGCGCGAGGTTGAACGACGAGCCGTTGGTGCTCACGCTGCCGCTGATGATCGAGGCGATGCCGTTGACGGCCGTGTTGAGCATCGAGTCGCCGAGCAGCGCGCCGGCAACCGAGGTGGTCGTGTTATAGGAGGAGACCGAGTTTTTCGCCGAGATCCATGTGTTGTAGGCTGACACGAAGCTTTGAATATCCTTCGTGATCGAGTCCGTGTTCGTCGCGAGCGAGAGCGATTGCGTGGTGCCGACCGCCGCCGAGGTCACCGTGAGCGTCACGCCCGTCAGGGCACCGGTAATGGTGTTGCTCGCGCTCGTAACGGTGTTGCCGCTGATGGATACCTTCGCGTCCTGTGCCGCCGTAACCTGCGTGAAGCTCGACGTTTGCAGGCCGGCGTCCACGCCGCTGCCGCCGCTGATCGTCACCGTATTGGACGCGCCGGTCGTCTTCGACGTGAGCACGAGGTGCTGACCGTCCGCCGCCGTGACGACGGCCGCCGAAACCCCTGGGTTACTCGTGGAGTTGTTGATGGCCGCGGCGAGCCCGGAGAGCGTGTTGTTGGTCGAATCGAGCGTGACCGACATCGAGCTCGAGCCCAGGCCGATCGTAACGGTGCCCGTACCCAGCGTTGCGCCGCTCGCATAAGCCTGCGACGAGATCTGGTTGGCCGTGGCGACTTGCTGAACGTTGATCGAGTAGGTGCCGGCTACGGCCCCGGTCGTGGTCGTGGCGGTGACGCCGCTGCCGCTCAGGCTGGCGGAAAGAGACGTAAAGGCGCTGCCGTCCGAGAGGCCGGAGAGCGCCGATTTCAGGTTCGCGAGTGCGGACTTCATCGTGCCGATGGCCGAGAGCTCCGTCTTGTCGCTGTTTTGCGCCGCGGTGATCGTAGCTGACTGGCCGGCGGTTTTGGCGGCCACGAGTGCGGATACGAGCCCGTTGACGTCCAGTGAGGAGCCGGTCGCTCCGCTCAAAATGGACTGAGCAGCCTGCTGAAGCATGCTGTTGGTCGAAGTGGTCGTCGAGGATGCTGTGGTCATTCCTGGCTCCGTGTATTACCGCGCGACATCACGTCGGGCACTTGGCCGCTGATTGTATGAAGGTCGATCAACAATGCGCAACGGGAGGCTGACCTCCCGCGCGTATGGCAAACGTGCTTCTTGCTTCTTGTCTTTTGCTGCTTCGTGATTCTTGCCGCTTGCGTCGCAGGGAGTGAGCAATCTTACGCGAAGCTTGGCGGCAGCACGACGGGCCCGACTGCTGCCCGTCATGCGAGGGAGAAGCTTACTCTTACTGGAGGAGCTTCAGCACTTGCTGCGGCAGCGAGTTCGCTTGCGACAGCACCGAGATACCCGCTTGCTGCAGCACTTGAGCCTTCGACAGGTTCGCCGTTTCTTGCGCGAAGTCGGCGTCGACGATCTGCGACTTGGCAGCCGACAGGTTCGTCGACTGGGTCTGCGTGTTGGTGATCGCAGCTTGGAACGTGTTCTGCGTTGCACCGAGCGTTGCTTGGAAGTTGTTCACTTGCGCAAGCGCTGCGTCGATCGCCGTGATCGCGTTTTGCGCGCCGGTCGTCGACGAGATGTCGACACCGCTCACGCCCAGGCCGCCGGCCGTCCAGGCGGTCGTGCCGAAGTTGGCCGTGATCGTCTGGTTGGCGCTCGCGCCGATCTGGAAGTTCACGCTGCCGAGGCCGCCGAGCACGGACTGGCCGTTGAACGTCGTTTGCGATTCGACGCGGTTGATTTCCGTCAGACGCGTCGAAACTTCCGTTTGCAGGTTCGCTTGAGCAGCCGTGCCGAGCGAGCCGTCGCCCGATTCCACTGCCAGCTGGCGGATACGCTGCAGGTTGTCGACGACGGACGAGATCGCGCCCGAAGCCGTTTGCACCATCGAGATGCCGTTGTTCGCGTTCATCACGCCTTGGTTCAGGGCGTTGATCGACGCCGTTTGCGTCGTGGCGATGGCGAGACCGGCGGCGTCGTCAGCAGCGGTGTTCACGCGCTTGCCCGACGAAAGGCGGTTGATAGCCTGGCTCAGCGCGTTTTGGGAACCCGACAGGTTCGTTTGCGTCGTGAGCGACAGAATGTTGGTGTTGATGTTAAGCATTTCTTTCCTCTATGGAAAACGTCCAGGAACAAGGCCGTACGGGGTTCGGCGTCGCGCTTTCGCGAATGGCGCTGCCCGCCTGTCCTGGTTGTCGGCGAGGGGAGGAAGAAACTTTAGGGAAGGATAGCCAAATTCGCAGACGGATCTTTCCGGCTGAAGAGCGGGCCCTTGTGCGACAGGGGTTTGCCGGTGGTGCAACGTTTGCGCATAGGGGCTTTCGAGAGGTCATTTTCGGTGCACGGACGCCGCGGGGCCGAGCGCGCGGCGCCCCGACATGCCCCCGTGCTGTCGCCACACGGCGGCCCGGGGCGGGCGGCGGCCACTATCGGGGAGGGGGCGCGGCGAAGCGCCGCGAGCGGTTGACCGCGGGCACGACGGAAGATGTTCGACGACTAGCCGCAGGTCCGTTTACCTGCTATGATCGCGGATCGAATTGGGATAGCTGCCGGTCTCTTTGGAGGATCGCGCCGTTTCCGAGAGTGCCTGGCCGGGTTGAATGGCATGGCGCTGGCGGTTTATGGCGCAAGAAGCATCGGCATCGCATCGTCGCCCGGCGTTCGGGCGCGATGCCGGCAAGTCTTGCCGGTCGGCGTGTGTAATGAGCCTCGCGCTCTTTTTCCGGCCCCGCAGTCCGCAGTGGTCTCGCGATTCGGCCTGAACCTGGTCCGCTGAGCACGATGGTGCTCACTCAGAGACCGCGCGTGCGCGCTGCCGCCACGCAATTGACCGTAACCTTGGAAATTACATGACGACGATTGTTCTGAAAGAAAACGAGCCGTTCGAAGTGGCGATCCGCCGCTTCCGCCGCGCGATCGAAAAGAACGGCCTCATCGCCGAACTGCGTGAGCGCCAGACCTACGAAAAGCCCACCGCTGTCCGCAAGCGCAAGAAGGCTGCGGCGGTCAAGCGCCTGCACAAGCGCCTGCGCAGCCAGATGCTGCCGAAAAAGCTCCACTGATCGCCGATCGAGCGAACGGGATGGCGTGCGGCGCGAAGAGCCGCATCGAATGACGGCGGTGTGCTCCACGAGGAGCGCACCGCCGTTTTGCTTATGGCGTTTTGCTCACGCCGCTCCCGCCGCGGCTACGCTTTCGAGCGCGGCGGCCGATAAGCCGAATTGACGCGCGATCGACTGCAGCCGTTCACGCCATTCCCAGACGCCAAACGCGTCATGCACATTTTGCAGGCAGCTCAATAGCTCGATCGTTGCGGGATCGAAGATGTTCACGTGTGACCGGAGCAGGGCTTTCTTCAGCGCCTCAACGCCGGCATCCATATAGGCGGGCACCGTATTGAGCGCCTGGCCGATATAGCGCACGGGCACGCCTTCCATGGCCGTCGTGTAATCGCGCGCCTGGATGAGGCTGCCGATGGGGCACCCGCCGCGATGGCCGCGATAGGCGCCGCCGCCGCCCGGCAGCAGCGCCGCCCGACCTTGGCCGAAAAGATGCTCGACCGCGTGGTCGAAAAGATCCTGATGACTCAGGAAATCGGGGTTCTTCATCGTCGTTGTGGCGCCTCGCTTTCAGGCGCTTTTTGGTCTGTCATGAACGGGATAACGGCGCGCGGCGCGCTCGCCTGCAGCCGATTCGGGATAGTCCCGAGGAAATGCCGCTCGCCAGGCGCGTGCCCGCGCCTGCGATGATGCGCCGCGATTCTAATGCTTCCTGCGCCCGCGTGGTTTGGCCAATGCCGCGCAGCGCTGGCGCCAGGCGCAGCCCGACTGATGATCGTTGACCATTCCGACCGCCTGCATGAACGCATAGCAGATCGTCGAGCCGACGAACTTGCAGCCATAGCCCTTGAGCGCCTTGCTCAGGGCGTCCGAGGCGGGCGTGGACGCGGGCGCGTGCTCCTTGTACGTGGCCCAATCGTTCTGAACAGGCTCGTTGTCGACGAACGACCAGACGAACTTTGCAAGCGAGCCGTGCTCCTCGCGGATGCGCAGCACCGCGCGGGCATTCGCGATCGCCGATTCGATTTTCGCGCGGTTGCGCACGATGCCGGCATCGCTCATCAGCGCCTCGACGTGGGCCGGCGTGAAGTTCGCGACGGCTTGCGCATCGAAATCGCAGAACGCGCGCCGATAGCCCTCGCGCTTGTTGAGGATCGTCGACCACGAGAGCCCTGCCTGCGCGCCTTCCAATATCAGCATTTCGAAAAGGTGACGCTCGTCGCGCGACGGCACGCCCCATTCGGTGTCATGGTAGTGCGCGTCGGCCGGCGTCCTTACCCAGTTGCAGCGCTCGGTCATCGGGTGCCCCGTTTCATCCATATGTTGCGATCGTTACGGCGAGCCGCCTCGCCAGACCGAGAAGGATAGCGGATCGGCCCGGCGAGGTAACTCGGCCGAATAGCCGATTGAGCGATCGATTGTCCAATTATCCATTTGTCCGATTGGCGGCGAGCCGCGAAGCGGATACGCTCTCGGTCGAACCATTCAGGAAGGCGCTCGAACGCCATGACGGATATGCAGGACCCAACCAAGGCCGCGCGCCAGTTGCACGACGATCGTTATTTCGTGGGCGTAGATGGCGGCGGCACGGGCACGCGCGTGGTGCTTGCCGATTCGCGCGGCGTCGAACTTGCGCAGGCCGCAGGGGGCGCGTCCGGGCTCGGGCTCGGTGTCGAGCGCGCCTGGCAGGCCATCGAATCCACGATCGCGCTGGCCTTCGCCAAGGCCGGCCTGAGCTTCGCCTGGCCGCGCTGTGCCCTCGGGTGCGGGCTCGCCGGCGTCAACAACCGTGACTGGCTGGCGGCATTCATGGCCAAGGCCCCGCCCGTCGCGTCGCTTGTCGTCCAAAGCGATGCTTATACCACGCTCATCGGCGCCCATGGCGGCGCCGCCGGGGTGGTCGTCGCGCTCGGCACGGGCAGCATCGCGGCGGCGCTCGACGGCGAGGGTCGCTGTCGTATCGCGGGCGGCTACGGTTTCCCGTCCGGCGACGAGGCGAGCGGTGCGTGGATAGGCTTGCGCGCGATCGTGCATGCTCAGCAGGCGCTCGATGGCCGTGCGCCGCGCGATGCATTTGCCGACGCGCTGCTCGCCCAAGCGGGCGCCACCGACCGCGAAAGCCTCGTCGTCTGGCTGTGTGCCGCCAATCAGACTGCCTACGCGAGCCTCGCTCCCGTCGTACTTGCGCATCGCGATCATCCGGCGGCCGCCGCCTTGCTCGCCCAGGTGGGCACCGACATCGTCAAACTCGTGGATGCGCTGGATCCCGCGGGGCACCTGCCCGTGGCGCTGTGCGGCGGGCTTGCCGCCGTGCTCGCGGATTTCGTCGCTCCGCCGCACCGCAGCCGGCTCGTCGCCCCGGGCACCGATTCGGCGCATGGGGCCTTGCTGCTTGCGCAGCGTGCGGCGGCGGCCGGCGAGGGACGGCGCTAAAATGGCGCCCTCGTTCTTAATGTATTAAGCATCGGCACATCATGTATCAGGTCATCGCCACCGATCTCGACGGCACGCTGCTCAACAGCGACCATCGAGTCGATCCGTTCACGGTGGCCACGGTCCGCCGGCTTGCCGAAAACGGTGTTCATTTCGTCATCGCCACCGGGCGGCACTATTGCGATGTCGCCGGCATTCGCGAGGTGCTCGGCATTCGCCCGTATCTCGTCACATCCAACGGCGCGCGCGTACATGCGCCCGACGATACGGTCATCTACGCGCAGGACCTGCCGGCCGCCGCCGTGCGGCGGCTCGTCATGCCCGAGATCGCGGGCACGCACGGCCGCGTCATCGTCAATCTATTCGCCGACGCCACCTGGCTCATCGATCGTGACGCGCCGCATTTGCTCGCTTATCACCGCGATTCGGGTTTTCGCTACGAAATCGCCGATATGCGCGCGCACGACGGCAACGGAATTGCGAAGGTTCTGTACATCGGCTCACCGGATGACCTTGCTTCGGTCCAGGTCAACCTCGAGCGCGAGTTCGGCAACATGCTTTATGTGACTTATTCGCTGCCCGATTGCCTCGAGGTCATGACGTCGAATGTGTCGAAGGGGCGTGCATTGCAGTCCGTGCTTGCCGCGCTGGGCACCGACGCATCGCGATGCGTGGCATTTGGCGACAACATGAACGATATCGACTTGCTGGAGGCAGCTGGCTATCCGTTCATGATGAACAATGCCAATCCCGATCTGATCGCCCGCTTGCCCCACGTTCCGCGTATCGGCAATAACTTCGAGGCAGGGGTGGCCCATCATTTGCGCAAGCTCTTTTCGATTGCGGGCGAACTGACCGGTTGATCGGCCCCGGGTGCCCCGCAGCGCGACAGCGCGCATGCACGCTGAATCGAAATTCGCAGTGTGACCGGTAACGCGACGTAACTATCTGATTGCTAATGTGGCATTACGGACTGTCTGGCTATTTTTGAGAATTATCATATGATTGCTGGCGTACCCCGGCGAATGGAGCATTGCCAGTCGTCGCCATTCCGTTTAACCTCGGGGCGAATCAGCTTTTCAAGAGGGAGACCACGATGTCCCAATACGCAGAACTGAAGGCGCAGATCGCAAAGTTGCAGAACCAGGCGGAAGAGGCAAGGCAAGCCGAACTCGTCAACGTTATCGCCGACATCCGGCAAAAGATTGCGGAGTTTGGCCTTTCGGCCGGTGACCTCGGCTTCGCGCAAGCTGCGCGGCGGGGCCGCCCGCCGAAGAAGGCGCCATTGCCTGCGCGATATCGCGATCCGAAGACGGGCGCAACGTGGAGCGGCCGTGGCAAGCCGCCGAAATGGATTGCCGGCAAGAATCGCGATCGATTCCTCATCGAGCAATAAACGGCATACGCGGTCTTCGCGCGATCGCTCGACGATTGTTCAACGATTGTCCGGTTTTTCGTAGTGCTTCCGCGTAATCCGCGGCATTGTTCCGGCTGTCGTTCCCGCAGTTGTCTCGTGTCATTGCACTGAACCGTACGAAAAAAAGCCCGGCGCGGGAACCGATCCTCCGCCGGGCTTCTTTTAAAGAGCGCGTATTGCTCTTTTCCGGGGCACAGTGCGCCCCTTTTCCTCGTATGCGGGATTACCCCGCAATCACGCTGCGCAGCGCCGGGCGTCCTGAGCGCTGTTCAATCAAGGCCTGATACTTTTCCACGTATTCGCGCGCCATTGCCTGTGCCGTGAAACGCCTTTCGAACTGCGCGCGGATCTCGTCGCGAGAAAGCTCGTCAAGCCGTTGCAGCGCGGCCACGGCCCCTTGGACGTCTTCGACGATGAAGCCCGTGACGGCATGGTCGACGACCTCGGGCACCGAGCCGCGGTTGAACGCGATCACGGGCGTTCCGCAGGCCATCGCCTCGATCATGACGAGCCCGAACGGCTCGCACCAGTCGATCGGAAACAGCAGGGCTTTCGCACGCGAAAGAAATTCCGGCTTTTGCGTTTCGTCGATTTCGCCGATGAACTCGACATGCGCCTCGCCCAGCAGCGGCTCGATTTCGCTCTTGAAATAATCGCGATCGACCTTGTCCACCTTGGCGGCGATCTTGAGCGGCAGGCCGCTCATCGCCGCGATGCGAATGGCCGTATCCACGCGCTTTTCCGGGCAGATGCGTCCGAGGAACGCGAGATACTCGGGCTGGCAGTCCGGCTGCGGCGTCAGCAGATGCTCGGGCAGGCCGTGGTACACGGTGCCGAGCCATTTCGCTTGCGGCAGCGGCGTGCGTTGCGATTGCGAAATCGAGATGACGGCCGAATCGTTGAACGTATCGAATACGGGCTGCAGCTCGGGCAGATCGAGCCGGCCGTGCAGCGTCGTTACCGAGGGCGTTTGCGAATCGGCAAACAGCGCGAACGGCAGGTAATCGAGGTGAAAGTGCAGCACGTCGAAATCCGACGCGATGCGGCGCACCTGCTCGAGCAGCAGCATGTGCGGCGCGATGGGGTCGCGGATCGACGGATCGAGCCGCAGCGCTCGCGGCCACGCCGCCTCGAGCTTGGCGGACGTGATCGAATCGCCGCTTGCGAACAGGGTGACGTCATGGCCGAGCTCGACGAGCGCTTCGGTCAGGTACGACACGACGCGCTCGGTACCGCCATAGAACTTGGGGGGGACGGCCTCGTAAAGCGGCGCGATTTGGGCGATGCGCATGCGTCAACCTCCTTCACTGAAAAAGGCGGCGCGGCCAGTGGCTGCCGCGCCGCGGATGTATTCCTTGCCGTCATTATCAGGACGGCGCTCGTCGCTTATTAGCGTATTTTCAAACCTTTAAGCCTTGTTACAGCCCGAAACAGCCGCGCAGCGCGGTTGCAGTCCGTTGGATAACGTTGTGCGAGCAAAGTTGTCGATGCGCGGAAGCTGGCTACATGCGCCGGCCGCAATGCCCTGGTTCTATTGCGACGTGATGCCGCTGTTACCTATAATGCGCGCGTCGCGTTCACCCTCTTCCATTGCTTCCGGCTTACTCCGCCATTACCGGTAGCCCTTCCCGCAGCGCCTTGTCATATAAGGCTTGCAGCCCCGCAATGTGTCCCGTGTAGGAAAAAGTCCTACATGCTTTATAGACACTTCCGACAGCAACCAGGGGGCTTCCTCCAATTTCCACTCTTTTTACAATTCGACACAATTTCGAAAAGGCATAGAACGACCGTCCTATGCGGGCTTTCGTCGTCCGTGCGGCAAACGTTTCCGAAAGACTGACCATCCGATCGACCGGGGGAATCATGAGCGCGACCAGCGAAATGCTCAGCGAGATCAAGGAAGTGAATCTCTCGTACCTGCTCCTTGCCCAGCGGCTGCTGCGCGAGGACAGGGCGATGGGCATGTTCCGCATGGGCATCGGCGAAGAGCTGGCCGATGTCCTTGCCAATCTGTCGCTCGCGCAGACGGTGAAGCTGTCTGCCTCGAACCAGCTGCTGTGCCGCTTTCGCTTCGACGATCACGCCGTGCTCTCGTCGCTCGCCGACAAGGGCAAGTCGGGCGTGCTGTCGCACGCGCACTCGGCCATTCTGATGGCCGGCCAGCCGGCGGAGACGCTCAGCTGAGCTGCGGCCGTGCGCGCACGCCAGGCAGGCGTGCGTGCGCAGGCAATGGCCGGCATTGGCCGTTCAACGATTTCGTCCGCTCAGGCGGCCAGGTATCAAGCAGGTGGGGCAGGCAGCCGTTATGGCAACCAAGAGCGTTGTCCTGGAAGTGAAGGAAATCACGCTGGCGATCGAGCTGATCGAGCTCGGCGCGCGTTTGCAATTGCTCGAAGCCGAGACGAGCCTGTCGCGCGACAGGCTCATCAAGCTTTATAAGGAATTGAAAGGCGTTTCGCCGCCGAAGGGCATGCTGCCGTTCTCGACGGACTGGTTCATGACCTGGCAGCCGAACATCCATTCGTCGCTTTTTTACAATATTTACCGGTTCATGGCGCAGCATGGCTGCACCGAGCCGATCCGCGCCGTCGTCAAGAGCTACCGGCTTTATCTCGAGCACACGGCTATCCATGGCGACGAGCCGCTCCTGAGTCTCACGCGGGCCTGGACGCTCGTGCGCTTTTTCGAGTCGGGCATGCTCCAGTTGACGCCGTGCGTGCGCTGCAGGGGCAATTTCGTCGCGCATGCGCACGATCCGCAGTCCGGCTTCGTCTGCGGGCTGTGCCAGCCGCCGTCCCGGGCGGGCAAGACTAAAAAATCGGGCGCGAAGACCGCCGAGACCGGCTGCTCCCAGCTCGCCGCCGCCTAGCCCGCCCCAAGGGCGTCCGGCCGGACAATTCTGCAAAGCGGCGCCAGACGGCGGCGCCGTCCTGGTTAACACGGGTCCACAGGCCGCGTGCGTTTGTCCTCAAAGTTTCGATTTGCCTGCCGTAAACCAGACTAACGGCGGTCTGTCCGCCGACCATTGAGAGGACCCGGCAGTGCTGATTTTCGTTGGAACACTCGTGACCGTGCTGTCCGTTTTCGGCGGGTATGCGCTCGCGGGCGGCCATCTGGGCGCGCTCGTCCAGCCCGTCGAGCTGCTGATGATTGCCGGCGCGGGCCTCGGCGCGTTCATCCTCGGCAACGGCCTGAAGACGATCAAAGCCACCTTCGGCCTCCTCCCGACACTGTTCAAGGGCTCCAAATACACGAAGGACGTGTACATGGAACTCATGGCGCTGCTTTACGTTTTGCTTGCGAAAGCCCGCAAGGAAGGCACGCTGACGCTCGAGTCCGATATCGAGGACCCGGAAAGGAGCCCGATCTTCACTCAATATCCGAAGATCCTCGCCGATAAGCACATCGTGGAGTTTCTGACGGATTACCTGCGGCTCATGGTTGGCGGCAACATGAACGCCTTCGAAATCGAAAGCCTCATGGACGAGGAGATCGAGACGCACCACTCCGAGGGCGAAGGCCCCGCCCACGCGCTGTCGCGCGTAGGCGACGCGATGCCGGCGTTCGGTATCGTCGCCGCCGTGATGGGCGTCGTGCATACGATGGCGTCGGCCGACAAGCCGCCTGCCGTGCTCGGCGCGATGATCGCGCAGGCGCTCGTCGGCACGTTCCTCGGCATTTTGCTGTCGTACGGACTGATCGGCCCGCTCGCGAGCCTCGCGGAGCAGCGCGTGGCCGAGTCGACCAAGATGTTCCAGTGCATCAAGGTGACGATCCTCGCGAGCCTGAACGGCTACGCGCCCGCCATTGCCGTCGAGTTCGGCCGCAAGGTGCTGTTCTCGACGGAGCGGCCGTCGTTCACGGAGCTCGAAGAGCACGTGCGCCGCGTGAAGGCCAAGTAAGGGCCTGAGAGCGAGGGAGCGAGCGCGATGAGCAAAGGCAAGGACAAGGCGATCGTCATCAAGCGGGTGACGCCGGCGAAGAAGGGGCACCACGGCGGTGCATGGAAGCTCGCTTATGCGGACTTCATGACCGCGATGATGGCGTTCTTCCTCTTGATGTGGCTGCTGAGTGCCGTCACGCCGGTGCAGTTGCGCGGCATCGCCGAGTACTTCAACCAGCCGCTGAAGGCCGCGCTTTTCGGCGGCGATCGGAGTGCCGACTCGTCGAGCATCCTCAAAGGGGGCGGCCGCGACATTTCGACGGACATGGCCGGCGTCACGCGCCGCTCGGACGGCACGATCGAAAAAGCGACGCATACGGCCGCGCGCAACGACGAAGAGTCGCTCGATTCGCTCACGGGTGCGCTCGAGCGCCGTGAGCAGGCGCGTCTGCACGATCTGCAGGTCAAGCTGATGGCGGCGATCGAGGCGAATCCGGTGCTGCGCCAGTTCCGGCAGCAGATCCGCATCGATTCGACGCTGCAGGGGCTGCGCATCGAGATCGTCGATACGCAAAAGCGCCCGATGTTCGCCACGGCGAGCGATGCGGTGGAGCCGTATATGCGCGACATTCTGCGCGCGATCGGCCGCACGTTGAACGACGTGCCGAACCACATCGTCGTGCAGGGACATACGGACGCCGTGCCTTACGCGGGCAACGGCAAGGGATACAGCAATTGGGAGCTGTCGGCCGATCGCGCCAACGCGTCGCGCCGGGAGCTGATCGAGGGCGGCATGGACGAGCACAAGGTGCTGCGCGTGCTCGGGCTCGCGTCGACGCAAAACCTGAACAAGGCGGACCCGTTAGACCCCGAGAACCGCCGCATCAGCATCATCGTGCTGAACCGGCGGTCCGAGGAAGCGATGATGCGCGACGATTCGTCGTCCACGACGCTCTCGGACGACGCGGCAGGCGTGAAGCCGCTCGCGCAGCACCTGGGCGCGGCACCGGCCCCGAGCCAGGCGCAAGCCCAGGCAACGGGTGCGGCGGACAAGACAACCGACAAGCATTGAAAGGAAGCGGCTGGCCGGGGTCGCCGCGATGAACGCGGCGCGCCGGCGAAGCGCAGTGAGGCATTCATGATCAAGGACATTCTGGCGATCGACGATTCGGCGGCGATGCGTGAAATCCTGGCGGCGACCCTGCGGACCGCGGGCTATCAGGTCACGGTCGCGTCCGACGGCGACGAAGGGCTCGCAAGCGCACTGGCGCATCCGTTCGATCTCGTGCTCACGGATCAGTACATGCCGAAGCGAAGCGGCCTCGACGTGATTGCGGCGCTGCGCGCCGAAGCCGCGTACGAGGCGACGCCGATCTTCGTGCTGACGACCGAGGACGGCGATGCATTCAAGGATGCGGCGCGCGCGGCAGGCGCGACGGGCTGGATCGCCAAGCCGCTCGACCTCGATACGCTGACCGAACTCATTGCGGCATTGCACGCATGAAGCGCGGAAGCGACCGGATATTGAACAGGATGACCAGCGTGACCTCGCTCGTACGCCAGGCAAAGATTCTTCGCGGTGACTCAGCATGACACTCGACATCACACAGTTTTATCAGACGTTCTTCGACGAGGCGGATGAGCTGCTTGCGCAGATGGAGCAACTGCTCCTGAATCTCGACGTCGGCACGCCCGATCCGGAGGATCTCGCGGCCATTTTCCGCGCGGCCCATTCGATCAAGGGCGGTGCGGCCACATTCGGCTTCACGGCGCTCACCGAAACCACGCACATCCTCGAATCGCTGCTCGATCGCGCTCGCAACAACGAGCTGACGCTGCGCAAGGACATGATCGACACGTTCCTCGAGACGAAGGACGTGCTCGCCGACCAGCTCGCCGCCTATCGCGCGAGCGAAGAGCCGGATGCCGCCGCGGCCGCCGCAATCTGCGCGAAGCTCGAACGTCTCAAGAACGGCGGCAACGCGCCTGCCGCGGCAGCGCCGGCAAGCGCGCCCGCGGCGCCGGAGCCGGCTGCGGCCCCGGCTGCCGGGTCGAACGGCTCGGGCGTGCCCGAGCACGTGGTCGAACAGGCCGTCGAAGTCACGCATGGCGCCACGGCGTCTGCTGCCGGCTCCGCTTCGGACGCCGGTCCTCACCTGAAAATTACGCTACGGGGGGTGGGGGAGAAGGACCAGGAGCTCCTGATCGAAGAATTGGGTAACCTGGGCCACATCGTCGGACAGTCGAAGACCGGGAGCGACCTCGTGGTCCATCTCGATACCGAGGTACCGTCCGCCGATATCACGGCCGTGTGCTGTTTCATCATCGACGAAAGTCAGATCGAGATCGTACGCGGTGCCGCAGCCGCAGCCGAAGCGCCGGCTGCGCCTGCCGCGGCAGCGCCCGTGACGGTCGCGAGCGAGCCGGCGGCAACAGCCGCCGAGCCCGCCGCCGCGGCTGCACCGGCGCCTGCCGTGCCGGCACCGGAGGCCAGGGCAGAGCAGGCACAACCTGCGGCACCCGCACCCGCGCCGGCTCCGGCCGCCGCGCATGCGGAAGAAAAGAAGGCACGTCCGGCCGCCGCGGCGGCAGCGGGCGAAGGCAGTTCGATTCGCGTCGGCGTGGAGAAGGTCGATCAGCTGATCAACCTTGTCGGCGAACTCGTCATCACGCAGGCGATGCTGGCGGAGACCACGAGCACGTTCGATCCGGCGCTGCACGACCGGCTCTTCAACGGCATGGCGCAGCTCGAGCGCAACGCGCGCGATCTGCAAGAGGCGGTGATGTCGATCCGCATGATGCCGATGGATTACGTGTTCAGCCGTTTCCCGCGGCTCGTGCGCGATCTCGCGGCGAAACTCGGCAAGGACGTCGAACTCGTCACGTTCGGTCAGGCGACCGAGCTCGACAAGAGTCTCATCGAGCGCATCATCGATCCGCTTACGCACCTCGTGCGCAACAGCCTCGATCACGGCATCGAGACGGTGGAAGTGCGGCGCGCGGCGGGCAAGGATGGCACGGGCCAGCTCGTGCTCTCGGCGGCTCACCATGGCGGCAACATCGTCATCGAAGTCAGCGACGACGGCGCGGGCCTGCGCCGCGACAAGATTCTCGCCAAGGCGATCAAGCAGGGCATGCCGGTCAGCGAGTCGATGACCGACGAGGAAGTCTGGAACCTGATCTTCATGCCGGGGTTCTCGACGGCCGAACAGGTGACGGACGTCTCGGGCCGCGGTGTGGGCATGGACGTCGTCAAGCGCAACATCCAGGCGATGGGCGGGCACGTCGAAATCACGTCCCACGCGGGCAAGGGCACGACCACGCGCATCATCCTGCCGCTCACGCTCGCGATCCTCGACGGCATGTCGGTGAAGGTCGGCAGCGAGATCTTCATCCTGCCGCTGAACTTCGTCATGGAGTCGCTGCAGCCGTCGGCGGAGGACATCTACACGGTGGCCAACGGCGAGCGCGTCGTGCGCGTGCGCGGCGAATATCTGCCGCTCTGCCCGTTGCACGAAGTGTTCTCGGTGGAAGGGGCGCGCACCGATCCGACACAGGGGATCGTCACGATCCTGCAAACCGAAGGCCGCCGCTTCGCCATGCTGATCGACGAGCTCGTCGGCCAGCAGCAGGTGGTGGTGAAGAATCTCGAGACGAACTACCGCAAGGTGCGCGGGATCTCGGCGGCAACGATTCTGGGCGACGGCAGTGTCGCGCTGATCGTTGACGTGGCAGCACTGAACCGTGAGTCTCGTGCCTCGCACGGCGCTCTGAACTTTTCGTAATTCCCAACCGTTTGGGGGCTAACGTGGCAGAAGTCCAAACCACCAATTCGAACACCGCGCTCGTGGCGGGCGGCCGTCGCGACGCACAGCAGGCCGACGCGGCCGGCCAGGAATTCCTGATCTTCACGCTTGGCGCCGAGGAATACGGCATCGACATCCTGAAGGTGCAGGAAATCCGCGGCTACGACAGCGTGACGCGCATCGCGAACGCGCCCGATTTCATCAAGGGCGTGATCAACCTGCGCGGCATCATCGTGCCGATCGTCGACATGCGGATCAAGTTCCATCTGGGCCGCGTCGAGTACGACCACCAGACCGTCGTCATCATTCTGAACGTCGCGCATCGCGTTGTCGGGATGGTCGTCGACGGCGTGTCGGACGTGCTCACGCTGTCCGCGGATCAGATCATGCCGGCGCCGGAATTCGGCGCGACGCTGACGGCCGAGTACCTGACGGGGCTTGGCACGGTCGAAGGCCGCATGCTGATCCTGATGGACATCGAAAAGCTGATGGTCAGCAAGGAAATGGCATTGATCGAGGCGTTCACGCACTGACGCGTGCGCCTCGCGGGCGGCGCCGCCTGCGCGGGCCGTGCCGACGCGAGTGCGCCAACGTTTGCCGCGCTCGCACACCACGACGGAGATTTTGGAAATGCTGCACAACTGGTCGATTCGCACGACGCTCACTGCCATGATGGCGCTGTTCGTCGCGTTGACCGTCGCGGTCGGCGCGCTTGCGCTCACGGCTCTGTCCAGCGCAGGCCGCTCGGTCGATACGCTTGCCGGCGACGATCTGCCGGCGATTCATGCGCTGGACGACGCGGGCAATTACCTGCTGCGTACGCGCATTTCGCTCGAACGCGTTCGCGTGCTGACGGAGGGCAACCATCCGGAAGAGGCGAAGAAGGTCCTCGATCGCTCGCAGGTGCTGCTCAACAAGGCGAACGAAGCCTGGCAGGACTATCAGAAAGCGTCCAAGGAAGGGCTCGATGCGGCGCTCTCGAGCGAGCTCGCCGCGCGCTATGCCACGCTGTTGCACGATGGCGTCGAGCCGGAGTTCGCCGCGGTACGCGCGGGCGACATGGCGGGCTATCACGCGATCGCCGACATGAAGATCAGCCCGATGTTCGTCGCCTTTGGCGACTCGGCGGACCGCGTACTGAAATCGCTGCGCGAGCGCGCCGAAGCGCTGCGGGCGGAGTCGAACGCGAGCATTTCGCTGATGAGCTCGCTCATCATCGGTGCGGTGATCGTGGCCATCGTGCTCGTCGTCGTGCTGCGCATCGCGCTGCGCAAGCTCATCGTCGGGCCGATCGACGACGCCGTCGAGCATTTCAGCCGCATTGCCGAGGGCGACCTTACTCGCCCGGTCGAAACGAAGGGCGGCAATGAGATCGGCCGCCTCTTCGCGGGCATCCGGCAGATGCAGACCAGCATCACGACGATGGTAAAGGCCATCCATAGCGGCACGGAATCGATCGACGTCGGCGCGCACGAAATCTCAGTCGGCAATACCGATCTTTCGCAGCGGACCGAGGAGCAGGCGTCGTCGCTGCAGCAGACCGCGTCGAGCATGGAGCAGCTCACGGGCACCGTGCGCCAGAACACCGAGAACGCGCGCCAGGCGAGCCAGCTCGCCGTGAATGCCTCCGAGATCGCGATGCGCGGCGGCGACGTGGTGAGCCAGGTCGTGACGACGATGCAGGATATCGCCACGAGCTCGAACAAGGTCGTGGACATCATCGGCGTGATCGAAGGCATCGCGTTTCAGACCAACATTCTGGCGCTCAATGCCGCCGTGGAAGCGGCGCGGGCCGGCGAGCAGGGGCGCGGCTTCGCCGTCGTCGCAGGCGAAGTGCGCAGCCTCGCGCAGCGCAGCGCGGCGGCCGCCAAGGAAATCAAGTCGCTTATCGGCGATTCGGCCGACAAGGTGGCGAGCGGCTCGGAGCTCGTCGGGCGGGCGGGTACGACGATGGACGAGATCGTCCAGGCCGTGCGCCGCGTGACCGACATCATGGGCGAGATCAGCGCCGCGTCGGAAGAGCAGTCGACGGGCATCGAAGGCGTGAACCGCGCCCTCGTGCAGATGGACGACGTGACGCAGCAAAACGCGGCGCTCGTGGAAGAGGCGGCGGCCGCCGCCGCGTCGCTCGAAGAGCAGACGCGCCAGCTCAAGGCGGTCGTTGGACGCTGGCGCATTCACGGCACGTTCGAGAGCACGCCGGCGGCGCCGGTTCAGCCCGCCAGCCGCGCCGCCTCGGCGGCGTCCGTCAGCGCCTCAAGCCCGACTAGCTCGGCCGCACGCAAGCCGGTGCTGCCGTCGGCCAGGCCCGCCGCGGCGAAGCCGCTCGACAAGCCGTCGAGCGCGGGCAAGGCCAAGGCGCTCACCGCCGCGGCTCCGGCAACGGCTCCGGCACCCGTTCCGTCTGCCGAGGCGCACGGCGCGAGCGAGGCCGCCGCCACGTCCGGCGCGCCGGCGAGCAAACCCGCTTCGACAGGGGTAAAGCCGGCGGCCAAATCTGCCGTCAAAGCGGTAACGAAGCCGGCTGCGAAGCCTGCCGCCAAACCCGCGCCGGCACCCGCGCCGGCGGTGGCGATGGCATCGGGCAAGTCGGACGACGATTGGGAAACATTCTGAACGCGGGCGCCGTGAAAACGAAGCGGTGAACCCGGGACGTTCCGAAGTTTGAAGGAAGGCGGGCGCGGTGCGGCAAGTGCGGCGCCCCGGTGGTGGAAGACAACGAGCATGTGGCATTTCGGCATCCTGCCCGCATACGGGCGACACATGGCGCTGCGCGGTCCCCGCGCCGGCAGGATGTTGGAAAGGCGGCGCGCGTGGCGCGGCTGTCATTGCGGAAATTGAGAGAAGGATCATGACGTCTGCGCGCGCATCACAAAGGCCTGAACGGCCCGACGCCGGCGGCGGGCTGCCCGAGCGGGGCGCTTTCGCCGATCGCGACTTCGAGTTCACGGGCAGCGACTTCGCCCGCATTCGCGAACTCATTCATCGGCGTGCTGGCATTTCCCTGTCGGAGCACAAGCGCGATATGGCCTACAGCCGGCTTGCGCGCCGTTTGCGCGCGCGCGGGCTCGACAGCTTTCGCCAGTACCTCGATCTGCTCGAGTCGGAGAACGACGCCGCCGAATGGGAAGCGTTCACGAACGCGCTGACCACGAACCTCACGGCCTTCTTCCGCGAGTCGCACCACTTTCCGATCCTCGCCGAGTTCGTGAAGCGTCGCCAGCAGCCGGTTTCGATCTGGTGCTCGGCGGCATCGACGGGCGAGGAGCCATATTCGATCGCGATGACGCTCGTCGAGGCGCTCGGCGATTCGGCCGCGCGCCAGGCGACGATACTCGCAACCGATCTCGATACGCAGGTGCTCGCGAAAGGCGAGTCCGGCGTCTATTCGCTCGATCAGGTCAAGCCGCTCTCGCAGGAGCGCCTGAAGCGCTTCTTCCTGAAAGGCACGGGCCAGCATGCGGGCCTCGTGAAGGTGCGGCCCGAGCTGCGCCAGATGATCAAGTTCCAGCAGCTGAACCTGACGGACGCCGATTACGGGCTGCGCACGCAGTTCGACGCGATCTTCTGTCGTAACGTGATGATCTATTTCGACAAGCCGACTCAAGGGCAGGTGCTCTCGCGCTTCGAGCCGCTCGTCAAGTCGGGCGGGCTGCTCTTCGCCGGCCATTCGGAGAACTTCACGTACGTGACCCAGGCGTTCCGGCTGCGTGGCCAGACCGTCTACGAGCTCACGCGCGACGTGGCGGGCGGGCGCGCGCCCCGCGCGCGGCAAGGCCAGGAGGCCGTAGCATGAGCCGCCTGCCCATTGCCAACAATCTCTATTTCGACACGCACTTCAACCGCCGCGGCGTGAAGCTGTTGCCGAACGAGTTCTATACGACGGGCGAGGACATGGTGCTCGTCACCGTGCTCGGCTCGTGTGTGGCCGCCTGCATCCACGACCGCACGGCCGGCATCGGCGGCATGAACCACTTCATGCTGCCCGACGACGGCGAGCCGGCGCAGGCGGCGTCCGAATCGATGCGTTACGGCGCCTTTGCAATGGAAGTGCTCATCAACGAGCTCATTAAAATGGGCGGCCGCAGAGAGCGCTTCGAGGCCAAGGTGTTTGGCGGCGCGGCCGTGCTGGCGGGCATGACGACGATCAACATCGGCGATCGCAATGCCGAGTTCGTCCGGCGCTATTTGGGGCTCGAAAAGATTCGCATCGTCGCCGAGGATCTGCAGGGCGTGCATCCGCGCAAGGTCGCGTTCATGCCGGCCACGGGGCAGGCGATGGTCAAGAAGTTGCGCCTGCAGCAGGAGCCGAACGTCGCCGAGCGCGAAGAGGCTCTCGCCAAGCAGGTGGCCGAAGCGCGCGCGGCGCGTCACGCTCGCGCGCTCGCAAAGCAGAACGCCGAGCTGTTCACGTCCGGCGCGGCGCCCGGGGCGGCCAAGCCGCGCATCGAGCTCTTCGGCGCGAGCCCGAAGCCGCGCATCGAGACGTTTGGATCGGGCTCGCTTGCGAAAGGCATGTTGGACAGCGCTAAGACCGTCAAGGAGGCGTGAAAGCTGTGCAGAAAATCAAAGTATTGTGTGTCGACGACTCGGCGCTGATCCGCAGCCTGATGACGGAGATCATCAATGACCAGCCGGACATGATGGTTTGCGCGACGGCACCCGATCCGCTCGTCGCGCGCGAGCTCATCAAGCAGCACAATCCCGACGTCCTCACGCTCGACGTCGAGATGCCGCGCATGGACGGGCTCGACTTCCTCGAAAAGCTCATGCGCCTGCGGCCGATGCCGGTCGTCATGGTGTCGTCGCTGACCGAGCGCGGCTCGGAAATCACGCTGCGCGCGCTCGAGCTGGGCGCCGTGGATTTCGTCACGAAGCCGAAGGTCGGCATTCGCGACGGCATGCTCGAATATTCGGAAAAACTTGCCGACAAGATCCGCGCCGCGTCGCGTGCCCGCGTGCGTCAGATCGTGGCGCACCATGCGCCCGCGCAGGCGCACCCGGGCGCCGCGGCGCCGGCTGCCGCCGCGCGCGCGCCGATGATCAACAACCCGCTCGTCAGTACCGAAAAGCTGATCATCGTCGGCGCATCGACGGGGGGCACCGAGGCGATTCGCGAACTGCTTACGCCGTTGCCGCCCGATGCGCCTGCCGTCATGATCGCGCAGCACATGCCGCCCGGTTTTACGAAATCGTTCGCACAACGCCTAAATGGTTTGTGCCGAATTACCGTTAAAGAGGCAGAGCACGGCGAACGCGTGCTGCCCGGACATGCGTATATTGCGCCTGGGCACGCACACTTGTTGCTCGCGCGCAGCGGGGCGAACTATATTGCGCACCTGTCGGACGATCCGCCGGTCAACCGGCACCGCCCTTCGGTGGACGTGCTGTTCCGCTCGGCGGCGCAGCATGCCGGCAAGAACGCGATCGGCGTGATTCTGACCGGCATGGGGCGCGATGGCGCCGCGGGTCTGTTAGACATGAGAAATGCGGGCGCATACACTCTTGCGCAAGATGAGGCGAGCTGCATCGTTTTTGGCATGCCGCGCGAGGCGATCGCGCTCGGTGCCGCCGACGAAGTCGCCCCTCTTTCGGAAATGAGTCGCCGCGTGATGGCACGCCTGGCGACGATGGGCGATCGAGTGCAGCGCGTCTAAGCGGCCAGGGCGACCGAGCCCGGTTTTGGCCGGCAGCCACGCGTTCGCGAAATTGGGGATAAAGGGACCAAGATGGACAAAAGCATGAAAATTCTGGTGGTGGACGACTTTCCGACAATGCGCCGGATCGTCCGCAACCTGCTGAAGGAGCTCGGCTACGCGAACGTCGACGAAGCGGAAGACGGCGCGGCGGGGCTCTCGCGCCTGCGCGGCGGCGGCTACGACTTCGTGATTTCGGACTGGAACATGCCGAACCTCGACGGGCTCGCCATGCTGCAGGAGATCCGCAAGGATCCGGCGCTTTCGCACCTGCCGGTGCTGATGGTGACGGCCGAGTCGAAGAAGGAAAACATCATCGCGGCGGCCCAGGCCGGCGCGAGCGGATATGTGGTGAAGCCGTTTACCGCTGCGACCCTCGACGAAAAGCTCACGAAGATCCTCGAGAAGATGCAGAAGGCAGGGTGATCATGGATGAGTCGACGAATCTAGGCGGACATGGCGGGGAGCATAGCTCCGATGCGGCAGACCGCATTCTGGCCCGTATTGGCCAGTTGACGAGGACGTTGCGCGATTCCATGCGCGAACTCGGCCTCGACAAGCATGTGGAGCGGGCCGCCGAGGTGGTGCCCGATGCGCGCGACCGCCTGAAGTACGTCGCGGCGATGACCGAACAGGCAGCCGAGCGCGTGCTGACCGCCATCGACGTTGCCAAGCCGATGCAGGACAAGCTCGAAAGCGATGCGTCTTCGCTCGACGCGCGCTGGGCCAAATGGTTCGAGGCGCCGATCGAGCGCGACGAAGTGCGGGCGCTGATGACGGAGACGCGCGAGTTCTTGGCTCGCGTGCCCGACACGACCACCGCCACGAACGCGCAACTGCTCGAAATCATGATGGCGCAGGACTTCCAGGATCTGACCGGCCAGGTCATCAAGAAGATCATGGATGTCGTCTACATCATCGAACAGCAATTGCTCGGCGTGCTCGTCGAAAATATCGCACCCGAGCGGCGCGAGCAGTTCGCGGCCACGGCGGCGCAGCTTGCTGCCGAGCCGAGCTCGACCGGCAGCCCCGCGTCGCTGCTCAACGGGCCGCAGATCAACCCCGAAGGCAAGACCGACGTCGTGCAGGATCAGCAGCAGGTCGACGATCTGCTCGCAAGCCTCGGGTTCTGACGAATCGGCATTCCTCGCTTCCCCTTTTTACACGGCGGGTCCGCGCTTGCGGTCCCGCCTTTTGTTGCTTGCGTGCGGCACACGGGCGCAGCGTGGCCGCGTGTTGTTTTATGACATTTGGGTGCAAATTTTGCAGGACATGCTAGTACCCCGAAATGCCTATGTAAGTTACATTCGAAATGATTTTGAGATGGCTGTGAGCGCGAGGGCCACGCGGTTTCAGGCGACGCTCCCAAAAAGACCACAAGGAGAACACTTGCTATGACTATCCGTTTCGTCCGCGTACTGTTGCCGGCCGCGATTGCCGCCGGCGCGGTCGCCGTTTGTGCACCGGCGTATGCCGTGCTCGGCGGCGCGCCGATGACGACGCCGTCCGGCGCCACCGCCAAAACCGTCAATCCCGTCGCCCGCGCGGCCTCGACCACGAGCACGTCGACGTCCACCGCATCGAGCGCGGCAGCCTATACCGTGAAAGAAACGACGCTTTCGTCCGGCACGGTCGTACGAGAATACGTAGGCACGGACGGCAACGTGTTCGGCATTGCGTGGAAGGGGCCGTTCGCGCCCGATCTGGCCACGCTGCTCGGCAGCTATTTCCCTCAATACACGAGCGCCGTCGAAGCGCAGCGTGCGCAGCGCGTGGGCCATGGCCCTGTCGCCGTCAAGCAATCGGGTCTCGTCGTTCACTCCGGTGGCCACATGGGCCTGTATTTCGGCAATGCCTATCTGCCCGATTCGCTGCCCTCCGGGCTGAGCGCGACCGATATCCAATAACCGACGGGGACGAGGGAGAACGATCTTGAACGCGAACAACGGATTCGTGCGCGCGTGGCGCGCACTGGGGGCGATAATCCTCGCTGCGGCGATGGCGGCCTGCGGCGGCGGTGGTGGCGATAGCGGCAGCAGTTCGAGCAGTTCCAACAGCAATGGCGCCAATCAGGTGACCGTTACCGTTTCCAATGCGACAGGCGTCGTCAACCTGCCGATGGTGAGCGTGACCGTATGCGCGCCCGGCAGCACAAGTAACTGCCAGACGATCAACAATATCCAGGTCGATACGATGTCCTACGGCCTGCGCATCGTGAATACGGCGATGTCGCAAGTGCTCGGCAGCCTTGCGGTCACGACCGATGGGAGCGGCAATCAGATTGCCGAATGTACCGTCTTCGCCGATGGCTACACCTGGGGCTCGGTGCGCAAGGCCGATGTGACGATCGGCGGCAAGACGGCGGGCAGCGTACCGGTCGCCGTAATCGGCGACATGTCGTCCTCGACGGTGCCGACGGTCTGCGCGAATACGGGCACGGCTGAAAACACCGTATCGGCGCTCGGCGCCAACGGCATTCTGGGCATCGGTGTGTCCCCGTATGACTGCGGTTCGAGTTGCGTGAATAGTGCCTCGGGCAGCCCGTACTTCAAGTGCCCGGGCGGTACCAGCTGCACTCAGACGACGGTCGCGCTCGCCGATCAAGTCACGAATCCGGTCGTCAAATTCTCGAGCGACAACAACGGGATTCTTTTGACGATGCCCGCGGTCAGCTCCAGTGGGGCGACGTCCGCAACCGGCACGATGACGTTCGGCATCGGTACACAGTCGAACAATGTGCTGTCCGCTTCGCAGAAATTCGGCACCGACTCCGGCGGCAACGTCAACGGCTCGTTCAACAGCGCGGCGCTGACAGCGGCGTTCTTCGACTCGGGGTCGAACGGCTATTTCTTCGAGGACAACTCGCTCACCACCTGCTCGCAAAGCGGCTATACAAGCTGGTACTGCCCGGCATCGGCCACCACACGCACGGTATCGGTGTCGAACGCATCGGGTGCGGCGGCGTCCGGTACGGTTACGCTGCCGATCCAGAGCGCGTTCACGCTGTTTAACAGCGGCAACTTCGCGTTCAACGACCTCGCGGGACACATCGGTCTGACAGGCTACTTCGACGTCGGCATGCCGTTCTTCTACGGCCGCACGGTCTATTTCGGCTACGACATGACGCAGGTCGGCGGCTCGCAGACCCCTTACGTCGCCTTCTGATTCCGCCCTACCTTTCGCCGTCCTTACGACCCGGATCGCCTTTTTCGAGGTGATCCGGGTTTTCCCTTATTAAGGCCGGCAAACCGATCACTCGAAATACACCCCTTTCCCCGTCCTTATCCGTCGATCGTCGGTTGCCCCCTACGGGAATAATTCCTCTCATTGAAAAGCGGCATGTTGCCGTGACCGGAGCGGAGAAAACCCCGTGGCAGAGGATAGCGACCTCGAAAAGACCGAATCAGCCACTCCCCGGCGCCTGGAGAAGGCGCGCGAGGAAGGGCAGGTTGCGCGTTCGCGGGAGCTTGCGACGTTCGCCTTGCTGTCGGCGGGCTTCTTCGGCGTCTGGGGGCTGTCCGGTTCGATCGGCATGCACCTGCAGTCGATGCTGCGGGGCGCGTTCACGTTCGATCACGCGTTTGCCCTCGACACGAACCGCATGCTGATCGGCGCCGGCACGGCCGGCATCGAGGGCATCAAGGCCGTCGCTCCGGTGCTCGCACTCGCGGGCGTGGCTGCCTTGATCGCGCCGATGGCGCTCGGCGGCTGGCTGCTCACGGCTAACGTGCTCCAGTTCAAGCCCGAGCGCGTCAATCCGATGACGGGCATGGGCCGCATCTTCTCGCTGAACGGTCCGATCCAGGTCGGCATGTCGCTCGCGAAGGTGCTCGTCGTCGGTGTGATCGGCACCCTGGCCGTCTGGCATCGCAAGGACGAAATCCTCGCACTGCCCACCGAATCGCTGACAGCCGCCATGGGGCATGGCCTCTCGCTGATTGCCGTGTGCTGCGGCACGACGGTAGGCGGGTTTTTCGTCATCGCCGCGCTCGACGTGCCGTATCAGCTTTGGCAGTACCACAAGAAGCTGCGCATGACGAAGGAAGAAGTGAAGCGCGAGCACCGCGAAAACGAAGGCGATCCGCACGTGAAGGGCCGCATTCGCCAGCAGCAGCGCGCGATGGCACGCCGCCGCATGATGACCAACGTGCCGAAGGCCGACGTGGTCGTGACCAACCCGACGCACTACGCCGTGGCGCTTCAGTACACCGATGGGCAGATGCGCGCGCCGAAGGTGGTCGCCAAGGGCGTGAACCTCGTGGCCGCCCGCATCCGCGAACTCGCGACCGAGCACAACGTGCCGCTGCTCGAAGCGCCGCCGCTTGCCCGGGCGCTCTATCACAACGTCGAACTGAACCGCGAAATCCCGGGCGTGCTTTACAACGCCGTGGCCGAGGTGCTCGCGTGGGTCTATCAACTGCGCCGGTTCCGCGCCGAGGGCGGCGACGTGCCGGCCGCGCCGACGGAACTCGACGTACCGGCGGAGATGGACAAGGGGCCTGTTTCGGAAGAGGACATGCGAGAAGAGGAAAACGAAGCGCTCGGCGCGGATAAGGGAGCAGCAGTATGAACGCACGCGTCGGAACCTTCTTCGGAAAGGGCCCGCAGATGCTGGCAGGAACGAACCTGCGCGCGCTCGCGGGTCCGATCCTGATCTGCATGATCCTGGGCATGATGATCCTGCCGTTGCCGGCATTCCTGCTCGATCTGCTCTTCACGTTCAATATCGCGCTGTCGGTGATGGTGCTGCTCGTCAGCATGTACACGATGAAGCCGCTCGATTTCGCGGCCTTCCCGAGCGTGCTGCTCTTCTCGACGCTGCTGCGGCTGTCGCTGAACGTCGCATCCACGCGTATCGTGCTGCTCGACGGCCATACGGGCCCGGCGGCGGCCGGCCGCGTCATCGAGGCGTTCGGCCACTTCCTCGTGGGTGGCAACTTCGCCGTCGGTATCGTGGTGTTCGCGATCCTCATGGTCATCAACTTCATGGTGATCACGAAGGGCGCGGGCCGTATCGCCGAAGTGGCCGCGCGCTTCACGCTCGACGCAATGCCCGGCAAGCAGATGGCCATCGACGCGGACCTGAACGCGGGCCTCATCAACGAAGAAGGCGCACGCAAGCGCCGTCTCGCGGTGTCGCAGGAAGCCGAGTTCTACGGCGCGATGGACGGTGCCTCGAAGTTCGTGCGCGGCGACGCGATCGCGGGCCTCATCATCATGGTCGTGAACGTGTTCGGCGGGCTCATCGTCGGCATGGTCCAGCACAACATGGATTTCGCCTCGGCGGGCACGACCTACACGCTGCTGACGATCGGCGACGGCCTCGTCGCGCAGATCCCGTCGCTCATCATCTCGACCGCGGCCGGCGTGATCGTCTCGCGCGTGGCCACCGACGAAGACATCGGCACCCAGCTCACGGGGCAGCTCTTCACGAACCCGCGCGTGCTGATGATCACCGGCGTCATCATCGTCGTGCTTGGCCTGATTCCCGGCATGCCGCACTTCGCCTTCCTGCTGCTCGGCGGCGGCGCCGTGCAGCTCGGCCGCACGATGAAAAAGCGCGCCGAGCGCGCGAAGGCGAGCGCCGTGCTCGTGGATGCCGCTCCGGCCGTCGCCGCGCCTGTCGAAGCGACCGAGGCGAGCTGGGACGACGTGACGCTCATCGACACGCTCGGCCTCGAAGTCGGCTACCGGCTCATCCCGCTCGTCGACAAGAACACCGACGGCGAACTGCTCAAGCGCATCAAGAGCATCCGCAAGAAGTTTGCGCAGGAAATCGGCTTTCTGCCGCCCGTCATCCACATCCGCGACAACCTCGAGCTGCGTCCGAACGGTTACCGCATCAGCCTCAAGGGCGTGGAAGTGGGCGTGGGCGAGGGCTACCCGGGCCAGTGGCTCGCGATCAACCCGGGCCAAGTCACGGCCGCCCTGCCGGGCACGCCGACCCAGGACCCCGCGTTCGGTCTGCCGGCCGTCTGGATCGACACGAATCTGCGCGAGCAGGCCCAGGTGTACGGCTACACCGTGGTCGATGCGAGCACCGTGGTGGCCACGCACCTGAACCACCTCGTGGTCCAGCATGCCGCCGAGCTGCTCGGCCGCCAGGAAGTGCAGGCGCTCCTCACGCGCATCGGCAAGGACGCCCCGTCGCTCGTCGAGGATCTCGTGCCGAAGACGCTGTCGCTCTCGACGCTGCAAAAGGTCCTGCAAAACCTGCTCGAGGAAGGCGTGCCCATCCGCGATATGCGCACGATCCTCGAGTCGCTCAGCGAGCAGACCGCGAAGTCGGGCGATGCCCACGAACTGACCGCCCTCGTGCGCCTCGCGCTCGGCCGTGCGATCACGCAGCAGTGGTACCCGGGCAATGGCGAAATGCAGGTCATGGGACTCGATTCGAATCTGGAGCGCGTGCTTTCCGGCGCGCTCTCCACGGGCAACAACCCTGGCCTCGAGCCGGGTCTCGCCCACACGCTTCTGACGGAGACGCAGCGCGCGATCATCCGTCAACAGAACGCCGGGCTGCCGCCGGTACTGCTCGTGCAGCACGCGCTGCGCACGATGCTCGCGCGATTCCTGCGCCGCAGCCTGCCTCAATTGAAAGTGCTCTCGTATGCCGAAGTGCCCGAGACGCGCACGATCAAAGTCGTTAACCTCATCGGGGGTCTAGCTTGAACATTCGTAAATTCATTGGCGCCACGAGCCGCGATGCCTTGCGTCTCGTGCGCGAGGCCCTCGGTGCCGATGCAGTCGTTCTGTCCAACCGCACCAACGAAGACGGCACTGTCGAAATCGTCGCCGTTGCCGATACCGAATTCGCCGCGATCGCGCCGGCCTCGAACGATACCGCTTCGTCTTCCCACGGCGGTTACCGTTCGCAGGGCTACGACTTGCCGGACGCGCGTCCCGCTATCGCGACGCCTGCTGCCGTGCTGCCGGCTGCGGCCCTGCCGCCTGCGGTACCGGGCGTGATGGCCGCGAACCCGTATGCGAGCGGTGCCAACGGTATGCCCGACGTGTTTTCCGCCGTGTTCGGCGCGAGCCCGGAAGTCGGCGCCAACGGCGCGCCCGCAACCGATGCGGCGAGCGTGGCCGCCGCCGCGCGGTCGCGCGGCGAGACGAAGCCGATGCGTGCCGCGCCGGCCGCCGCCCGCCCTGCGGCCGCGGCGCCGGTCGAGCCGAAGCCGGCCGCCGCCGAGCCGGCGCAGACGATGGCCGAGTCGAACCCCTGGCTGATCGATCACGCACAGCGCATCGCTGCCCAGCAGCAGCGCGCCGCGCATACGGCGAGCCCCGTGAAGGCGCGGCCGATGACGCCGGCCGCCGCCGCGGCGCGAGGCCTCGGCGCGACGGGCAAGATCCTGTCGCCCGACGAACTGCTCGCGGCCGAGACGCCCGACTGGGCACAAGAGGCAGCCGACGTGGCGGCACGCCGCGCGATTCCGCGCATCACGCCGGCGTTCGAGGGCCTGGGCCCGCGTGCGCAAGGCGCGAGCGATGCGGATGCGGCGGCGATCAACGAAGCGGTGCGCGCGCGCATCGAGGAAGTCGTGAATCAGACCGTCATGAACGAGCTTTCGTCGATGCGCGGGATGATGGAAGAACAATTCGCGGGCCTCGTCTGGGCCGAGCGCCAGCGCCGCAACCCGGTGCAGGGCGAGCTCACGAAGCAGCTCTTCGCGGCCGGCTTCTCGGCTCAGCTCGTGCGCACGATCGTCGACCGCCTGCCCGAACAGGAGAACGTGGATGCTGGCATGGAGTGGGTGCAGTCGGTGCTCGCTACGAACCTGCCAGTGCTCGAGAACGAAGACGCGCTGATGGAGCGCGGCGGCGTGTTCGCGCTGATGGGGCCGACGGGCGTGGGCAAGACTACGACGACGGCCAAGCTCGCCGCGCGCTGCGTGATGCGTTTCGGTGCGAGCAAGGTCGCACTGCTCACGACCGACAGCTACCGGATCGGCGGCCACGAGCAACTGCGCATCTTCGGCAAGATCCTCGGCGTGTCGGTGCACGCGGTCAAGGATGCAGCCGACCTGCAATTGGCCCTGACCGAGCTGCGCAACAAGCACATCGTGCTGATCGACACGATCGGCATGAGCCAGCGCGACCGCTCGGTGTCCGACCAGATTGCGATGCTCTGCGGCGCGGGCCTGCCCGTTCAGCGCCTGTTGCTGCTCAACGCGACGAGCCATGCCGATACGCTCAACGAAGTGGTGCAGGCCTACCGCAGCACGGAAGGCCAGCCCGAACTCGCGGGCTGCATCCTGACGAAGCTCGACGAGGCGACGAACCTCGGCGGCGTGCTCGATACCGTGATTCGCTACAAGCTGCCGGTGCACTACGTTTCGACGGGCCAGAAAGTGCCCGAGAACCTGTACGTGGCCACGAAAAAGTTCTTGATCAAGAGCGCGTTCTGCATTCCGCGCGGCGGATCGCCGTTCGTGCCGCACGACGACGACATCCCCGCCTTGCTCTCCTCGCTCTCGAGCCGTTCCAACGCAGAATTGCATGAGGTCCGCTTTGGATAAACACGTCACCGACCAAGCCGAAGGGCTGCGCCGGCTGCTCGCGAAGAGCGGCTCGCGCGTCGTAGCGGTCACCGGAGGGCCTGTGGGCGTCGGCTGTACGTCGACGGTCGTCAATCTCGCGGCAGCGCTCGCGGGGCTTGGCAAGGACGTGCTCGTCATCGACGAGTGCCTCGGCGCCCACTCCGTCTCGGCGATGGTGGGCGGGGTGCAGAGCGCGGGCAACCTGCGAGCGTTTCTGGACGGACAGATCGGGATCGAGGATGCCGCGCCGCGTCACGCACTTGGTTTTTCGGTGCTCGCCGCGTCGCGCGAAAACTGCGCGGGCTACAGCGCCGCGCAACTGGGCGCGATGCTCTCCGGGCCGGCCGACGTGGTGTTGATCGACGCGCGGCTCGACCGCCGGGGCGCGCTTTCCGCGCTGGCCGCGCAGGCGCACGACGTGATGGTTGTCACGCGGGTGGCTGCGCAGGCGATCACGGAAGCGTATGCGTGCATGAAGCGCCTGCACTACGAACACGCGATTGCGCAGTTCCGCGTGCTCGTCAACCACGTATCGAGCCCGGCGGACGCGCATACGACGTTCGACAACCTCGCCGAGGTGGCTGCGCGCTACTTGACCGTATCGATTGCGGACGCCGGATGCGTCGCTATCGATCCGCTGATGGAACGATCGCTCGAACTCGGGCGCTGTGTGGTCGACGCTTACCCGTCGGCGCCGGCAGCCCGCGATTTCCGGCATGTTGCGGCGGAAATGCTTTATTGGCCGATGCGTGCGGTGACGCGCGAATCGGTAACCGTGCGCACGGCAATGCCGGCGTCGGCACTCGCCGATGCCACCGCCGCGCGCCACCACGCTTGAAACGTTAGGGACAGGAGAAGGGGGCCCTCGATGTACAACGCTCAGGGGAAAATGTCCCAGACGGATGTGTTGACCCAATATGCACCGCTCGTGCGGAGACTTGGTTTGCAGCTCGTGGCGAAGATGCCGGCGAGCGTCGATCTGGACGATCTGATTCAGGCCGGGATGATTGGCCTGCTCGATGCGGCGAGCCGCTACAAGGAAGACCAGGGTGCGCAGTTCGAGACGTACGCGAGCCAGCGCATCCGCGGTGCGATGCTCGACGAACTGCGCAACAACGACTGGCTGCCGCGCAGCCTGCGCAAGACGTCGCGCGAGGTCGAATCCGCCGTGCATAAGGTCGAGCAGCGGCTCGGGCGCTCGGCGAGCGAGACCGAAGTGGCCGAGCATATGGACATGCCGCTCGACAGCTATCAGTCGATGCTGCAGGACCTGCACGGCGCGCAGTTGATCTACTACGAAGACTTCGATCGCTCGGCTGACGACGAACCGTTCCTCGACCGCTACTGCGTCGATCATACGGACCCGCTCTCGGCGCTGCTCGACGATAGCCTGCGTGCGGCGCTGGTCGAAGCGATCGAAAAGCTGCCCGAGCGGGAGAAGCTGCTGATGTCGCTGTACTACGAGCGCGGGATGAACCTGCGCGAGATCGGTGCGGTGATGGAAGTCAGCGAATCGCGCGTGTGCCAGTTGCACAGCCAGGCCGTGGCGCGGCTGCGCGCGCGGTTGAAGGAAATGGCCTGGGCCAGCGTCGATTGAGACGTATGAGCTGTTGCGGTCCCGCGAGTTTGCGCGCGGGGCTGGATGGTTGTTAGATCAGTGGCGTCTTGCCGGGCAGCGGTTCGCCCAGCATCAGCGTGGCGCCTGTGTGCGCGGACGTCAGCGATACCTGCACGAAGCTGTTCGTCGGTGCATAAACGCGGAGAACGCTTTCGAACGCGTGGGCGAGCGTGCTGATCGCGCAGTCCTCGAGCGCGGCATCGTCGATCGACACGCGCACGCGAATCCCGCGCGCCAACATCGGCTGCGGCTCCATCGGCAACCATTCGAGCGCCAGTTCGCAGGCCAGGCCGGCGATTCCGTCGATATGCCGCTGCGCACCCGACGTGTGTGCGGGCAGGTGCAGTTCGAGTAACGCCTTGAAGGTGGGCAAGCCGTTTTCCATCAAGGCCGTCGCGTTCGCCGGCATCATGCCGATCATGTCCCACATCTGCCTGGGTTTGTGCGGCCGGACCGTGCTTGTCGTGGGGGAGCATAGCATCGCTATGCGGCCGGAGATGGCGCTTTGGGCATAAGCGAAATCGCCGCGCGGATCGCCCGTTTCCAACGCCGCCGGGAAGTTGCCGTTCGTGCACCGCAGGTCCGCTTCGATCTGATGGGCATCCACTTCCACGGTGGAACCGCGCTCGTCGACGAGCGTGAGCAGCATGTCACGCCCCGATACCAGTTCGGCAAGCCGACCGCCGCGCTCGGCGTGCCAATAGATGGCCTGTTGCGTCCCGAGATGAGGAAGCGAGTAGTAAGGTTGGATTGTCGTGATATTGGCTTCTTTGGTATCCCGTTCCTTGAGCCGCACTTCGTCGATCCAGTAGACCGAGGCATCGGACGTGAGCAATGTCTGCGGCACGACCGGATAGACAGCCGTGTCGACTTCCTTCAGCAATACCGGTTCGGCCGGGCACTCGAACAGATTGATAACGGGCGTGCAATGGAGCCTGAAATTCGCGGCGCTTAGCGTAGCGAGGGCGCGCGCAGGCGAGGAGTCATAAGGCAAGTCCTCGATTGGCAAGTGAATGGTTACCTGCCGGCACGGGCCTGTGATTTTCAGGAGCGCGGCGATATCGATGTCGACGAAATCGAATTTTTCGGGGAAAGCGAAATACTCGAGCAGCAAGCGGAATTGAGATTGGGCGGAGGCGTTCCGCTCGATCAGGGCTTCGTCGTCGCGAAAGCCTGCTGGCGAGAAGGGCACCGCGTCCAATGCGAGCCACTGGCCGGTGCTGTCGGCCTCGACCTGTGCGCTCGTTGCGCGCAGAAGGAGCGTGTCGAGGGTTGCCGCTACCGTGCGACGGTTACCGTCGATGAATACGCGGGCGCGTGGCGGGATGGCGGTGGTTGCTGCCGGCAGCGCGAGCGTAATCGAGAGAATGCCCGTCGTGCGCTCGCGCAATCGGGCTTTGGCGGGCGCGGAAGAGGGCAACGTATAACGCGCCTCGGTGATCCGCAGTGGGGAGAATACGACGTCGTAAGCGGTGCGGAACGTGTACTCGCCGGTACGCGTTTTCAGTTCGGCGCCGCGTTCGATGACGGCGGGGCTCGCCAGCTTGGCAACCGTATCCGTTCCGGCGAAATGCGCGATCGAGCAGGAGGGGAAGGGGCGCAGGTATTCCGGATACACCAGCTCGAGCAGCGCCGTGGTGAATTCGGGGTAATCGTCGTTGATGCGGGTGCTCGCGCGTGCGTAGAGGAACGCGGCGGATTGCAGTAACCGCTCGACGTGCGGGTCTTCGGAATGCTCGCCCGCGATGGCCAGCCGGGCCGCAGCTTTCGGGTGACGTTTCGCGAATTCGGCCATCGAACGGCGCAGTATCGCAAGCTCGCGTTCGTATTCGGGGAGTAGGTGGTCGGTCACGGTTGGTTCCTTGGCGCGGGGCTCGGAGTTGCATTCGGCCGCAGTGTAGAACTGCACAGCGTTGAGGCCGCTTGCTTCGCCAACAAATCAGCCTTTTGTCCGAGTGAAGATAGGTTGCGCCCGCATGGACGAAGGCAGGGTGATGGAAATCGGCGTCGCACCATGGGACGTTTTGATGCGCGAATGCGGTGCGCTGGCCAGCGCATCTCCTCCATGACTATGGCTGTCGCCTTCGACGATGTACCGTTTCTGAGGCATCAGAAGTCCCAGCTGAACATTTGCGGATGGGCCTGACGCGAGGCGGCATCGGGGGGCGTCAACATGACGATTGAGGCATGCGATGGATCGCGCAGATTCATGATTGCGCTGGTCTTGCCGTCGTTGTAGCCCATCATGACGCCGAGCGCCAACTGCACCCATGTGGAGCTTATGCCCGTGTCGCCACCTATGCGCCGCTGCATATCGAATGCGTCGTTCGGATCGTCCAGATCGATGTGTTGAGGATTGTCGTGCAGTGCCTGAAAGAGGACCGCGAGGTTGTTTGTCGAGTCGCCGGTGTCGTAAAACATCCGGCCCGGTTGGTCGCCGGTAGACAAGGTCTTCAGGGCTTCTTGCCAGCCGCTACGCAGCTTTTCGACGCGCTCGCCTTTTTTCAGCAGCTGGCCGTGCCCGTCGCTTAGGTCGACGCGTATAGGGCGATGCAGATACGCGAGCACGGGCCACTGGTCGTACTCTTCGAGTTGCCATGTGGTCCAAGGTACGGGAACCCAGGGATTGGGTTGGAAGCCTTCCGGGGCTTTCAAGGGTGTGGTTTTCCAGAATTCGGGCAGCTTCGACTGCCAGTAATCCCACGGCATGGTGTGCTTGCCTTGGTCCCAGTACTCCTTTTGCCGGTCCCAAAAGTAGTTCCAAAGCTTGATGACGTCGAACTGCGTCTTTTCGTTATCGATCGCTTCAGGCGCCTCTACCACGTACGGTCGAATGAGTCGATCCACGCGGTCTTTGCGCGTGACCAGAAGTGCCACGAAGCTGTCGGGCCGCTTTGGCACAAAATTGCCGTTCTTGGTCGCTTGATCGCCGTAATTCTCGCCGTGTGTGCGTAAGGCTGCGCGCGTGATGAGACCGTCTTCGACCAGCACGACGATCGCTGGCAAATCCGGATGCTTGTCGAAGACGTCGAACAGTCGTGCGAGGATATCGTCGCCGTGAGCGGTATGAAGCTCATCAAGTTGGATGTACAGCATATTACCAACGCCTGCGCCGTTGTCTGCACTCTCTATGTGCGTCCCCATGCGGTCGGCATACTTCTCGCTGCCATCTCGCTGCGGCCCGGCTACGATGACGGGGACCGGCCAGTAATCGGTCCAACCTCGCAGCGCGTAAGCGAACACATTATTCTCGCGCTGATTATATGAACTAGCGCGCTCGCCGGAAGACCACGGATAGTCCTTTGGATCCTGCAGCAGTAGCGTGCCTGTTGGGCCGGCCTCCTCAAGACGCATTAGGAGTGCTCGTTGCCGAAAACGATCCACTGTTACGCCGACGCGGCGCACTTCGAGCGTAAAGCGGGGATCGCGAGGCACGGCGGCAGCGGCTGTTTCTGCCTGAGCAGCAGCACTTTGTACCGCTGCTGGGTCGAATTGCTGTGCGTCGTGCTTACGCGCCCATGCGCTATAGCCCTCATATACTCCGACTGCGAGGAGCAGCATTGATGCGCCGACAAGTAGCAGGACGTCTGCTGTGCGGACGCGCTCGTCGACAACGTCCGATCCGACGATATCTGTTTTATCCACCGGTAGTCGACTGGCTCGCGATCAGTCGGGCACCGCATGCAAGCTCATCGCCATCGCAGGCGGCGGGCTGTCGATCGAAGCGCGCCACGCCCGAAACTTTCGCGATATGTGTGCGGCCGTGAATCTCGCAGATGGCTGGATCGGTTAGACGGGCGATCGCACGTCCACCGATGCGCGAGTTCGGAGCGCCGGACAGCACATGTCCTCCATGACTATGGCTGTCGCCTTCGACGATGTACCGTTTCTGAGGCATCAGAAGTCCCAACTGAACATTTGCGGATGGGCCTGACGCGAGGCGGCATCGGGGGGCGTCAACATGACGATTGAGGCATGCGATGGATCGCGCAGATTCACGATTGCGCTGGTCTTGCCGTCGTTGTAGCCCATCATGACGCCGAGCGCCAACTGCACCCATGTGGAGCTTATGCCTGTGTCGCCGCCGATACGTCGTTGCATATCGAATGCGTCGTTCGGATCGTCCAGATCGATGTGTTGAGGATTGTCGTGCAGTGCCTGAAAGAGGACCGCGAGGTTGTTTGTCGAGTCGCCGGTGTCGTAAAACATCCGGCCCGGTTGGTCGCCGGTAGACAAGGTCTTCAGGGCTTCTTGCCAGCCGCTACGCAGCTTTTCGACGCGCTCGCCTTTTTTCAGCGGCTGGCCGTGCCCGTCGCTCAGGTCGACGCGTATAGGGCGATGCAGATACGCGAGCACGGGCCACTGGTCGTACTCTTTGAGTTGCCATGTGGTCCAGGGCACGGGGATCCAGGGGTTCGGTTGGAAGCCTTCCGGCGCTTTCAAGGGCGTCGTTTTCCAGAATTCGGGCAGCTTCGACTGCCAGTAATCCGATGGCATGGTGTGGTTGCCCTGGTCCCAGTACTCCTTTTGCCGGTCCCAAAAGTAGTTCCAAAGTTTGATGACGTCGAATTGTGTCTTTTCGTTGTCGATCGCTTCTGGCGCCTCCACCACGTACGGTCGAATGAGTCGATCGACACGATCCTTGCGTGTCACAAGCAGGGCCACGAAGCTATCTGGGCGTGCGGGAACAAAGTTGCCATTTACATTCGATTGAGCCAGGTAGCTCTCCCCCGGGGTGCGTAAGTACGCGCGAGTGAGTAGCCCATCTTCGACCAATACAACGACTGCCGGCAAATCGGGATGCTTGTCGAAGACATCGAATAGTCGCGCGAGGACATCGTCGCCATGAGTGGTATGAAGCTCATCGAGTTGGACATAGAGCATATTGCCGACGCCCGCACCGTTGTCTGCACTAGAAATGTGCGTTGCCATACGATCGGCATCTTTGTTGTTTTCGTTTCGCTTCGGTCCCGCGACGATGACCGGAATCGGCCAGTAATCGGTCCAACCTCTCAGTGCGTAAGCGAATACATTGTTCTCGCGCTGATCGTATGCCGTTGAGCGTTCGTCATGCGACCATGGATAATCCTTCGGGCTCTGCAGGAGGAGCGTGCCCCTTGATCCAGCCTCTTCAAGTCGCATCAAGAGTGCGCGCTGTCGAAAACGATCGACTGTGGCGCCGAAGCGGCGCACCTCGAGGGTGAAGTGTGGATCGCGAGACGCGGCCGCAGCCTGCGTGTCCGTCCGTGCGGTTGCGTTTAGCACGGCCGCCGGGTCGAACTGCTGCCGTGCGTCGTACTTGCGCGCCCATGCGCTAAAGCCGGCGTACACGCTAACCGCAAGGAGCAATGGCGGTACCGCCAATAGCAACAGACGTCGGAACATCGGAATCTCTCCCCACGGCAAATGACCGCTAATCGTAAGCGATTTCAGTATGCCGATCCAGATCAGCATGAAAATCGCAAGCGCAAAAAGGAATACTCGAGTACTGAGCGGGCGTGCAAGAAGCATCGTCATGGGCGTCAAAGCAAGGGGATATTGTTCAAGGGGGCCGATTCCATCGCTCTCTGGACGCGCTCAATCCTGATCTTCAGAGTTTCGCTGACGACTTTCGCCGGGAGCGCCATAGGTACGATCCCCTCAGGCGGGAACCGACCGGAGTCGTAATACCTACAATTCGCTTCGACGATATCTTGAGTAACGTGATCCAGCATTGCGTATCGCTCTTCTCCGGAGGTAGCCTTCACTTTCTTTAAAGGCACTCGCCAATCCGCCATCGTACGCAATAACGCAGCCCACTCCGGGTCGTCAAGCGCCCGAGCCTGCCCGATTGCCACGTCAAAGGCAGTTGCGCAACGGTGGTTGCGTCGCCCGCTCATCACTGCGGAGTGATAGGAACTGTCCACCCGCAATTCGTTCATCAGCCGTACTTTGGCCTCGTTCGGTGTCTCCTGCCGAATGACACGGATCTGGCCGGGGACCGGTGGCATCGAGAGCAGTACACGAAGCACCTTGCATTGATCGTCAGTTTCCTTGCCTTGATTGAGCACCGCCTCCACTTCCCGCGGCGCCGGTACGGTCGAGCCAGGCTTCAGCGCAGGCCAAGCCATAGCTTGAGGCGGCAGTTGCTGCAGTTCGGAGGCGCTCAACGCGACCTCCGCCTCGACCTGATCGATAGATTGCTTGCCGGGTTCGCGCTCCCCCTTGCTGTTCGACAGCGGCGTGTTCTCGGTGCCGGGGAGCACGTTTCCCTCTAAATCTGGTGCGAACGCCGGCGGCAGCGCTTCGCCGTTGATCGTACGCACGGTGCCCTCGGCAATGTCCGCCCGTTTGATCCGTTCGGTCGCCCCCGACGTGCCATGAGCACTCTCGCCCTTCTCTCGTATTATGAGAGGCCCCGGGGGCGTGCCGACCAGTATCGGCTTGCCGTGACGCTTCCGGCGAGTGAACAGCCGTTGCCTAAATCCATCGGAAAGAATATTGACCGTTTCCCGCTTCGCCCCCGCTTGCGCTACCGCCATGGTATCGGGCAGGCCAGAGGCTCCCATCCCGTTTACGCCCTTGAGCCCCACCGTTGCATCTTCCGGGCAGAAGTACAAATACACCTTGCCGCGGTTGTCGCGTTCGGCAAAGACAAGCGATGTCTTGCCGTCAGGGCCGGTCAAGCGTGTTGCCTCTTGGGGCGACCACTTCGGCCCGGTGATGCCCCAGTTGTCCTGGCCCGAGCAAGCCTTCAGTTTGGCCAGTTCCGGCGCGTTATGTTTGTGTTGTGCGACGAGACTCGTCAAGTTCGTCAGGGTTTTTGCGCGCGCATAGCACGTCTGCTGTTCGCCGCCAGTCTGAGTGAACTGATCCATCGCTTCTTCGCTGAGCGAGTAGGGGGAATCGATCAGAATCAAGGCGTCAGCCGGCCGGCTGGCGAGCTTCCCTTCCATCAAAAACGCTTGTGCGAGCAACGAAATAAGCGTGCCTTGGCTATGCGCGACGATATTAACGGTTTCGTTTGCATCGATCGCGCGGATCTGGCGGACCAACGCAGCCAGGCGGATGGCCGCCAAAACCATGTACCGACGGTTGGGCGCCTCGCGCAACGGATGCGTTACGTCAGCTTGCAGCTTGTCGAGCGTCCACGTCTTTGCTCCGCCCTTGAAATGCTTGTTGAACATGTCCGGAATGTTCGACGTTGCGTTCGCGAACATGCCGCCATTCTTGGCCCGATGCCGATCCAGCCGATTGCCGAACTTGTCGACATACTGGCCGTTGACTGTCTGTTTGGCCGGGTCTTTCGGCAAATCGCTGGCGCTTGCTTTGAATCCCCAATAAAACGGAATCAGCACACTTTTCGTGTCGGCAGACTCCTT
This sequence comes from Trinickia caryophylli, assembly GCF_034424545.1. Lineage (NCBI taxonomy): Bacteria > Pseudomonadati > Pseudomonadota > Betaproteobacteria > Burkholderiales > Burkholderiaceae > Trinickia > Trinickia caryophylli. The sequence continues at coordinate 2,023,439 of NZ_CP139970.1, read as the reverse complement.
GCGGCGATAGATCACGTCGTCGAGGTTCTTCATCAGGTCGGCCGTGGTGACCTTGCTCGGATCGTTGGCCATTCGACCATGCGTGTAGTCCGCTCCCCTCAGGTCTTGACGGCCGAGTCGGTCGTTCAGCCCCTCGCATAATCCTCCCTCGACGGTGCCAAAGTCGGTACCGATGTCGTTGACTCCGTGAATCAGAATCGTGGTGCATGGCAGTCGGTGCTCGATATCGACGTTCGCGTGCGATTCTGGCGGCCGGTTGGTCAGCAGCCGCGCCTGGCGTTCACCCACCACGCGCTTGGCGTGCGGTTGTGAAGTACTCATCGAATTACCCCTGTGCGTCGAATACCTTGATATGTGCGATGTGCATGGCGTCGCTGGACGTCAGGTCCGTCAACCCCTGACCGTCCGAGATACCTTTTATTACGCGCCCGTCGTGTAGCGTGATCTCGTATGGCCGGTTGGGTACCGGGTGTGGCATCTCGGCGCTGTCTGTGCCCGGGTAGCGCAGCCGGAACCGCTGGTCGGCCCCGTTCGAACTGAATGCGGGCGGTGCCACGTGATCGGTATTGGGCCCGAGAAAATCGTGGCCTCCGGTGTGAGCGACAAACGCACCGTCGGAGCCGACCTGAACGCCGCCGCCGATTTTGACGTAGCTTCCGTCCTCGGCCACGAGCCGGATCGTTTTTCCCGCTATGACCACCTCATCGCCAATCGACGTGATATGCACTGCTTTTTGTGCCGTCGCGGACAACGTGTCCTGCTGTGCCTGTAGCAGCATCGGTCCGTCACCGGCGATCGCGCTCACGCCTTCGCCTCGTCCGAATAGGTGAACGCCTTGTCCCGCTGCCGCCGTAATGCGCGCGCCTCCCGTGAGTTGCAAATCCTGCTGCGCAACCTGATCGATGTTTTCCCCGGCGTACGTAACGTGCGTCTTCGGCGTCACGCTCACCCAGCCCGCCTGGGCACCGAATGCCATCAACCCCGACGTGTCGCCTGAGCCCGATGCCTGCCAGGTTTTGAGCGCAGCCGCAACGGCGCTTTGCCCCGTCGTGTTCGCCGCCTTGCCGCCGTGCTGCCCGACGTAATCGCCAAGCGACTTGAAAAGCTCCGTGCATTCGTTCAACAGTTGGGTCAGTTCGTCCCGGTCGAGTTGATGCCCCGCCGCCTTGCTGCGTGCATACGTGGTCAGCAAGATTCCCTTGGCCGCCCGCAATGCCGCCGCTGCATCGGTGCGCAGCTCCGCGCCCTCGCCGCGGTATTCGCCGTCGCCGTTCGTGCGTGGGTGCGTCAGGTAGCCCAGATTGACTTCACTTGCCGCATGCTCGCTCGACAGCTGGACGCTGATTTCGGAAGGCGTATCGTCAAAACGCAGCTGGTTGTAGCGCTGCCCCTTGATTTCCTTCGTCTTGGTGCCGGACACATATCGGTTGCCCGGCAGGGCTCCGGTGTTGTTGAAGGTGGCCGGCATGTTCGCGCCGTTGTGGAGGATTCCCGCCACGTACATCTTGTCGGGATCGCCGCCTTGGAAATCCAGCAGAACCTCCATCCCCTTGCGCGGCGCCCAGTTCTCGCCGAAGTTGTCGCCCGCCAAGCCGGTCAACACGCGCACCGGGGCACTGTCGATTTCGGTGCCGCTCGTGCCCATCCCTTTCGCATGCTCGTGGTCTTCCGAAGCCAGGGCAACGATCTGAACGTACACGCGCCCTTGCTCGTCGCAATGCACCTCCTCGCCGTCGGGCGCCGTCACCTTGCCCGTAATCGGATAGACCCGGGGCAGATCGACGCGTGGATCGTAGGCGGGCGTGAGCGGAGTGCCACGGGGTACGCCCGTGAACGTGTTCTCGTACCGGCTTTCCGCCGATTGGTCCAACACCGTGGGCCGCGCCGGCGTCGACGTGGACACCGGCAGCGGCTCGAAAGGCCAGCGGCCGGCTGCGAAGAGCGCCTGCGCGCGCTCGCTCAGATCCTTCGGCAGATTGTTCTCGCCGCGATGATGGAGGCTCGTGATCGTGATGGCGCGCTCGTTCGTCGAGAGCGAATTGCGCTTGTCGCGTGCCGACACCGTCACCCAGGTACCCACCGTGAGGTCGCGGATATCGCTGGCGCCCGTGATCTGTACCGCGCGTGCGTCGTGCGACTTGATCCTTGCCAATCCCATGCGCTCATAGTCGGCCGGCGAATTCGCGAGATGGGGCGAATCGAGGCGGGAGTCCATCAGCAGGCGCGCCAGATCGTTGCCGGCCTCGCCCTGGTCGGAGCGCGTCGGGCCCTGTATGCGCTCCATATGGTCGAACTTGTAGTCGGGGCTGAAGCGCCGGATTGCGCCGGGCACCAGTTGTCGCCCTTCCGACAGCGTCTTCACCACATCGCGCTGGCTGACCGTCGGGTTCGGGCCGTAAGGTACCGTCCCGACAGCACATTGCCGAAGCTGGCTCGCATCGTCGTACAGCACGAGCGTATGCATCGGGGCGGTCACTTTACTCGGGTCTTGTTCGCCGGGCTTTCCCGCCTGTATGTACCAGCCAATGCCCTCACGCCGCAGTAGTCGCCGTATAAACGCCGCATCCGATTCGTCGAACTGATTTGTCTGTTCGCGAGAGGGGTATTTGTCGACCTGGAGGTTCGAGATATCGATATCGAATGCGCCGGCAATGGTGGAACTCTTGTTCCGCCATTCCCACACCAGCGTGCGCACCACTTCGAGCACGCTCATCGCGCGAAAAACACGGGTGTTGGTGCGCAACTCCAATAGCGACAACGCGTCGCGTATGCGCAACCGGTAGGCGGCAAGGCCGCCGTCCGATTCGCCTTCCTGTACATCCGCGACTATGCCGCAGATCGATCGCAGCCCGCCGCTGTCCGTCACGAGCTGCACCGCCAGCGGCACAGCCATGAACGTGGTCAGCGGAATGCCTGCGGTAGGCGATACGCATAAAACGCTGCCCTCGATACCCCCGCAGAGCGTTTCCTCAATATCGAGATACTGCGGCAGTAGAAGCTGATCCAACTCCTGGCGCGATTTAGGCCATTTCAGGCGGAACGCACGGTTATTTTGAGACAGCAATGGCCCGAACGACACGCGTGGCAGGTCTTGATAGTTCACGGCTTATTCTCATTTTCGATGCATTTTGTATACGGACTATGCGCACGTCGGCAGCCAATAGCTCACGCCAAGCATGTACAACAGCCCTCGGAATGAGGCAGGAAACTACCGGTCGACGTTAGAGCTGTCAATGGCAAAATGGGAAAGGCAATTTTTACTACAAATGAAATTACAGGGAAATATTGCCGGCATGTTGGATGACGCCCAATGGGAGTCATCCTGCGATTGCCGCCGGCAAGTTCGATACTCTCGGTGTGCCGGCAGCTGCATGTCGCCGTCGCGCTAACATACGGGCATAGACGCGCACCATGGCGCGGCAACGAGAAAAAACAGGACAATGCCATGCCCGTTACCGGCTTCAGCCACTGCAATCTGCGCGCCGACCGCGCGACACTCGATGCACTGCGCGATTTCTATGTCGATATCGTCGGTCTTTCGATCGGTGAGCGGCCGCCGTTCAGTCACTACGGCTACTGGCTCTATATAGGAGATCAAGCCGTATTGCATCTGAGCGAGGCTCGGCCGAACGAGCAGCGCCTGCCGCATGCAGCCGGCACATTCGATCACGTCGCGTTCTCGTCGGTGGGACATGCCGAATTCGAGGCCCATTTGCGGGCGCGTGGAATTGCCTACCGTAGCGCGACTGTCCCGGGGGCGCGGCAAAAACAGATATTCTTCAAAGATCCCACCGGCAACGGCGTCGAACTCAATTTCGACGATCTGGAAGAAGTGTGGGTGCGATGAACAGGTTAAGCCCTCAGGCGGCGCTGATTCTCGTCGATCTCCAAAAGGGCATTACTGAGCCTCGGCTCGGCCGACGCAACAACCCGCACGCGGAAGACAACATGGCCGCATTGCTCGATGCCTGGCGGCGAACACAGCGGCCCGTCGTGCATGTGCGGCATATTTCGCGCGCCGCGGATTCGGTTTTCTGGCCAGGGCAGTCGGGCGCCGAGTTTCAGGCGCGCTTCATCCCGCTTCCGCACGAGTATGTGCTCGAGAAAAACGTCCCCGATGCGTTTGCCGCATCCGGGCTCGAGCGCTGGCTGCACGCGCGGCAGATCCGGCAGTTGGTGATCGCAGGGGGGATTACGAATAACTCCGTCGAGGCGACGGCCCGCAGTGCCGGTAACCTCGGCTTCGAGACGATCGTGGCGGCGGACGCGGCGTTCACGTTCGATCAGCACGACCTGAGCGGCAGACTTTGGCCGGCCGAGGACGTGCATGCTTTGTCGTTGAGCAATCTGGCGATGGATTATGCGCAGATCCGCTCAACAGCCGACGTCGTTACCGCGCTCGATGAATGACGTGCTCGCCCGGGCAACGGGCGGTGATGAGTGAGAGAAGTGTTTGCGATTGTCTGCGCACCGTGACCATCGGACGGCCGGGAACCGGCATCGGGGCGACGATCTGCGCGTATGCCAATACCCGATGCCATCGCGCGGCCGCGCAAAACCGGAAGTCCGCGCCACGGCGCGGACTTCCAGCGAATGAGAGGGAAAACGGGAAAGAAAAACGAGCGAAAAGCGCGTCCGCGCCGGCTCAAACCCCGGCCATGCGCCCATCAGGGCCATAAGTGCTGGCGGCACCGCCCTTGTTCGCCCCGCGCAAAATGGCGAGCGCCTTCTCGTTGTAGTTCATGCGTACGCGAATCATGAGCCCATTCGTCATGTTCGCGCGGCGCGCGCGGTCCACCGCTTCTTGCAGAAGCTTCCACGTGCCGGCGACACGCGGATCGTCGGCGCACGCGATCTCCATGCCTTTCAAGCCCGCAGGCAGACCGAGCGCGCGCAGCTGCTCGTCGCGAGCCTTTTCGAGGGTCGCGAGCTTTTCGGTGAGCTCGGTCTTTTTCTCGATGATGGCGGGCAGCGTGTCCGCCGGAGAGACGGCCGTCAAGGCCTTCTCTTCATAGGCAAGCAACGAGGCGAACGCTTCGAGCGTGGCGTGTTCTTCGGTAACGGTATCGAGCAGGGTGTCTTTCATCGGATCCAACTGATGACGATTGAGCGTGCGCGCTTGAGCGAACGCTCGATTCACAAAGGAATCGCCCTGCTACGATGCCGCGTCGTGCTTGGCGTCAGCCGCCGGACGATTGAGGTTTTTGCAACAAATTCCGAGCCGTTTCGAGGATGCCGTCAGCGATCTTGCCGGTGTCGATCGACAGCGTGCCATCCTTGATGGCCTGCTTGATCGATTCGACATGGGCAACGTCGATATCGGCCGCGCCCGAGGCGGCAAGCGAGCGAAGCTGCGAGGACAGGCCCGACAGGTTCACGTTCGCATCGCCCGTGGCACCGCCGCCATCGACGATCGAGGCGCCCGCAGCCGCGCCGCGATTGGCCACCGGGGCGGCATCGCCCTGGCGCGTGCTCTGCACGCCGCTCTTTTGCGACGACAGGCCAGAAGTAGTGGAGGAATCGACTTTCACGATTGGCTTCCCGAGGTGTTTCCGATTTGAATGTGATAACGGCACGCTCAAATCAAACTTTAGCGCAATCGGTCTGTCCCTTTCGGGATCTTCCTTTCCCTTCCAAGCCCTTCCGTCCCCTTTTTCTCCGCTCCGCTCCTCTTCGTTAAACGTTCGACGTGAGCCTTGTTACATCGGGATTTCGACGGTCGAGCCGTCCTTGACGATGCCCGAAATGATCTGGCCCCCCGCCGTCTTGATACGGACCTGCTCGCCGGGCGAGGCGTTATTCATGACGCTGCCCTCCGACGAAATCGTGAATCCCTGGCCGACGGCGACGACCTTGACGGTCTGGCCGATCGTGACCGACGAGGCGCTGCGCAGCATGTCCTGGCGCAGCGGCGAGCCGGCGCTGATGCGGGCGAGCGCCACCGCGCCCACGGCCTGCGACGCGTCGGTGACGATCGTGCGCGGCAGGTTGGCGAGGTCGCCGTCGCGCGTGGTCAGATCGGCCGCGGTCAACACGGTGCCGGGTTCGATCTGATGGGCAGCGAGGTAATACGAAGCCTCGAGCGAGACGCGCGCCTGCAGGTAAAGCGTCCAGGGGCGTTCGCCCGCGCAGCGCACGCCTACCGAGGTGCGGCCCCACAGGCGCGCGCCGGGCGGCATGAACGGCACGAGCGTCGTGCAGGCGGCGAGGCCGCGCGGGAACGCGGGTGCGACGGTGATCGTGACCTTGCCCGGCAAGCCGGCCGATTGCTGCTGCAGATAGGCGAGGGCCACGCGGCGGATCGATTCGCCGTCCTGGTTACCCGTCGGAGCCTGAGCCTGGGGTCCGCTGGCGTCGCCGCCGGCAGCCGCTACCGGCCGCGCGGCGGCCACCTGGATTGGCTTGACCGCTGCAACCGGCTTGGCCGGCGCCACTGGGGTGTCGAGTGTACTGCCGCCCGCTCCGGCCGGGCGGTCGAGCGCGATCGGTTGGGCTGCCCGGGCCGTGCGCGGCGCGGGCGTGACGACAACGGGCACGACGTCGCTCGAGGCGGCTGCCGCTTTCGGTCCCGCCTGCCGGCCGCGGCCGAATGCGCCGCCCGCCGCTTGCGCGCCGCGCTCTCCCGGGCCGGGAATGGTGATGATGCCGCTTGGCGCCGCCGCAGCGGTCCGGCCCGCCGGCTGTTCGCCCGGGCCAGGAATGGTGATGATGCCGTTCGAAGCCCCGCCGGCCGCGTCGGCAGCCGCGTTCGACTGCGCCGCGCCGCGTTCGCCCGGGCCGGGAATATAGATCTGGCCGCCCGATGGCTGTTGCGCCTGCGCAGCCGGTGCCGTCAGCATGGTCAATGTGCTGCAGGCAAGCCCGAGTGCGGCGGCTGCACCACGCCAACCCGCGAGTCTCGCCCCGAGCACGCCCGCCCGGCGCGGCATGGCGCGGCCCGGCCTGGCTTGGCGCGGACGGTCTGCGGCGGCAAAAAACGGCATGGCGACTTTCTCCATCGAACAGCGGCGAGCCCGACGATGGGCTCTTGCTACGAAACGCATTCTAGAAGTCCGGCCGTGGCCGCAAACCTCGAATAGAGGGCTGCTTTCCCGGTTATTCATCCGATTGCATCTTGTCAGCGCCCCCTAAGATGCACCCCATGCCAAAAAGTCTTCCCGGCGAGCGCGAGCCAAGAGGCCCGGCCGCCAAGCGCGGGAAGCGCCGGACGGAACCGCCAGTCGCTGGCAACGGAGAAACGCACGATGCTGGACAAACTCGATGCCGAATTCGCCTTCGGCCGTGAAGCGCTCGATGTACGCGCCTATCGGCAGGAGCTGCTGTCGTCGAACATCGCGAACGCCGACACGCCGGGCTACCGTGCCCGCGACGTCGATTTCGCCTCGTCGCTGGCCGGCGCGCTGAAGAAAGCAGGCGCGTCCGGTCAGGCCGCCCATACAGGCACCTCGGGCACCTCGAACGCCGTGCCGCTCGCAATGGCGCAGCCCGCGGGCGTGAGCTCGGGCATGTCGATGAGCACGACCGAGGCCGGGCACATGGCCGGCAACACCCGGCTCGTGGCCACGGGCGGTGCCGAGCAAACCTATGGACAACTGATGTACCGCAATCCCACGCAGCCCTCGCTCGACGGCAACACCGTCGATCTCGACTCGGAGCGCGTGCAGTTCGCGGACAACACGCTCCACTACGAATCTGGAATGACGGTGTTGTCGCAGCAGATCAAGCAGATGCTGGCGGCGATCACCTCGGGCAGCTGACGCGATGCGAACGCTGCCCGGCAATTATCGCTACGGGGATAACAAGGAGGCCAAGCCGCCATGTCTTTGATGAACATTTTCACGGTCGCGGGATCGGCGCTGTCGGCGCAGTCCGAGCGGCTCAACGTGACCGCGTCGAATCTGGCGAACGTCGACAGCACCACGGGCCCGGACGGCCAGCCTTACCGCGCCAAGCAGGTGGTCTTCGCGGTGAAGCCGGTGGGCGGCGCCCACACGGCCTCGGGCCAGCAGGTGGGCGGCGTCCAGGTTTCGAACGTCATCGACGATCCGACGCCGATGAAGACGACCTACGACCCGAGCAACCCGGCGGCCGATGCGAACGGCTACGTCACGCGCCCGAACGTCGACCCGGTGCAGGAAATGGTGAACATGATCTCGGCCTCGCGTTCGTATCAGGCCAACATCGAGACGCTGAACACCGCCAAGACCCTGATGCTGAAAACGCTCACGATCGGTACCTGAGGAGAATCATAGTGGCTTCATCCACGTCCAACGTCGGCGGCTCCGTCTCGCAGCAGTTGCTCGACACCATGAACGGCACGTCGTCGAGTTCGTCGTCGTCCACATCGACCGGCAATGCGACGAGCGATCTGCAGAACACGTTCCTGACGCTGCTCGTCACGCAGCTCAAGAACCAGGATCCGACGAACCCGATGGACAGCTCGCAGATGACCTCGCAGCTGGCCCAGATCAATACGGTGACGGGCATCAGCCAGCTCAATACGACGCTGACTTCGCTCGCTTCGCAGCTCTCCGCCAGCCAGAACGCCAACACGGCCCTCCTGATCGGTCAGGACGTGCTCGTGCCGGGCAACACGACGTCGGTTTCGAACGGCACTTCGCCGGGCTTCGGCGTGCAGCTCGCGAATGCGGTGTCCGATCTGACGATCACGGTCAAGGACAAGTCCGGCAACGTCGTGAGCTCGGTCGACCTCGGCGCGCAGTCGGCCGGCACGATCCCGGTGGGCTGGACGCCGACCGATTCGTCGGGCAACAAGCTGCCCGACGGCACCTACACGATCTCGGCCGCCGGCAAGACGAGCACGGGCGCCACGGCCACCGGCATCACGACGCTGGCAGGCTCCGTCGTCGCGAGCGTGGTTCAGCAGAGTTCGGGCAAGCAGGGCTTGCTGTTGCAAAACGGCAGTACGGTCGATTCGACGAGCGTCGTCGCCATTCTTTAACGTTCCTTTCAAGAAACATTCTCAGGGAGACCAGCAATGGGCTACCAACAAGGTTTGAGCGGCTTGGCCGCGTCGTCGAACGACCTCGACGTGATCGGCAACAACATTGCCAACGCGAACACGACCGGCTTCAAGGAAAGCACGGCGCAGTTCGCGGACGTCTTCGCAAACACGATCGCGACGACCGTCAGCAACCAGATCGGCCTCGGCACGCGGCTCGCCGCCGTGCAGCAGGATTTCTCGCAGGGCACGATCAACACGACCGGCCAGGCGCTGAACGTCGCCATCAACGGCACGGGCTTTTACCAGATGAACAACAACGGCACGTTGACGTACTCGCGTGACGGCGTGTTCCAGCTCGACAAGAACGGCTACATCACCGACGCGCAGGGCCTCAAGCTGATGGGCTACGCGGCCGGCTCGAGCGGCGTGATCAACACGGCGCAGACGGTGCCCATCCAGGTGCCGACGACGAACATCGCCCCGATCGCGACCACGAACATCACGGCGCAGCTGAACCTGAACTCGCAGGACACGGTGCCCACGGTCACGCCGTTCTCGGCAAGCAACGCGTCGACCTACAACTACTCGACGTCGATCCAGGTCTACGACTCGCTCGGCGGCTCGCAGCAGGTCAACATGTATTACGTGAAGACGGGCTCGGGCGCGTGGGACGTCTACGCGGGCACGAGCGGCTCGGTGGCCAAGATCGGCGGCGTCACGTTCGACTCGTCGGGCAATCTCTCGACCACGACGTCAGCCGGCGGCACGGGCATGTCGAGCTCGGGCACGGGCCTGCTCACGTTCCCGATCACGAACTCGGACGGCAGCGCCTCGCCCCAGTCGCTCACGCTGAACATGACCGGCACGACGCAGTACGGCAGCAAGGACGGCGTGAACAGCCTCGCTCAGGACGGCTACGCGAGCGGGCAGCTGACGAACTTCTCGATTGCCGCGGACGGCACGATCACGGGCAACTACTCGAACGGCAAGTCGCAGGCGCTCGGCCAGATCGTGCTCGCGAACTTCTCGAACCCGAACGGCCTGCAGAACCTGGGCGGCAATCAGTTCGCCGAAACGTCGGCCTCGGGCGTGCCCCAGATCTCCTCGCCGGGCTCGACGAACCACGGCACGCTGCAAGGCGGCGCGCTGGAGCAGTCGAACGTCGACCTGACGAACCAGCTCGTGAACCTGATCACCGCGCAGCGCAACTACCAGGCGAACGCGCAGACGATCAAGACGCAGCAGACGGTCGATCAGGCGATCATCAACCTGTAAGCCCCTGCATCGACAGACCTCATCGGACTTAGCGAGTCATGGACCGACTGATCTACACCGCGATGACGGGCGCGAGCCAGGCGCTCGAACAGCAGTCCGTCGTCGCCAACAACCTGGCGAACGTATCGACGACGGGCTTTCGGGCGCAGCTCGCGGCCTATCGCGCGGTGCCGATGAACTTCGGCGACGGCACGAACATCAACCCGGATACGCCGCGCACGTTCGTGCTGTCGTCGACGCCGGGAGCCGACTACGCACCGGGCGCGATTTCGCAGACGGGCAACCCGCTCGACGTCGCGCTGCAGGGCGCGGGCTGGCTGACCGTGCAGACGGCCGACGGCAACGAGGCCTATACCCGCGCCGGCAATCTGCACGTCGATCAGAACGGCCAGCTCGTCACGGCGGGCAATCTGCCCGTCATCGGCAACGGCGGCCCGATTGCGGTTCCGCCCGGCGCGGAAGTATCGATCGGCAAGGACGGCACGATCTCGGCACTCACGCCCGGCGATCCGCCGACCGCGGTTGCGGTGCTCGATCAGCTCAAGCTCGTGAATCCGGCGCCCGCCTCGCTCACGCGCGGCGACGACGGCCTCTTCCGGACGAGCGACGGCCAGCCGGCCGACGCGGATCCGACCGTGACCGTGACCTCGGGCGCGCTCGAAAGCAGCAACGTGAACGCGGTTTCGGCCATGGTCGCGATGATCACCAACGCGCGGCAGTTCCAGATGCAGACCAAGCTGCTTCAGACCGCCGATCAGAACGAGCAGTCGGCCAACCAACTGCTGAACTTCAGCTGAGCGGCGCGCCTCGCGTGAGGCAAGTCGATATTTTTTAAGGAAGTCTTACCGTGAACCGTTCCCTCTATATCGCAGCCACGGGCATGAACGCCCAGCAGGCCCAGATGGACGTGATCTCGAACAACCTGTCGAACGTCAGCACCAACGGCTTCAAGGGCTCGCGTGCGGTGTTCCAGGACCTGATCTATCAAACGCTGCGCCAGCCGGGCGCCAACTCGACGCAGGAAACCGAGCTGCCCTCCGGCAGCCAGATCGGTACCGGCGTGGAGCAGGTCGCCACCGAGCGCCTGTACACCCAGGGCGCGCTGCAGCAAACGGGCAACTCGAAGGATCTCGCCATCAACGGCGCGGGCTTCTTCCAGGTGCAAATGCCCGACGGTACGACGGCTTATACGCGCGACGGCTCGTTCCAGACGAATTCGCAGGGCCAGCTCGTCACCTCGAGCGGCTATCAGGTGATGCCGGCGATCACGATCCCGCAAAACGCGACCTCGCTCACGATCGGCACCGACGGTACCGTGAGCATCAAGGTGGCCGGCTCGACGGCGAACCAGACGATCGGCACGATTCAGCTCGCCACGTTCATCAACCCGGCCGGTCTCGAATCGAAGGGGCAGAACCTGCTCGTCGAAACGCAGTCGTCGGGTGCGCCGAACGTCACGACCCCGGGCCTGAACGGCGCCGGCACGCTCAACCAGGGCTATGTCGAGGCTTCGAACGTGAACGTCGTGCAGGAGCTCGTGAATATGATCCAGACGCAGCGCGCGTACGAGATCAATAGCAAGGCGGTCCAGACCTCGGACCAGATGTTGCAGACCTTGAGCCAGATGTCGGTTTAAGGGCGCAGCAGGTTTTCTGAAGAGACAGGCGGTAGACGAAGATGTCGCAAACAAGCCCCATCCCCTTTCGCATGCGCACGTTGCGGCGCGCGCTCTCGCTGATTCACGCGGGTGCGCTTGCCGGCGTGCTCTCGGGCACGTTCGCCGGCTGCGCGTACGTGGAGCAGCGGCAGCCGATCACGCAGCAGCCGATGACGGCCATGCCGCCGGCGCCGGTGGCGCCGCAGCCGACGGGGTCGATCTACTCCGCCGGCTTCGCAGGCCGGCCGCTCTTCGAAGACCAGCGTCCGCGCAACGTCGGCGACATCCTCACGATCGTCATTCAGGAAAACATCAACGCGACGAAATCGTCGCAGGCGGGTGCCGGCCGCAACGGCTCCACGACCATGTCCGTGCCCACGGCGGGCTTTCTGGGCGGCCTCTTCAACAAGGTCAATCTCGACGCCTCGGGTGGCAACACGTTCAAAGGCACGGGCGGCGCGAACGCGTCGAACTCGTTCAACGGCACGATCACCGTCACGGTCACCAACGTGCTGCCGAACGGCAACCTCGTGGTGAGCGGCGAAAAACAGATGCTCATCAACCAGGGCAACGAGTTCGTGCGCTTCTCGGGCGTCGTCAACCCGAACACCGTGGCGGGCGACAACAGCGTGTTCTCGACGCGCGTGGCCGATGCCCGGATCTCATACTCGTCCAAGGGCTACATCAACGAGGCCGAGACGATGGGCTGGTTGCAACGATTCTTCCTGAACATCGCGCCGTGGTAACTATGAGCACGTTCGTTTCTCCGCACGGCCGCGCCCGCATGACGCTGCGCCGCCTGCTCGCATCCCTGATCGTTCCCGCGCTGCTCGCGCTCGCCGTCGCGCCCGCGGCCCAGGCCGAGCGCCTGAAGGATCTCGTGCAATTCCAGGGCGTGCGCGACAACCCGCTCATCGGCTATGGCCTCGTCGTCGGTCTCGACGGCACGGGCGACCAGACGATGCAAACGCCTTTCACGACGCAAACGCTCACGAACATGCTGGCGAACCTCGGCATTTCGCTGAACAGCACGACGGGCGCGTCGCAGTCGAACATGCAGTTGAAAAACGTGGCGGCCGTGATGGTGACGGCCACGCTGCCGCCGTTCGCGCGGCCCGGCGAGGCGATCGACATCACCGTTTCGTCGCTCGGCAATGCCAAGAGCCTGCGCGGCGGCACGCTGCTGCTCACGCCGCTCAAGGGCGCCGATGGTCAGGTCTACGCGCTGGCCCAGGGCAACGTCGCGATCGGCGGCGCCGGTGCGAGCGCCAATGGCAGCAAGGTACAGATCAACCAGCTCGCGGCCGGCCGCATCACGGGCGGCGCGATCGTCGAGCGCGCGGTGCCGACGCAGGTGTCGCAGGCCGGCACGCTGCAAATGGAACTGAACGACATGGACTACGACACGACGCAGCGCATCGTGGCGGCGGTCAACAACATGTTCGGCAGCGGCACGGCCGTGCCGCTCGACGGCCGGACGATCCAGGTGCGCGCGCCGACCGACGTCTCTCAGCAGGTCGCGTTCATGGCCCAGCTTCAGAACATCGATGTCAAACCGGCTCAGGCGCCGGCCCGGGTGGTGCTGAACGCGCGTACCGGATCGATCGTCATGAACCAGATGGTCACGCTGCAAAACTGCGCGGTGGCGCACGGCAACCTCTCGGTGGTCGTCAACACGCAGACGGCGGTCAGCCAGCCGGGTGCGTTCTCGAACGGCACGACAGTGGCCACGCCGCAGTCGCAGATTCAGCTCAAGCAGGACAACGGCGCGCTCAAGCTCGTCACGGCCGGCGCGAATCTGGCGGAAGTGGTGAAGGCGCTCAACGCGCTCGGCGCGACGCCGGCGGATCTGATGTCGATCCTGCAGGCGATGAAGGCTGCGGGCGCATTGCGCGCGGACCTGGAAATCATTTAAGGCCCATGCCGGTTCGGCGAGGTTAGGAGATCACTCATGGCATTGGACTCGAAAATGGCAAACGTGGGCGGGGGGGCCGATCTCTCGCAGCGCTTCGCGCTTGACGTACAAGGTTTCGACGCCTTGCGCGCGCAGGCGGCGAGCGCCCCGCAGCAAAGCCTGAAAACGGCCGCGAAGCAGTTCGATGCCGTGTTCATCCAGATGATGCTCAAGAGCATGCGCGAGGCCACGCCTCAGGAAGGCCCGCTCGACTCGCGCGACACCGCGCAGTTCACGTCGATGCTCGATTCCCAGCTCTCGCAGCAGATGTCCTCGAAGGGCATCGGCATCGCGAACGCGCTGATCACGCAGCTTTCGCGTAACGCGGGATTCGGCGGCGCGGGCGGGGCCTCGGGGGCTGCCGGTTCGCTCGGCTCGATGGGCGCGATGGGGGCACTCGGCGGCGACGCCCCGACCGGCAACGAAGGCAACACGGCCATGATGAGCGCGCTCGCGCGCGCTTATTCGAACGCCGCGGCCAACGGCTCGCTGTCGAAGGAGCCGGTCGGCTACTCCGCGGCCAGCGCGCTCACGCCGCCGCTGCGCGGCAACGGCTCGTCTTCGAAGGTCGACGCTTTCGTGGAGAAAATGGCGGGCCCGGCGCAGGCCGCGAGCGAGGCCACCGGCATCCCGGCGCGCTTCATCATCGGTCAGGCCGCGCTCGAATCGGGCTGGGGCAAGGGCGAGATCAAGACCGCGAACGGCGCGCCGAGCCACAACGTATTCGGCATCAAGGCGACGAAGGACTGGACCGGCAAGACGGTTTCCACCCTGACGACCGAGTACGTCAACGGCCGCCCGCAGAAGGTGGTCGAGAAATTCCGCGCATACGACTCGTACGAAGAGGCGATGACCGACTACGCGAACCTGCTGCGCAACAACCCGCGCTACGCGTCGGTCGTCAACTCGTCGCGCGATGCGGCGAGTTTCGCGCACGGTATGCAGCGGGCCGGCTATGCGACCGATCCGCACTACGCGAAGAAACTGATTTCGATCATGCAGCAGATGGTTTGATGCACGATCGGCTCACGGGGAGCGCATAAGCGCGACGGGGCCAGAGGGCGGCGGCACGAAGCCGCGGCCCGGAAAGACGGCAGGCCGGCTGTCGCGAGATGGCCGGCCGAAGCCGCGACATATCGGCATGGGCGGCACGACGCTCGATGCCCTGGCGGCAAGCCCGCCGAACCGGCAAGCCCGGACGGCCCGAGCCGACGCAGGCCGACCCCTTCGGCCGCAAGTCCGGGCGCAATACGCCAAAAAGCCGTCCACAGGCGACGCCAAATGCGGATTGCGAGCCGATCTCGACGCGACAGTGCAAAATAGCGTTCGATCCGACAAAAAATTCCGTCATTGCCTCTAAACTTTGCGCGTTTGATGCCGCTAATCAGACACGTCCCTTTTCGGACCGCGTAAGCGTTCCGAAAGCATGCGCGTCTTCGCCCCGAGGGCACGACGCGCGCCACGCATACGGCAAGCCCATGGATACGAATCAGTCGAACGGCTCGACAGGGGAAGCGGTCGATTCCGCTCTCGATTTCGGCCGTCGCAATCCGCTCGAGATCGGCGTTCAGCTGCGCAATCTGGCCAATCGCGGCGATTTCCTGACCGTTCAGTACAAGAGCGGCCAACTCGTCACGCGCATCCTCGATGTGGATGTGCGAGAGCGCACGTTCGTTTTCGACTGGGGCGCGCTCGCCGAGCAGAACCGGGGCGTGCTCGCCTCGCCCGACTGCACGTTCAAGGCGGCACCCGAAGGGGTGCGCGTCGAGTTCTCGACGGCCACGCCGACCGAAACCCGCTTCGAAGGCCTCGCCGCGTTCGAGGCGCCGTTCCCCGAAGTGCTCTACTACGTGCAGCGCCGCGAGTACTTCCGCGTGGATGCGCCCCTGCTCGATCCGTACTTCTGCCGTGGCGTGCTGCCCGAGGGCGAAACGTTCCGCTTCGAAATCCATGACTTGTCGCTCGGCGGCATCGGTCTGCGCACGAACGACGAGCGCGTCGTCGACCTGCCGATGGGCGTCGCGCTGCCCGACGTGGAACTGCACCTGAACGGCCATGGCTCGCTCTCGGTCGATCTCGAACTCGTTTCGATGCGCGCGACGGATCTGCCGAACGGCGGCCGGCGCTTCCAGCTCGGCATGCGTTTCATGTCGCTGCCCGGCAGCGCCGAAAACACGTTGCAGCGGCTCATCACCCAGCTCGAGATGAAGCGGCGCTCGCTCGTGCGGGCGTAAAAGGGCAACAACGAGGGAAACAAGGACGGAGACGAAGGGCGAGCCGGGGCGACTGCGGACGACCCAGGGACGCCTCTGGCGGCCGAGGGGATCGCGTCGGCCGAGAGCACGCCCTGCGGCACGCCGGCCGCAATCGATGGAACAGCGCCCGCTTTTCCCCGCTTTTCCTTCGTTTCTTACGCGCTGTTACCCTTAAATTTCAGTCTGCCCCGCCGTTATACATGTGTTCCCTCAACGCGGCGGCGGCGCTTTGCCCGTCGCCCTTCAGGAAGAAGCATGTCCAACAACATCTTCAGCGTCGGCCTTTCGGGGCTGGCAGCGGCTCAGTGGGGCCTGCAGATCGCAGGCAACAACATCAGCAACGCCTCGACCACCGGCTATACGGTGGAAAACGCGGTATACGCCGAGTCGAGCGGCCAGTACACCGGATCGGGCTACCTCGGCGGCGGCGTGACGACGGTCACCGTGCTGCGCAACTACAGCCAGTATTTGGCCACGCAGCTCAACACCGCCACCTCCACGAACAGCGGGCTGTCGACCAACTACTCGATGACCGCACAGTTGAACAACCTCGTCGGCAGCCCGACGGCCGGCATTTCGACGGCGATCACGGCCTATTTCACGGGCCTGCAGAACGTCGCGAACGGGCCGACCAATCTGGCCACGCGCCAAAGCGCCATGAGCGCCGCGCAAACGCTTGCGAGCCAGCTCTCGTCGGCGGGTGCGCAGTACGACCAGTTGCGCCAGTCGATCAACAGCCAACTGACGACGGCCGTCAACCAGGTCAACCAGTACAGCAAGACGATTGCCGATCTGAATCAGCAGATCGCGAGCGCGAGCGCTCAGGGGCAGCCGCCGAACCAACTGCTCGATCAACGCGATCAGGCCGTGGCCGATCTCTCGAAGCTCGTCGGCGTCAACGTCGTACAGGGCTCCGAAGGTTATAGCGTCTTCCTGAGCAGCGGCCAGCCGCTCGTCGTCGCGAACCAGAACTTCGAGCTTGGCACGAAAGTGTCGGGGGGCGATCCGAGCGAACTCGACGTGACCTACAACGGCATGCCCGGCACGCCGAGCACGACCACGCAGTACCTTTCGGAGTCGGTGCTCTCGGACGGCACCATCGGTGGCCTGCTCGCCTTCCGCAGCCAGACCCTCGACCCGGCCGAAGCGCAGCTCGGCGCGATCGCCACGAGCTTCTCGGCGCAGGTCAACGCGCAAAACGCGCTCGGTCTCGATCTGTCGGGCAGCGTCGGCGGCAACCTCTTCAACGTGGCTTCGCCGACCGTCTACTCGAACCTCGCCAATACCGGCAGCGGCGCGCTCACGGCCGCCTTTGCCAACCCGGCGCAGCCGACCGCGGGCGACTACACGCTGTCGTACAACGGCACGGCCTATACGCTGACCGACAACGCGACGGGCTCTGTGATCGGCACGGCGGCCTCGATCGCCTCGACGGGCACGACCATCGGCGGGCTGACGCTCTCCTTGTCGGGCACGATGAACACGGGCGATTCGTTCACGATCCTGCCGACGCGCGGCGCGCTCAATTCGTTCTCGCTCGCCACCACGGACGCCTCCGACATCGCGGCGGCCTCGCCGGTGCTCGTCTCGGCAACGGCCTCGAACACGGGTGGCGCCACGGTGACGCAAGGAACGGTGGCGGCCGGCTACACGCTGCCCGCCACGCCGCTCACGCTCACATATAGCGGCGGCCAGCTCACGGGCTTCCCGGCCGGCGCGAGCGTCTCGGTGAACGGTGCGGCCGCGACGACGGGCACGTCTTTCCCGTACGCGTCGGGCAACACCTACACCTACAACGGCATGACCTTCACGGTGAGCGGTTCGCCGAACAACGGCGATACGTTCACGATCGCGAAGAATACGGGCACCGACGACGGTCGCAACGCGCTTGCCATGTCGAAGCTCATCTCGCAGCAGACGCTCGGCAACGGCACGGCAACGCTCACGGGCGCCTACGCGAACTACGTGAACAATGTCGGCAACGCGGCGAGCCAGCTGAAGGCCACGAGCACGGCACAAACCGCGCTCGTCAAGCAGATCACCGAATCGCAGCAATCGGTATCGGGCGTGAACCTCGACGAAGAGGCGGGCAATCTGCTCAAGTACCAGCAGCTCTACCAGGCGAACAGCAAGGTCATCCAGACGGCCCAGTCGATGTTCCAGACCCTGATGGGCATCTTCTAACCAGGTGCAAGCAATGCGTATTTCCACCGCACAGTTTTACACGCAGGGTGTCCAGACGATGGGCAACCAGCAAAGTCAGCTCAACGACCTGTACCAGCAGATCTCGACGGGCCAGTTGATGCAAACGCCGGGCGACAATCCGCTTTATGCGGCGCAGGCGGTGCAGTTGACGATGACGACGGCGACCATCTCGCAGTACCAGACGAATCAGACCTCGGCGCTCTCCTCGTTGCAGCTCGAGGATCAGACGTTGAGCAGCGTGACGAACGTCATGCAGAGCATCAACTCGCTGGTCGTGCGCGCGGGCGACGGTACGCTGCAGGACTCGGACCGCGCGGCGATCGCCAAGACCATTCAGGGCTATCGCGACGAACTGCTCACGCTCGCGAACTCGAGCGACAGCGCCGGGAACTACCTGTTCTCGGGCTTCGAGGCCACGACGCAGCCGTTTACGAACAACGGCTCGGGCGGCGTGAACTACATGGGCGACGGCGGCAGCCGCCTCGTCCAGGTGGCCGACACGCGCCAGGTGGCGACGAACGACAACGGCGCGGCAGTGTTTCTCGCGGTGCCCGCCATCGGCACGTCGGCGGTCGCGGCGGGCTCGGCGAGCAACACGGGTACCGGCACGATCTCGCGTCCGACCGTGACCGACGCATCGGTCGCGACGAACAGCGACCGCTACACGATCACGTTCGGCGGCACCTCGGCGGCGCCGACCTACACGGTTACCGACAACACGCTCGGCACGACCACGGCCGCGACGGCGTTTTCGACGGATACGCCGATCGCGCTCGGCAGCGGCATGACGCTTTCGGTCAAGGGCGCGCCGGCGCCGGGCGACACGTTCACGGTCACGCCGGCGACGGACTCGGCGAACAGCGGCGTCTTCTCGACGATCGACTCGATCATCGGCGCGTTGCAGACGCCGGCCGACAACAACCCGACGGCGAAGGCGTCGCTCACGAACGAACTGGCGGCCGGCCTCACGCGCTTTTCGAACTCGATGACGGCCGTGACGGTGGTACAGGCCTCGGTGGGCGGCCGCGAGCAGGAACTGCAGGCGCTGCAGACCACGACGCAGAACAACGCCCTGCAAGCGAAAAACGACCTGTCGAACGTCACGAGTGTGGACATGGTGGCGGCGGTCAGCCAGTTCTCGCTCGCGCAGACGGTGCTGCAAGCGGCGCAGCAGAGCTTTTTGAAGGTTCAGTCGATGTCGCTCTTCCAGTACATGAGCTGAGCCAGCGACGATGCGGCGGTGGCTGCATCGTCCGATAGAAGTCCGATACCACGAAACGGCCGGGACAGTTTTTACTGCCCCGGCCGTTTCCTTTTTCGACGCGGCGATTGCGCGTGCTCGCGCGATTGCCGCATCCCACCCGGCGTCGTCAGCGCAGGCCGCCGGCGATGCGCCCCATTTCGTCGACGCCGAGGTCGAACAGGTGCGAGAAGAACGGAATCATGTTGGGCAGCATGAGCTGCAGCAGCAGCATGCCTACGAGCAGCGTGATCGAAAAGCCGATCTGAAAGATGCCGATCTGCGGCGCGGCACGATTGAGGATGCCGAGCGACAGGTTGGCGATGAGCAGCGCGACGACCACCGGCAGCGCGAGCAGCAACCCCGCCGAAAACACGGCGCCTCCCCATTGCACGAGCGTGCGCAAACCGGTCGGCCCGAGCAGGCTCGCACTGATCGGCACGGCGTCGAACGAGGCGACGAGCGCGCTCACGACCTGCAGATGACCGTCGAGCGTGAGAAAGGCGATCATCGCGATCGTGTTCAGGTAGCGCGAGATCACGACGTTGCTCGCATTCGACATCGGGTCGAAGAACGTGGCGAAGCCGAGGCCCATCTGCAGGCCGACCAGCGAGCCGGCCATCTCGACGGCCGCGAAGACGAGCTGCATCGTGAAGCCCAGCGCCGCGCCGATGAGCAACTGGTTGGCCATGATCCACACACCGTTGCCCGAGAACACGGTGGCGTCGGGCATCGGGCCGAGCGTGGGGGCGACGATGAGCGTCATGAACGCCGCCAGGCCGACCTTTACGCGCGCGGGCACGGACGTATGGCCGAACGCGGGCGCGGCCGCGACGAGCGCGGCAATCCGCGCGAACGGCCAGAGAAAGGCGGTGAGCCAGGCGTTGAGCTGAGCGTAGGTGACGGTGAACATCGCGGCTCACCGGGGCATGGCATTCGAGGCTGCGCGGCGCTCGTTCATCCCGCCATCGACGGAATGCTCGTGAGCATCTGCCGGAAGTAGTCGAGCGTGATCGACAGCATCCACGGCCCGGCGATCACGAGCGTGACGGCGACGGCGACGAGCTTGGGGATGAACGAGAGCGTCGCCTCGTTGATCTGCGTGGCGGCCTGAAAAAAGCTCACGAGCAGGCCGACCACGAGCGAGACGATGAGCGGCGGCGCGGTGAGCAGCAGTGCGACGTACATCGCGCGGTGCGCGAGCGTGAGAACGGATTCCGGCGTCATGACAAGCGATTCCTCGGTACGGCTCAGGTGAAGCTCTGCGCGAGCGAGCCGATCAGCAACTGCCACCCGTCGACGAGGACGAACAGCATCAATTTGAACGGCAACGAAATCGTCACCGGCGAAACCATCATCATCCCCATCGACATCAGCACGCTCGCCACGACCATGTCGATGATCAGAAACGGAATGAAGATCGTGAACCCGATCTGAAAGCCCGTCTTGAGCTCGCTCGTGACGAAAGCCGGCACGAGCAGCGAAAGCGGCACGTCTTCAGGGCCTTGCATCGCCGGTGCATGCGAGATCTTGGCGAAGAGCGCGAGATCGGACTCGCGCGTCTGCCGCAGCATGAACGTCTTGAACGGCGCCACACCGCGCTGCACGGCCGTCTCCATCGGGATCGAGCCGTCCGAAAACGGCTTGTAGCCGTCCTGGTAGGCGCGGTCGAGCACGGGCGACATGACGAACAGCGTCAGAAAGAGCGCGAGGCCGACGAGCACCTGGTTCGGCGGCGTGGTCGAGGTGCCGAGCGCCTGGCGCAGCAGCGAGAGCACGATGACGATGCGCGTGAAGCTCGTCATCATCAGCACCATCGCCGGCAGGAACGACAGCATCGTGAGCAGCAGCATCGTCTGCAGGCTCAGCGAGTACGTCGTGCCGCCGTTCGGGCCGGGGCTCGTGGTGAAGGCCGGCAGGCCCGCCGCCTGGGCGAACGCCTGTGTCGGCGGGAAGATGAGGATCAGAGAAAGCAGTGGGAGCGCGGGCGCAACGATTCGCGCGAGCCGCGCGAGACGGCACAACGACATTTACTTGCCTCCGCCCGAAGGCCGGGAAAAACGCTTTTTCGCTTCGTCCCCGAGTGCGGCCCGAAAGCGCGAGCCGAAGCTCGTTTGACGCGATGCCGCATCGGGGCCGCCGGGGCCTTCGCCGTCCGGCGCGTCGCCGCTGTGGGCCCGGGCTGCGTTGAGCGCGTCGACAGCGCCCGCCGGCAGCGTGTGCAGCAGCCGAACGTTGCCGGGGGCGGCGCCGAGCACGAGCCAGGTGTCGCCGATCTCGACCACGGCCACGCGCTCCTTGCCGCCGAGCGAGACGCCGCCGATCGTGCGCACGACGTTGCCGCGGCTGGACGGCTGCAGCCCGAAGCGGCGGGCGAGCCAGGCGCACGCGAATACGAGCCCGATCACGATGGCGAGGCCGAGGACCGTTTGCAGCACCGCGCCGATACCGAGCGACGGCACCGCCGTTCCGGCCGCCACGCCCGACGCGGTGCGCGCGGCGTTGTTGATGGCGTTCAGATCGGCGGCGAACGTGTCGAGCGGCTCGGCGACGAGCGCCAGCCCCATTGCCACCGCCGCCGGAAACGGCGGAATGACAGCGGGGAGCCGGCGCGGGATCGATTTCATCGATTGAGCTTCCGAATGCGCTCGGCCGGCGTGATGATGTCGGTCAAGCGGATACCGAACTTGTCGTTGACGACCACGACCTCGCCCTGGGCGATGAGGCAGCCGTTCACGAGCACGTCCATCGGCTCGCCGGCGAGGCCGTCGAGTTCGACCACCGAACCCTGTGCGAGTTGCAGCAGGTTGCGGATCGCGATCTTCGTGCGCCCGAGCTCCACCGTCATCTGGACGGGGATGTCCAGAATCATGTCGATGTCGTTGCGCGTGGTGGTCGGCTCGACCTTCGAGAGCGGCTGGAATACACCGGCGGCGGCCGAAGGCGTCGGATTCGAATTCTGCTCGGCGAGGGCGGAGGCCCAGTCGTCGAGGCTCGTCTCGTCATCGGCCGGGCCCTTGGCTGCGGCGGCCGCAGCGGCCGCCGCAGCCATTTGCGCTTCGACTTCCCGTGCGCCGTCGCCCGGCGTCGCGTTGAGGTCACTCATATCCACCTTCCTTCACAGTGTTGTCGGCCGCGCTAATCATCTTATGCACACGCAGCGCGTATTGACCATTGAAAATTCCGTAGCCGCATTCCATCACGGGTACGCCGTCCACCTTGGCGACGACCTGTTCGGGAATGTTGACCGGCAGCACGTCGCCCGCGCGCATGTTGAGGATGTCCTCGAACGTGATCGGGATCTCCGCGAGATCGGCCGTCAGGACGACCTCGGCCGACTGCACCTGCTGGGACAGCACGCGCACCCAGCGGCGGTCGACTTCGAGCGCCTCGCCCTGGATCGGCGACGAAAGCACGTCGCGGATCGGCTCGATCATCGAGTAGGGCATGCAGATGTGCAGCGTGCCGCCCGTCGCCCCGAACTCGATCGAGAACTGGGTGACGATGACGATTTCGTTCGGCGTTGCAACGTTGGCGAACTGCGTGTGCATTTCCGAGCGCATGAACTCGAACTGCAGCGGACGCACGCTCTTCCAGGCCGTCGTGTAATGCTCGAACACGAGGTTGAGCAGTTTGCCGATGATGCGCTGCTCGGTCGGCGTGAACTCGCGGCCCTCGACGCGCGTATGGAAACGCCCGTCGCCGCCGAACAGGTTGTCGACGACGAAAAAGACGAGGTTCGGATCGAACACGAACAGCGACGTGCCGCGCAGCGGCTTGATGTGCACGAGGTTCAGGTTCGTCGGAATCGGCAGATTCCGGGTGAACTCGCTGTACTTCTGCACTTTCACGGGCCCGACCGAGATCTCCGCCGTGCGCCGCATGAAGTTGAAGATGCCAATGCGCATGAAGCGCGCGAAACGCTCGTTGATGATTTCGAGGCCGGGCATCCGGCCGCGCACGATGCGTTCCTGGGTGGCGATGTTGTAGGGGCGAACGCTCGCCCTCTCGCCGTTTTCGGCGTTCGCATCGGATTCGCCGGTTACGCCCTTGAGGAGTGCATCGACTTCCTCTTGGGACATGAACTCTTCGTGGCCCATTCCTTTCCTCGTCCCTTGTTGCAGTTGGTGAGTTTCGGCTCAGGTTGCTCGGGTGGCCCCTGGCGGCGCGCCTTGCGGCGGCGCCCCGGGAGGCCGCGTTGATTACTGGACCACGAATTCCGTGAACAGCACGTCCTTGACCTCGATCGGCGGTGCGCCGTGATCGGTCGGCTCCTCGATCAGCTTCTTCAGCTCGTCGGCGAGCGCGCGCTTGCCGTCGAGAGTCGAGAGGTCTTCAGGGTGTTTGTTCGACAGGTCGAGCAGGATGCGGCTGCGCAGCTCGGGCATGTGCTCGGTCAGGCGCGCCTGCATCTTCTCGTCCGCGATTTTCAGCGTGAGGCCGACGCGCAGATAGTGCTGACCGTCGTCGGACAGCAGGTTCACGGTCATCGGCTCCAGCGCGAAGAACACCGGCGGCGGAGGCGGCGGAGGGGCCACCGGCTTCGAGGGGCCGTGCTTCGCGAGGAAAAAGTAAGTGCCGCCGGCCGCTGCGCCGGCAGCGACGAGGGCGATCAAAACGATCAGCAGGATGCGTTTCAGTTTCGCCGACTTGGGCGGCGTGGCGACAGGCTGCTGGGTTGCGGTCGTGGTTGCCATGGCAATGCGTTGCGTGTGAGCGGTAGGATGGATTGTTGGCTAAAGCAGGCCGTTGCGATAAGCCGAAAAGAAGGGAGATTCGATGCCATCTCGTGCGTTTGCAGCACGTCGTTTCATTGCCCGGCAGCGAACGGTCGAGCAAGGTTCGAGCCTGTCCCGGCCGGAGCCCGCGTCGCGAACGCGCGTGCGGGCCAGGCTGCCGTAAAAAGTAGCAAAAGTCGGCCGAAGAGGGCGGGAGCGGGCAGACCGGGGCAGGTAAGTGGCAAGCCGCCCGCAGGTTGAACCGGCGGATGGGTCGATCAAGTCCGCCCCCGCCGACAATCGATCGGCCGGACAAGGCGATGAACCCTGTCCGCCCGCCGAGTTCGCCGAGCCGGCCTGCGCTACCGGGTCACCCGTGCGGCCGGCGGCGCCGATCAGGCGAAGGTGTCGACGAGGCCGACCGTGCGCCGGCTCGATATGCCGGTGGACGTCATGACGGTGTCGCCATCGCCGCCTCCGGCATATCGGTCGCCCCGACCGCCGCGGCCGTTGCCATTACCGCCTTGCTGGCCGTCCTGCTGGCCCGCCTGACGGGCGAAACCGTCGCTCACGCTCGCGCTGCCGAGCCCGAGGCCGCCGGCTTCGAGCGCGTCGCGCAGTTTGGGCAGCGCGGCTTCCACGGCCTCGCGCACTTGCGGGTGCTGCGAGACGAAAAGCGCGTGCGCGTGATTGTCGGCCACCTTCAGGACGACTTGCAGCGGGCCCAGGTCCGGTGGGTTCAGCGTGAGCTCGGCACTTTGCTGGTGCGCGTTCGAGAGGAAGACGACCTTCTGGCTCAGCGCGTCGTCCCAGTCCGGTGTACCGACCTGTGGCGTCAGCGTGGCTGCGGCGCTTGCCGCATTCGTCGCGGCCGCCGCGTTGGCGGCGTTCGCGGCCTGCGAGGCTTGAGCGGCTTGCGAGGCTTGTGTGGCCTGGGTGGCGGCGAGCGCGGCACGCGCCGCTTCGGCCGTATCTTTCAGCGCGGCAAAGCTCGCTGCCCCATCGGCATTGCCCGCGCCCTGGGCGAGCGCCTGGGCCGCGGCGGCGTTGCCGTCTTGCGCGGCGGTGCCTTGCATCGTCTTGGCCATGTCGGCCGCCGAGTTCCCGAGCGCAGGGCCGCGCTTGCCTTCGTCCAGCAGCGAGCCGATGCCTTTCGAGGCGAGCGGCGAGGGGCCCGTGCCGTTGCCCGCCATGTTGCCGCTGTTGCCGAGCGCGGTCATGCCGCCCGCTGCCGGTGCGGCGCTTACACCTGTCGCCACGACACCTGCCGTGTTCATCTGGGCGGCAAGCGCGGCGTCGAGTGCGGCGCGCACCGACTTCGGATGGGCGCTCGCCGTCTTGGCACCGCCCGTGGCCGTGACGCCGGCCAGTGCGGGATCGCCGTCGGCCGTGGTCGTGCCGGTGCCGTCCGTCTGGGCGTTGTCTTGCTGCGCATCGTTCGCCTGGGCCTGCGCCTGAGCAGCCGCGGCGGCCGCGGCCGCTGCCTGCTCCGCCGCGCCTGCGGCGTTCGCGTCTTGCGAGCCGTTCGCTTGCGAATCGTTCGAGGCCGAATCGGAACGCTTGCCGTTGCCCGTCTTTTGCGGCGCCTGGGTGCCGTCGTTGGCGTCAGCGCGCGGGTTTGCCGTTGCGTTTGCCGTCGAATCGGTCGACGTGTCGTCGCGGCCCGAGTTGGCCTGCGAGGCCGAGTCGGTCTGGCTGTCGCTTTGCGGGCGGCTCGCCTGCGCGGCGGCCGCATCGTTCGAGGACGGCGCAGGCGCTGCCGGCTGCTGCGCGTCGATGCTTTGCTGCAGCGTCTGCGCGAACGGCACGACGGCCTGCGCGCTGCGCGCCGCAGCCTGGCGGCTCGCGCCCGCCGCGCTGCCGGAGGAGGTCGCGCCCGAGAGCGGATCGAGGAAGGAGGAGAGCGACATGAATTACCCCTTAATGTCGTGCGTCAGTCATTGGCTGGCGACGCATCGTCTCAATTGAATGTATCTGGTCGGTTCGAGCCGGCCCACGTGGGCCGGCCATTGGTCAATCGGTCAGTTCAGATCGCTGCGCCGCATACGCAGCACCTTGGCGGCGTGCTCGTCGGCGTCACGCTGTTCTTGCCGCGCGGCCACCCGCGCTTGCGCGGCGTCGCCGCGCGCCTGCAGCACTTCGTACGAGCCGAGCTTCTGCTTTTGCCGCACCCATTCGGGCTTGGCGGCTTCGACACGCGAGGTCGCCATCGTGAGCAGGCGCCGCTGCTGGTCGATCGCGGCATCGAGCGTGTCGATGAACGCCTGGAAATTGCGCCAGTTGCCCGCCGGCATGCCGGCCTGCGCCGAGGCCGAGAAGCTGGCGTGGTATTCGTCGCGGTAGCGAATCAGGGCGGCGAGCTGCGCCTCGAGGTCGGCACGCTCCCGCTGCGCGCGCCCGAGCTGCTTGGCCGCGGCATCGAGATCGCCCTGTGCGAGGTCGATGAGCGTCTTGATCGGAAAATGCTTCGCCATCCTCTGACTCCTTCGTTACTCGAACAACGCACCCAACATCGTGAGGCTTGAATCGAACGGCGCGCATTCGCGAAAACCCTGCTGCAAAAACGCTTCCATGCGCGGGTAGAGCGCGATCGCGCGGTCGAGCATCGCATCGCGCCCGCTCGCATAGGCCCCGACGTTGATGAGGTCCCGGTTGCGCTGGTAGCGCGAGAGCATCTGCTTGAAATTGCGCACGCAGTCCAGATGCGTTTCGTCGATCAGTGCCGTCATCGCCCGTGAAATCGAGGCCTCGATGTCGATGGCCGGGTAGTGCCCCGCCTCGGCGAGCGAGCGGGACAGCACGATGTGGCCGTCGAGAATCGCGCGGGCGGCGTCGGCGATCGGGTCCTGCTGATCGTCGCCTTCGGTGAGCACGGTATAGAACGCCGTGATCGATCCGCCGCCTTCGGGGCCGTTGCCGGTGCGCTCCACGAGCGCGGGCAGCTTGGCGAAGACCGAGGGCGGGTAGCCCTTCGTCGCGGGCGGCTCGCCGATCGCCAGCGCGATTTCGCGCTGCGCCATCGCATAGCGGGTCAGCGAATCCATGAGCAGCAGCACGTGCTTGCCCTGGTCGCGGAAATACTCGGCGAGCGACGTGGCGTAGGCGGCGCCCTGCATCCGCAACAGCGGCGAGACGTCGGCCGGCGCGGCCACGACCACCGAGCGCGCGAGCCCGTCCTCGCCGAGGATCTGCTCGATGAATTCCTTCACTTCGCGGCCGCGCTCGCCGATCAGGCCGATCACGATCACTTCGGCGCTCGTGTAGCGCGCCATCTGGCCGAGCAGCACCGATTTACCGACGCCCGAGCCCGCGAAGAGGCCCATGCGCTGGCCGCGCCCGACCGTCAGCAGGCCGTTGATGGCACGGACGCCCACATCGAGCACTTTGTGAATCGGCTCGCGCTGCAGCGGGTTGATCGACGGTGCGGAGAGCGGCGCATCGGCGCCCGTGTCGAGTTCGCCGAGGCCGTCGAGCGGGCGGCCCGAGGCATCCACGACGCGCCCGAGCATGCCCCAGCCCACCGGCAGGCGCTTGGCGCCCGCGAGCGGGTCGGCGATCGGCGCGCTTTCGCGCGGATAGACGCGCGCACCGGGCAGGAGGCCGGCGAATTCGGTCGTCGGCATCAGAAAAAGTTTGTCGGCCGCAAAGCCGACGACTTCGGCTTCGGCCATCGGCAGCGTGCTGCCGGGGGGAAGCTCGATCATGCACTCGGCGCCCACGGCGAGGCGCAGACCCACCGCTTCGAGCACGAGGCCGGCGGCGCGGGTCAGCCGGCCGCACGAAGAGAGCGGGCGGGCGAGCGTATTGCGCCGGCCGATGTCGTTCAGGCGGGCGCGCCAGGCCGCGAGGTGCGGGTTGGCGGCGAGCGCGGGGTCGGGCGCGTGCAGCGGCATGCGCAGCGACGGGGCGACGATCGCCTGGCGCGTGCGCATCGTCGGGCTGCCGCCGGGTTCGCGCGCCGGATGCTGGGCGGGCTCGGTGCCGTGCGCGGTCTGTTCCGCCGCCTGGGCGGCTTCGATCGCCTCGACCCCCTCGGGGCCGAACGACGCGAGCGCGAGTTCGACTTCGAGCGGGGACATGCCGCTCGCGCGCAATGCATCGGCCGTGCGTTCGATCACCATTTGCTCACCTTGCCGACGGCGGCCGCCACGCGCTCCCAGCGCGTGCCGATGCTCGCGTCGATCTCGCCGCTCGCGGCCAGCGCATGGCAGCCGCCGCGCTCCATCGCCGGGTCGGTGCGCACGCTCCAGCCGAGCGCTTCGAGTTCATCCTTCAAGTAGGCCTCGACCACGGGCAGGTCGGCCGGGTGGACGACGAGCTGCGGCGCGCCGGTGAGCGCCGGCTCGGCGGCGAGCACCTCGCGCGCGCAGGCGACGAGCGCGGCGGGGTCGTGTGCGATGTGCTGGCGCACGACCTGCTGGGCGATGTCGAGGGCGAGTGCGACGAGCGTCTCGGAGAGTTCGCTTTGCACGCCGTCGATCGCCGACTTGAGGCTTTCGGCGAGCGCGGCGAGCCGTGCGGCTTCGGCGAGCGCTTCCTGGCGGCCCTTTTCGAAGCCTTGGGCGTGGCCCTGCTCGAAGCCGGCCTGATAGCCGAGCGCCTGCCCGGCAACGTGACCCGAGGCGAGCCCTTGCGTGTGCGCTTCCTCGCGCAGGCGCTGGAGCTCGACGGCGAGCCGGTTTTCCTCGACGGGATCGGGGGGCGGCGGCGGATCGAACGAGGCCATCTCCCAGCGCTGGTACGCCGAGAGCTGCCCCTTGTCCGGACGCCCAGAGTCAGACATACGCATCTTCCGCCTTTCCGCCAATTACGATCTGCCCGCTTTCGGCAAGGTTGCGCACGATCTGCAGGATGCGCCGCTGCTGCGTCTCGACTTCCGATACGCGCACGGGACCGCGCGCATCGAGGTCTTCGGCGAGCAGCTCGGCCGCGCGCTGCGACATGTTCGAAAGGAACTTCTGCCGCAGTGCGGGCTGAGCGCCCTTCAGCGAGATGATCAGCGCTTCCGACTCCACTTCCTTGAGGATGAGCTGGATCGCACGATCTTCCAGATCGAGCAGGTTTTCGAAGACGAACATCTGGTCGATGATCTTCTGGGCCAGATCCGCGTCGTACTGCTTGATGTTCTCGAGTACCGTTTCTTCGTGCACGCTCGTCATGAAGTTCAGGATTTCGGCCGCCGTGCGGATGCCGCCCATCGGGCTGCGCTTCAGGTTGTCGCTGCCCGAAAGCAGGCCCGTCAGCACGTCGTCGAGCTCGCGCAGCGCCTGCGGCTGGATACCGTCGAGCGTCGCGATACGCAGCACCACGTCGTTGCGCAGCCGGTCCGTGAAGCACGAAAGGATTTCGCAAGCCTGGTCGCGGTCCAGATGCACGAGAATGGTGGCGATGATCTGCGGGTGCTCGTTCTTGATGAGCTCGGCCACCGCGGGCGAGTCCATCCACTTGAGCCCCTCGATGCCGCTCGTGTCGCTGCCCTGCAGGATCCGGTCGATGAGCACGCCGGCCTTGTCCTCGCCGAGCGCCTTCGTGAGCACCGAGCGGATGTAGTCGCCGGAGTCGAGCGACATCGCCGTATGCTGCTCGGCTTCCTTCACGAAGTCCTGCAGCACGGTTTCGACCTGCTCGCGCGTCACGTTCTTGAGCGACGCCATGGCCGCGCCGATCTTCTGCACCTCGCGTGGGCCGAGGAACTTGAAAACCTGCGCAGCTTCTTCCTCGCCGAGCGACATCAGCAAAAGTGCGCTCTTGTTTACGCCTTCAGCGCTCATCGGACACCCAATTCTTCACAACGGTTGCTACGATCTTCGGATCCTTGCGCGCGATGGTCCGCGCGTAATCGAGGTTCCGCTCGAATTTCTGCTTCTCGTTCTCGAACGCGAGCAGATTGATTTCCATGCCTTCGTCGAGCTTACCCGCCGTGCCGCCCACCGGCGTCGGGCCGGAGCCGCCGTCGATGAGCACCGGCTCGTCGGGCGAGCCCAGGCCGTCGATGCCGCCGGCACCCGCACCCGCGGCAGCCGCTTCGCCTTCGCTGCCCGGCGCGGGCAGCGGCGGGAAAGCCCGGCGCAGCGCCGGCTTGACCATCATCAGGTAGATCACGAGGGCGACGATGCCGATGCCGATCCACTTGGCCGCCTGGATCGCGAGGGCGATCATGGCCGGCTGGCGCCACCACGGCAGGTTCGCGAGCGGATCTTCCTCGACGGAGAAGGTGCTGTTGACCACGTTGACCGAGTCGCCGCGCTTCTCGTCGTAGCCCATCGCTTCCTTCACGAGCTGCGTGACCTTGGCGTACTCGTCGGCCGTGAGCGGCTGCATCGTCGCGTGGCCCTTGGCGTCGACCACGCGCTTGTAGTTGATGACCACCGCTGCGGAAAGGCGCTTGATGCCGCCCATCGACTGCTCGACGTGCGAAATGTGCTTGTCGAGCTCGTAGTTGGTCGTCGCGTCCTTGCGCTCGCTCACCGGCGTGACCGATCCGCTCGCGCTCGCGCCGCTCGCGGCCACCACCGGCGCCGAGGCCGGCTGCGGCGGCGTGTTCGACAGCGCGCCCGGCACGCCCGAGGCGCCGCCCTGGTTCATTTCGGTGGCCGAGCTGGTCTGCTGGCTGCGGATCGCGGCCTGCTGCGGGTTGCCGTTCGGGCCGTACGTCTCGGCCGTCTGCTCGAGCTGCGAGAAATCGATGTCCGCGCTCACCTGCGAGTGCGCGTTGCCGGCGCCGAAGAGCGGGGCGAGGATCGCGTCGATGCGGCGCTGCGTGTTGCGCTCGACCTGCTGGACGTACTTCAGCTGCGTCGCGTCGAGGCCGCTGCCGGTGGACGGCTGCGTCAGCATGTTGCCGTCCTGATCCACGACGGTGACGTTCTTGAACGGCAATTGGGGCACGCTCGAGGCGACCATGTGCGTAATCGCCGAAACCTGCCCTTCGTCGAGCGTGCGGCCTGGATACAGATTGACGAGCACCGACGCCGAAGGCGCTTCGCGGTCGCGCACGAACACGGTGGGCTTCGGAATGGCCAGATGCACGCGCGCCTTGCGCACGACGGAGACCGACTCGATCGTCCGCTCGAGTTCGCCTTCGAGGGCGCGCTGGTAGTTGACCTGCTCGGCGAACTGGCTGATGCCGAATTTTTCGCGGTCCATCAGCTCCATGCCCACGGAGCCGCTCTTCGGCAGGCCTTGGGAGGCGAGCCGCAGGCGCACGTCGGCCACCTGATCGGCCGGCACCAGAATGGCGCTTCCGTTCTCGGAAAGCTTGTAGGGCACGTTCGCCTGCTGCAGTGCAGCAGTGATCGCGCCCCCGTCCTGGTCGGACAGGCTGCTGTAAAGAACGTGGTAATCGGGCGAGCGCGTCCAGAGAACGAGGGCGGCCACGACGGCGATCAGTACGGCCACCGCGATGATGAGCGGCGCGCGCGGATTCGTGCGCATCTGCGACAGCGACGAGAATCGCTGTGCGAAGCCGCCGCCCAGTTCGGCGGCGCCTGCGCCTGCGCCCGCCGCACCGGTCAGGGCGCCGGCGGCAGCGCCGGGCTGCGCGCTCGCCAGCCCCATGCGGGCGTCGGGGTTGATCAAAGAATTGGCCTGCGAATCCATGCGACGGGGTTCTCCGGAATGCGGGGATGTCCGGTTCCCCTCGTCCGTGGACGGCAGGGGATGGACACTTTCACGAGGGGCATTATCCATAGCCCCCCGCGGTGTCCATCAGTCGAATAGAGCCGGGTTTTCCCCCTAGTTTCCCCCGTTTGGCAAAAGGGCCGCTGCTATGCTCCTCTTCGTGATCGATCAGGATCCGGGCGGTGCGCCGGCCTTACGTCGACACTTGTTTCAGGCTTTCCCCGTGGAGACACCATGACTGTGCCAGTCAACCCGCTTGCGTCCGCCCTCCAGCAGATGCGGACGATGGCGGCCGAGGCGGCCGGCAGCAGCAATGCCGCCGCGCTCGGCGGCCAATCCGGCGCCGCGAGCGCCGGCAGCTTTGCGTCGGCGCTCAAGAACTCGCTCGACAAGATCAACGGCGACCAGCAAAAGGCGGTCGGCGAAGCGCAGGCCTTCGAGCTCGGCGCCTCGAACGTCTCGCTCAACGACGTGATGGTCGACATGCAAAAGGCGAATGTCGGCTTCCAATTCGGCCTGCAGGTGCGCAACAAGCTTGTCACGGCCTATAACGAAATCATGCAGATGTCGATCTGACGGGCCGGTATGCGGTGTAAGCAACCGTAGTCAGACCGGTTCGCTCGTCTGTCTAAAGCTTTCCTCGGTCAATTCCGATAACCGCGTTATGAGCACGACGCGCACAGACTGCGCGCCGTGCCGGCGCGGTCGTACCCTCGCTACCCGCGGTTGCCTTGGGGTTTCCCCCCGGGCGCCGCGGCGAGCGTCGGTTTGTCCGCCGGAACACCGCACACCATCGAAAAAGGAGAAGCGCCGATGTTTTCCCATGGACACGCTGGAGCTAACGCCTATGCACGCGTCGGCGTCGAGACTGGGGTGATGGGCGCCAATCCGCATCGACTGATCCTGATGCTCTACCAGGGCGCCCGACAGGCGATCGCGCAGGCACGCATGCATCTGCAGCAGGGCAACGTGGGGCCGCGCGGCGAAGCGATCGGCAAGGCCCTGAACATCATCGGCAGCGGGCTGCAGGCCTCCCTCAACAAGGAGGTCGGCGGCGAGGTCGCCGAGCGGCTCGATGCGCTTTACAGCTACATGACGCGGCGTCTGCTGCAGGCCAACATCGAGCAAAGCGACGCGATGCTCGTGGAGGTCGACGGCCTGCTCGGCACGCTGGAGGAAGCCTGGATCGGCATCGGCGCGGAAGTGGCGAGGATGGCGGCCCAGGGCTCCCCGGAAGTTCAACGATGAACGCGAAAGCAGACTATTTTGCGCATTACGAAGCGATTGCCGCGGTGTCGGCTCGCATGCTGGCCGCTGCCCGCAAGGCGCTGTGGAACGAGTTGATCGAGTTGCAGGAGGAGTACCGGGTACTCGTCGACATGCTGCGCGACATCGATGCGAGTATTTCGCTCGACGAAGACGAGCGCGTGCGCAAGTACGACCTGATCCGGCGCATTCTGGCCGACGACGCCGCGATCCGCGATCTCGCCAACCCGAGCGTGGCCCGCCTTTCGGCCTTCTTTTCGGCGCGGCGCCCGGCGCATGTGCTCAAGGAATTGTTCGGCGCGCGCTAGCTCCCGGCTTGCGCGCATATTCATCCACTTCGATGTTTCTGCCTGCCGCGTCGCCAGATTGATGCTGGGGGCCGGCCCTTGAAGGACGCGGCATGACGGGAATCGACTCAGCGCTCGCCTCTGTGCTCGCCAGCCGCATCGACAGTCTCATCGACAGCGTTGCGGCCGGTTCGCGGACCGCGGCCGCGCAAACGGGCGCCTCGACGCAGACGACCGACATGCGCGGCACGCCGGTCGGCGCCGTGCCGCCGGTCGAGACGCCGCCTCCCGCTTCCGCCCAGGCAAGACTCTCCGAAGTCGGCCTGACGCTCGATGCCATTTCCCGTTTCGGCGGCGAAGCAACCCCACCCGTTGTCGGCGAGCTGCCAATCTGGCCCTCTCCACCCGCGATCGACGCCGCACCGGCACGCGCGGGCGCGGCCGGCGCCAATGCGGCTGCGGCCGGGGCGGCGGGCACGGCCTCCGGCAATCAGACAGCCGGGGCGGGCACGGTTGGCGCCGCGACCGCGGCCGCGCTGGTGCCCGTCGCCGCCCTTGCCACGGCGCTGGCGCGCACAGTCGCCTCGACGGGCCTCTTTTACGAGTCGCATCTCGCTCAATGGGCGTCCGGCGCCTACCGCTCCGAGGCATTGATCGGGGAGCCGCAGGCGCGTCTTGGCGCTCAGGCCTCTCAGCTTCCGCTCGATTGGGCGGACTCGGCGGCCGGCGTTGCCGCGGATGCGCCCGAACTGGGAGCCTGGCTTGCGGCACGGCCGGCGGCGGGGCTGTCCGGCGCGCCGGTGCCCGTTCATGCTCAGGCGGCGCAACTGCTGGCCTCGGCGCTCGCGGGGGACGCGCGCATGAACGCGACGGCTTACGCGACCGCGCGCCAGTTGCCCGATGTTTCGCTGCCGGGACAAGACGGCACGGGCGACGGCAGCCGGACCGCGGCCGCGTTGGCTCGCCATGGAGATGCCGCGCTGCAGGGCGCACCGAGCTCGATTGCGGCCTCGATTCACCCGGCGACGATTCCGCTCGTGCGGCAGCAACTCGATTTGCTCGCGACCGATCAGTTCCGCTGGAGCGGCGAAGTGTGGCCGGGCGCCAAACTCGACTGGACGATCGAGGAGGAGCGCGACCGCTACGACCCGCGCGGCGGCGCAGGGGGGGAAGATTTCGAGGCGCGTACGAGTTGGCGTACACGTCTTACGCTGGCATTGCCGACTCTCGGTACGGTGGACGCCGATTTGCTGCTGACGGGCACACAGCTGATCGTGCGCGTGCAGGCGAGCCCGACGGGCGCGGCGCGGCTCGCCGTCGGGCAGACGGCCTTCGGCGAGCGCCTCGAGGCGGCCGGCCTGAAACTGGCTGGATTGTCGATTCGCGAGATCGGCGGGGCCGTGGCCGCGGGGCCGGGGGGCGGCGGGCACGCAGCCACCTCCGCCTACGCCCGCGCGGCGGCGGCGGCGGCCGACGCTCAGGCGCGCGATCTGCCGCCCGAGGGCCCGGGCGCGTGGTCGACGCCGGCCGCAAGCGACGAGAGCGCGCCGAAACGGTCCGCCACGGACGAGGCAGCGGCTGCCCGACCCCGCACGTCGCCGCTCGATGGCCTGTTCGACGATCCGTTCGAGTGGGGCGGCTCATGAAACGGCCGTTGCGCAAGAGCGCGGCCGCAATCGCGTACGACCCGCAATCGCCCGACGATGCCCCGCGCGTCGTCGCGAAGGGCTACGGCGTGGTGGCGGACATGATCATCGAACGGGCTCAGGAAGCGGGGCTTTACGTGCACCGCTCGCCCGAGATGGTGTCGCTGCTGATGCAGGTGGATCTGGACGCACGCGTTCCGCCGCAGCTTTACCAGGCCGTGGCGGAACTCCTTGCATGGCTTTATGGGCTCGAGAGCGGCGCGACCGACGCGCCCGCGCCGCCGGAGCCCGTGCAGACCGAGGCGCCGGCTCGAAGCTCCACTTCCGCCTCCGCTTCCGCGTCGCCTTCCGCGTCGGCTTCGGCCCCGGCCGGCGCCGTCGGACCGGGCCAGCCTATGCTCGGCGGCTCATAGCGATCCATATCCGAAAGCCGGGGGCCTATCGAGCGGCGCTTGCGGCTTGCCGTT
Organism: Trinickia caryophylli; assembly: GCF_034424545.1. NCBI lineage: Bacteria > Pseudomonadati > Pseudomonadota > Betaproteobacteria > Burkholderiales > Burkholderiaceae > Trinickia > Trinickia caryophylli. The sequence goes on along the minus strand of NZ_CP139970.1, from coordinate 1,987,884 downwards.
GCGTGGCATGGCGCACCGCCCCCAAAGGCCCCACAGCCGGACATTGCGCCGGGCATGCTTCACGCGGGCGGCGCTTTTTTGCCGCTGCGCTATGCGCCGTTCCACATCTTCCAGGATTTGGCTCCCTTGCCGGTTGGCGCCGATTCCGCCACGGCCGCATGCTGGACCGACGGGTCCGGCGGCAGCGGCGCATCGCCGGCTGCGGCGAGCGCACCGTCGCCGCTCGAGACATGAGCGGCAAAGCGCTTGACGAATTCCTCGGTGAGTTTGTGCACCGGGCTGCCGGAATCGGCCGCCGGCCGATGTTGCCCATTGCCGCGCGAGGTGGACGGCATATCGCACGAGAGTGTGGTGGCGCTGTCGCCGTCCGCTTCAAGGGTCAGCCGCGCGCTATCCGCGTCTCCGGCCGCGCTGCCGGCCTCGCTTTCGAAGCGCAGCGTGCAGGCGTGCGGTGCGTCCGAGGCCGTCATGCGCATGCGGCCCCGAAATCGAGCCTTCACGCCGTCGAGCGACGTGTTGACCGAAAAGGCGAAAGCCTGGTCGCCGTCGGCCTCGATCGATTCGCAGCCGGGAATCGCCGCGCGCAGCGTCGCGGCATCGGTGAGCGCATCCCAGGCGCGTTGCGGGGGTACAGGCAGCGTATAACGTTGCGTCAATTCCATTGCGTTGTCTCCCTCGAGAAGGACGGCCGGCGCACGCTCCGGCATGCGGGCGCACGACGGCGCGCACAGCCGGCCGCCTTCATTATGAACTTCGCCGGGGCGAGCGGTTCATGTGCCGTTTGCCGCGGCCGTTCGGTTCCGTCCGCAATAAACGGGTCCACCGGCTGCTGCCGGAACTACTCACTGTACTTCGCCATGAAAAACACCCCAAAAGTCGGATTGTGTCCAACTTTTGGGGCGCGATTCAGGCTGGGACGTTCTTTGTCCATGGAGCGGGACGAGCCGGCGCGGCGGCCGGCTGGGCCCGTCAGCGCGAGGCGGTGGCCAGCAGCGAGCGGCGGCGCGAGTAGCCGAAATAGACGGCCATGCCGATCACGAGCCAGACCAGGAAGGCGGCCCAGGTGATCCATTGGAGGTTGGCCATGAGGAAGACGCAGGCGGCGACGGCGAAAAGCGGCACGAACGGCACGCCGGGGCAGCGGAAGGCGCGCGGCAGCTCCGGGTGCGTGCGGCGCAGGATCAGCACTGCGATGGACACCATCGAGAACGCGGCGAGCGTGCCGATGTTGATCAGCTCCGCGAGCACGTCGAGCGGTACGAGCGCGCCGATGAGGCCGAAGAAGAGGCCGACGAGCCACGTCGTCTTGAACGGGGTCGCGAAGCGCGGGTGCACGCTCGAGAGCGACTTCGGCAGGAGGCCGTCGCGCGACATGGCGAAGATGATGCGCGTCTGGCCGTAGCTCATGACGAGAATCACGGTCAGCATGCCGAGCACGGCGCCCAGGTCGATGAAGCCCGCGACCCAGTTTTCGCCGGCAAGCTGCAGCGCGTAGGACACCGGGTGCGAAATGCCGGCGAAGCGCGGGGACGGCACGATGCCGGTGACCACGGCGGCTACGGCCACGTAAAGCACGGCGCACACGGCCAGCGAGGCGATGATGCCGATCGGCAGATCGCGCTTGGGATCGCGTACTTCCTCGGCCGCGGAGGAAACCGAGTCGAAGCCGATGAAGGCGAAGAACATGACGGCGGCGGCACCGAACACCCCGTGCCAGCCGTTCGGCATGAACGGATGCCAGTTGGCCGGCTGCACATGGAAGGCGCCGACGGCGATCACGGCCAGTACGACCGTGACCTTGATGGCGACCATGGCGTTGTTCACGCGCGTGGATTCGCGCACGCCCACGGAAAGCAGCGTCGTGATGACCATCATGACGAGGAACGCCGGCAGGTTGAACCAGGTCGTCGCACCCGCGACGGTGCCGGGTGCCGCGGAGAGCACCACGGGCAGCTTGAGCCCGATGCCGCCGAGCAGCGATTGCAGGTAGCCCGACCAGCCGACGGAGACGGCCGAGGTCGCAAGCCCGTATTCGAGCATCAGATCCCAGCCGATGATCCAGGCGGCGAGCTCGCCGAGCGTGGCGTAGGAATAGGTGTAGATCGAGCCGGCGACGGGAATCGTCGAAGCGAACTCCGCGTAGGCGAGACCCGCGAGCGCGCACGCGACGGCGGCGATCAGGAACGACACCATCAGGGCGGGGCCGGCCTGGACGGCGCCCGTGCCCGTGAGCACGAAAATGCCGGTGCCGATGATCGCGCCGATGCCGAGAAACGTGAGATCGAGCGGGCCAAGCGCTTTTTTGAGGCCGGTGCTTTGGGCACCGGCGATCATCTGCTCGACGTTCTTTTTGCGCAACAAGGACATGGAAGAAAGGTCTCCAGAATGCACCGGCGAGGTGCGTGCGCCGGCCACGTGAAAACCTGCCATTTTAGCTGAGCCCGGTAGCCAAACTGTAAGGCGTGCGCAGAATCAGAAAAAACGCCTGGGCGCGCACCTGATCGGTGCGGGGCGGCGGGTGCCGGCGGGCGGCGAGCCGGCGGCGCCACCCATGCGGCGGGCGAGGTGCCGAGGTGGCTCGGGCAGAGGGGCAGAGGGGCAGAGGGCGGCGCGAGCCGGGACATCATGTCGCGGCTTCGGCTCGGGTGGTGCGGGCAAGCAAGGGGCGGGCGACGCCGAGCGCCGCTGCCCCGGGGCGGCTAGCCGTTCATGGCGGGGTTGAAGTCGACGAGCCGGTTGCTCATCACGTAGTACGTGAGTTCGGCATTGTTGCTGAGCTTCATTTTCTCGAGCAGACGGCTGCGGTAGACGCTCACGGTCTTCACCGAGAGCGAGAGCGCCGCGGCGATATCGGTCAGCCGCTTGCCCGAAGCGAGCATGCAAAGCGTCTGATATTCGCGGTCGGAGAGCTTTTCGTGCGGCAGTTGCTCGTTGTCGAACGAGACGTAATTGGCGAGCGCCTCGGCCAGCGCCGGGCTGACGTATTTGCGGCCCGATGCCACTTGCCGGATGGCATCCACCATTTGTGCGGCGTTCACCGTTTTCGAGAGGTAGCCCGATGCGCCTGCCTTGAGCGAGCGCACGGCGTACTGATCTTCGCAGAACATCGAAAACATCACGACGGGCGTGCGCGGCGCGCGGCGCTTCAGGCGCTTGAGGACCTCTACCCCGTTCATGTCCGGCAGCGAAATGTCGAGCAGGACGACATCGAACGGATGGTCGTGCCCGACGCATGCGAGCGCCTGGGCGCCGTTGTCGGCTTCGACGACCTCGCGCGCCACGCCGTTCGTCAGCAGCAGTTGCCGCACGCCCTGGCGCACGATGGCGTGGTCGTCGGCCAGCAAGATCCTGAGCGTCATCGCTTATCTCGCCGAGGCGGTGGTCGGCGGCGTATCGGTGCGTGCGCTCTGGAGTGCCTCCCAGCCGAAGCGGGCACGCACGATGGTGCCGGCGCCGCGTGCCGTGCCGCCATCGCTGCCGCCCGCGCCTGGCCCTGCGCTTGCCCGACGCCGGGCCACGCGCAGCGAGCCTTCGAACGCCTCGCAGCGCGCCCGCATGCTTGCAAGACCGAAGCCGGCGTGCGCGCGTCGGCGCGGCAAGCCGCGTCCATCGTCGCTCACGATGAGCGTCAGATGGCGCGCGTCGGTTTCGATGCGGACGTCGGCGCACGAGGCGCCCGCATGCTTGGCCACGTTCGTGAGCGCCTCCTGCGCGACGCGGAACACGGCGAGCGCGGCGCCCGGCGGCAACTGGGTGAGGCGGACATCGGCGTCGCACACGAGGCTCGTGCGCAACCCCGTGCGCTCGGAGAAGGCGCGCGTCCACTGGGAAAGCGCCGCCACCACGCCGCCGTCGAAATGCGGCGCGTGCAGATCGGCCACGAGCCGGCGGCTCGCTTCGCAGGCCGCGTCGAGCGCGTGCTGCGCCACGGCGAACGCCTCGGTGCCGTCTGCCGGCGGCGAAGCGTCGTGGCGAGACACGGCGTTCGCGAGCGCGAAACGGGCGGCGATCAGCTCCGAGCCCACGCTGTCGTGCAGTTCCCGGGCGATATGGGTACGGGTGGCCTCGCAGGCGATGACCAGTTCGTGCGCGAGCTCGCGCAGCCGGTGGCGCAACTGCTGCATCTCGGGGTGCGCGGCAAGCTCGCCGCCTGCGCCCGGGCGCCCGCGCGAATCGCGCGAATCGCGCGGGACAATCATCGGCGTATCCATGTTCTCCCTGCTGCGGGGCAAATCGGCCAAACGTTCATTCATCGCAAACTGACGCTCGAAAGCGGGTGAAACGGTAACAACGACAGGACGCTCCGCGCCGGAAAACGCGAACGGCGCGGGTAACGTTATTTACATTCGGTAACATGTACCCGGCAGCTGGGAATCGATTCCATCCTTACCCGGACAATGGGCGGATGATATCTCAAAAATATGAAAAGGTCCGACCCGACAAGGCTTACAACAACTTCTTCAAGTACTGATTGACAAGTCTGTCAGCGAGGCGTGTAGGAAAAAATCCTACGACGAATGTCATGCCGGAAGCGACGATATGTAACAGCGAAACGAAGCGATGAGGGCCGGCCGGCTACCGGCGGACGAAAAAAAACCGGAGCATGAGCTCCGGTCTTCGCAGGCGCTGCCCACGCCGTTGCACGGGCGGCGAAGCCCGATTCGCGCGGCAAGCGCCTTTTGGGGGGCGAGCGCCTTTTGGGGCTTCAGCCGACGAACGCTTTCTCGACGACGTAGTGGCCCGGATCGTTGTTGCTGCCTTCCTTGAAGCCCATGCCGTCGAGCAGTTCGCGCGTATCGCGCAGCATGTGGGGGCTGCCGCACAGCATGACGCGGTCGTTCTCGAGCGAGAACGGCGACAGGCCCAGGTCTTCGAAGAGCTTCTTCGAATCGATGAGCTCGGTGATGCGGCCGCGGTTCTGGAACGACTCGCGCGTGACCGTCGGGTAGTAGACGAGCTTTTCGCGCACGATCTCGCCGATGTCCTCGTGAGCCGGAAGATGCTCGGTGATGTATTCGTTGTACGCGAGTTCGTCGACGAAGCGGCAGGTGTGCGTGAGCACGACCTTCTCGTAGCGATCGTAGACGCCCGGATCCTTGATGATCGACATGAACGGCGCGAGGCCCGTGCCCGTGGAAAGCAGCCAGAGCGTCTTGCCGGGCAGCAGGTTGTCGGCCACGAGCGTGCCGGTGGGCTTCTTGCCGATGAGCACCTGATCGCCGACCTTCAAATGCTGCAGACGCGACGTCAGCGGGCCGTCGGGCACCTTGATGCTGAGGAACTCGAGGTTTTCCTCGTAGTTCGCGCTGGCCATGCTGTAAGCGCGGATCAGCGGTTTGCCTTCCACTTCGAGGCCGACCATTGTGAACTGGCCGTTTTCGAAGCGGAACGACGCATCGCGCGTGCAGGTGAAGCTGAACAGCGTGTCGGTCCAGTGATGGACGGTAAGGACGGTTTGCGGATTCAGGTTGCTCATGGCTACTAGGACTGTGCGAAGAAAAGGCGGAGGCGCCCGACACAAGAACGCTCCGGCCTCGGTCGGCAGGGGCGACGCGCTCTCGCAAGCAACATTTCGCGAGGCGTTGAATCCGCTATTCTAGCGCGAGCGGGCAAGCCGCGGGCCGGGCGGCCCTGCCGAGGGCGGGGAGAATGTCTTGGCGCGGGGCTGCTCAGCGGCCGCCCGGAGCGGCGCTACTGCTTGAAAGCGAGCTTCACCCCAAGGCCTGCGAGCGCCACGCCGCACAGCCCGTCGATGGGCCGGCGCAGCCTGCGATAACCGCGCTGCGTGCGTTCGGCCGCGAACATCAGCGCCACGCTGCTATACCAGCCGGCCGAAAGCGAGCCGATCACGGCAAGGACCGCCCCATAGAACCAGAGCGGCGGATGCGCCGGGAAAAGTGCGGCAAAAACACTCGTCCAGAACACGCACGACTTCGGATTCGTCATGCACGTGACGAGCCCCGAGCGGTACGCGACGCGCCATGCGTGTGCCTGCCCGGCAACGCCCATGGCGGACGCCTCCATCGCCATCGTCATCGCTTCCCCGGCGGCACCGGCGGCACCGGCGCCCACCGCCGCCGCACCGCCGTGCACCCCGGCCGGCACGGTTGCCGCAACGGCCGCGGGCTCCGTACGGTCCACGCGCACGCTGTCGCGCAGCAGCTTGAACCCAAAATAGACGAGGTAGGCGGCGCCCGCGAACCGTATGCCCGTATAGACCCACTCGAGCCGCTGCAGCACTGCGGCGAGCCCCGCCATCGCGAGCGTGGCCCAGGTAATCGAGGCCGTGGCCACGCCCAGTGCCGAAGCCACGCCGAGCGAGCGCCGCCCCGCGAGCGAGCGCTGCGTCACCATGAAAAAGTTGGGCCCCGGGCTCGCGGCCGCAACGAAGTAGATGACACCGAGTTGCAGCAGCGTCGGCAGATAGTGCATGGCGAAGGGACTCGTGAAAGACGGACGGGGCACGCTGCCCGCTCGCGCGTGGAAGCGCCGGGGCGCGGGGGCGGTCAAACCGCTACTTTAGCGGGTACGGATGCGCCGCGCTCACTCGTCGAGCTTGAGCCGCGCGACGTAAGGCAGATGGTCGGAAAGCCAGGCCGTCTCCTGCGCGGGCTGAATCCACTCGACCGGCCGCATGCCCCGCACGAACATCTTGTCGAGCGCCAGCGCGGGCGAGAACGCCGGAAACGTGCGGGCCGGCTGGCCGAGTTCCGTGGCCACTTCGATCAGCCCGTGCTCCGCGAAAAGCGGCACCGAATCGTTGCGCCAGTCGTTGAAGTCGCCGGCCAGCAAGAGCGGGCCGGCCGGCGCTTCGCGTGCGATCCAGTGCGCGATCCAGTTCATCTGCCGCAGCCGCGCCGAGCGCGTGAGCGCGAGGTGTGCGCACAGCAGCGTGACCGAATGGCCGGCGAAGGTGGCGCGCGCAACGAGCAGACCGCGCTTTTCGAAGCGGTGCGCCGAAATGTCCCAGCGCCCGCCCAGGTCGAGCGGGTGCGGCGAGAGAATCGCATTGCCATGCCGCCACGACGGCTTGAAGACGTTCGGCCCGAGCGCGATCTCGAGATCGAGCGCATGGGCGAGTTCGGTTGCCTGGCATTCCCAGACGTCGGAGAGCGGGTCCTGCACAGGCGCGCCGAAGCTCGTGGCGAGTACCGGGCCCGGCATGCGCCGCGCCATGGCCTCCTGCAGAAAGTAAGCGTCGGCCTGCGTCGATTCGACCCACCGCTGCATCGCCTTCCAGGCGGTGAATCCGAGCGGAGAGCGGCCCTTGTGCAGATTCCAACTGACCGCAACGAAGTCCTTGCGCTGGGTCGCCACGGCTTGTCGCATCAATTCTTCGGGGTTTCGCATGCCGCGCTGTTCCTGCTTCCTTCAGTTTCCGGTGCGCGCCGCGACGCTCGCACGCACACGATAGACGAGCGTCGGACGGCTGTCCACGATGGTCCAGCTTGCCCATTGCCCCGCCGGCACGAGCAGGCCCGGATGGTTGGCGTTCACGCGCCGCGGCTGCGGCGGCAGCGTGCAGCCGTCGCGCGTTTGCTGGGGTGTGTCGTCCTCGAGCATTTCCTGTGCGTCGATGGCAAACGCGATGCCGCCCGGCTCCTCGGCGATGGGGGAAATCGTCAGCGTGCGCGCCAGATCGATGCGCGCGTCCGGCCGCTCCTTGCAGCCGACCGCGTGGACTGTCTCGTGATGATGGGTGGCTGTCACGGCCTGGCCGATGGCCGTCGTGCCCTCGAATGTATCGATCGTCGTACCGTCGCGCACCACCTCGAGCCGCCATTGGACGGCTGATGGCTCCTTGACCGCTTGCGCGGCGCCCGGCAAGGGCGCAAGCATGGCGCAGGCGAAAACGGCTGCCAGGGCGGCTTTGCATCGCATCCGGAACATCTCCTTGGCGCTTCACGGACGACGAAGCGCAAGCGTCCATCTTACGCCTAACGGGTTCGGGCCGCCCGCTGCGGCGTATCAGCAGCACCGGGCCTCGAGTGCTGGCTTTGCGCACGGAAATTGCATCACTACACTCGAATCGTCGTTAAAGGCATCAAGCGAAAAAGAGCGTGCGGCCGGAACGGAGCGAGCGCGGAACGTGCCCGTTCGCGGCGCGATGCGGCATGGCGGAGTCGTTCGGGGGAGCACCGAAGACCGGCGGCGCGCTCGATTCGCAGCAATGAGGTGAGCGATGACAACAGCCATGGTCAAACAGGAAATCGCGCTTGCTTCGTTCAGCAAGGTCTACGAGCTCGACCACGTCGAGACGGCCCTGAACGAACTGGGGGACAGTGCGAACGAGGCGCTGCGCGCCACGTACGAAAAAATGCTCAAGGTCGGCAACCTGCGGTTTTGCGTCAAGCCCACGCGTATGCCGTCGATCGACGCGCTGCTCGGCGCCTTGCCGAATTTTTCCGAGCCGCTCGAGGACGTGCGCCGTCAGGTGGCGCTCTGCATGGAGACCGAGGACCGGCTCGAACTGATGCCGATCCTGCTGCTCGGCGATCCGGGCATCGGCAAGACGCACTTCGCCAAGGCACTCGCGCGCCTGTTCGGCACGGCCTATCAGTACGTCGCGATGAGCTCGCTCACGGCCGGCTGGATTCTCTCCGGCGCTTCGTCGCAATGGAAGAACGCCAAACCCGGCAAGGTGTTCGAAACGCTCGTCAACGGCAGCTACGCGAACCCCGTCATCGTCGTCGACGAGATCGACAAGGCCAATGGCGATTCGCAATACGACCCGCTCGGCGCGCTCTATGCGCTGCTCGAGCACGAGACGGCGCAGTCGTTCATCGACGAATTCGCCGAAGTGCCGATCAATGCCGCGCAGGTCATCTGGATCGCCACCGCGAACGACGAGCGTTCGATTCCGGAGCCGATCCTGAGCCGCATGAGCATCTACGAAATTGCGCCGCCCGATCGCGACGGCGCGCGGCGTATCGCGCAGGCCATCTACGATGAGATCCGTTCGGCGCACGGCTGGGGGCAGCGTTTTCCGGCCGCACTCGGCGCCGATGCGCTCGACGCGCTCGCGCAGGTCTCGCCGCGGGAAATGCGCCGCGCGATCATGCACGGCTTCGGGGCGGCGCGCGTCGACGGCCGCGACGAGGTGCGCGCCGACGATATCCGCCTCGAACGCGGGGCGCGCCGTCGGCCGATTGGATTCGGCGGCAATTGAGATAGAACCGTCGCCCATGCGCTTCGCAGCGCTGGCGGGATCGACGGCACGCCGCTTCGGTGCGCTTTCGGTGCGCTGAGTGCCGCCGTATCGGGACGGCCTGGCTTCCCGCATTCCCACCGCCGAGTGCGGCAATGCGTCGCGGTCGGCCGCGCGTCGTACAATCTTCGACAGGAGCAGCCTTGGTTACGCCCGCCCATGCATCGAGCCGGGCGGGCCGTCTGTCCGGCTCGACCGGAGTGAGCGCTGACTCGGTAATTACGCATGATGCGAGCTTGCCCGCGGGCGCGGGCTCGAGCCGGCTGCCGCGCGCCCCGCGGCGAAGGCTCCAGAAGCTGCCGGCCGGCGCGGCCAGGGGTGGGGCTCGATGCGCGGCGAGAGGATATGGATCAGATCGAATGCGTGGTGATCGGCGCGGGGGTGGTCGGTCTTGCGGTGGCGCGTGCGCTGGCGGCGCGCGGCCGCGAGGTGATCGTGCTCGAAGCGTCCGAGGCGATCGGTACCGGTACGAGTTCGCGCAACAGCGAGGTCATCCATGCCGGCATCTACTATGCGCGCGGCTCGCTGAAGGCGACGCTCTGCGTGCGCGGACGCGAGCTGCTCTACGAGTACTGCGCGGCGCGCGGCGTGCCGCACCGGCGCTGCGGCAAACTCCTCGTCGCCACCGCGCGCAATCAATTGCCGCAGCTCGCGGCGCTCGAGGCACGCGGCAAGGAAAACGGCGTGCTCGACCTGATCCGGCTTTCGGCCCATGAAGCCCAGGCGCTCGAGCCCGCGCTCGAATGCGTCGAGGCCGTGTTCTCGCCGGTGACGGGCATCGTCGACAGCCACCAACTGCTGCTCGCGCTGCGCGGCGACGCCGAGCGCGACGGTGCGGTCTGCGCCTTTCGCGCCCCCGTCGAATCGATCGCGGCCGAAGGCGGGCGGTTCCTCGTGCGCGTGGGCGGCGATTCGCCGAGCGAGCTGCGCGCGTCTGCCGTCGTCAACAGCGCGGGCCTGCACGCCAGTGCGCTGGCGCGCAGGATCGCCGGGCTCGACCCGCGCCACGTGCCGCCCCTCTACTTCGCGAAGGGAAATTATTTCAGCGTGTCGGGCGGCGCGCCGTTTTCCCGGCTCATCTATCCGATGCCGAACGAAGCCGGCCTCGGCGTGCATCTGACGCTCGATCTCGGCGGGCAGCCGCGTTTCGGCCCCGATGTCGAATGGGTCGAGTCGATCGATTACGAAGTGGACGCCGGCCGCGCCGAAAACTTCTACGCGGCCATCCGCGAGTACTGGCCCGGCTTGTCCGACGGCGCGCTCCAACCGGCCTACGCAGGGATCCGGCCGAAGCTGTCGGGGCCCGGCGAGCCAGCGGCCGATTTCGTCATACAAGGGCCGGCCGCCCATGGCGTGCGCGGCCTCGTGAACCTTTTCGGCATCGAATCGCCGGGCCTCACGGCGTCGCTCGCGATCGCCGAGCGCGTCGGCGAACTGCTCGGCCGCGCGGCCTGACGGCGGCGCGGCACGGGATGCACGAGCCCCGTGTAGTCCGAAAGACGCGATGGGGCGGGCAATCCCTTATCTCCATCATTGCTCGCGTCGCACTGCGGGCGGGGGGCTTCGTTGTATGCTGCGACTGCTGTCGCAAGAACAGCCGCCCGTAGATGTCCAGGACAAATATGGAGAGTCCCCTCGATGAAACAGTCCCGCCGTACGTTTTTGATAACGAGTCTGGGTGCCGTCTCGGCGGTCGCCCTTTCAGGTCAGGCTTTCGCCGATACACCCAAGGTTGCCGAAAACGATCCGACCGCGGTCGCGCTCGGCTACAAGGAGGACGCGACGAAGGTCGACAAGGCGAAGTTCCCGAAGTACGCCGCCGGTGAGAAATGCGATAACTGCACGTTCTACCAGGGCAAGCCGACCGATGCCTACGCTCCGTGTCCGATGTTCGCGGGCAAGCAGGTGAAGGGCACGGGCTGGTGCAACGCCTACAACAAGAAAGCCTGATTGCCGCGAGGCGGGAGGCGCCGAAGTTGCGCGCCGCCCGCCGTTGCCGTGCTCCCGAGCCGCTGGGCGGGAGCAATCTTTCGGATACCTTTTCAGATACCTTTACACGCGGCTGGCGAGGAACGTCATGGTCCGGCCGAGAGCCAGCGCAGAGGCGCGCTGATCGTACGACGCGCGATCCGTGCAATTGAAGCCATGGCCCGCACCCTCGTAGACGTACAGTTCGGTGCCGGGCTTGCCGGCCACGCGCGCTTTGATCTGCTCGACCGCGTCCATCGGAATCGAGCCATCCTGGTCTCCGAAGTGAAAGAGCACCGGCACCGAGAGCTTGTCCGCTTCGTCGAGCTGATTCTGGATACCGCCGCCGTAGTAGGCCACGGCCGCGTCGATGCCGCCGCGCGCCGCCATCAGATAGGCGAGGCGGCCGCCGAAGCAATAGCCCACCGCTGCTGTCTTGCCCACCGTCTCGGGGCGGCTTTTCAGCGCGCGCACCGTGGCGCCGAGATCGCCGAGCGTCTTCTCGACGTCGGCCGCCTTGAACAGCGCCATCGCCTTGTCGCGATCGGCGCCGTCGTAGCCGAGTTCGACGCGCGGCTCGCTGCGCCAGAAGATGTCGGGGGCGATGGCCACGTAGCCGGCAAGCGCGTATTGCTCGGCGATCGAGCGGATATGCCCGTTCACGCCGAAGATTTCCTGCACGATGACCACGCCCGGCCCTTTACCCGCGCGCGGGAGCGCGAGATAGCCCTGCATGCGGCCGTCGCCGGTTTCGATGTCGATCCATTGGGAAGTCACGGTCATGGCGGATGCCTCTCATGAGCAAAATCGTTCGGGGCGACAGTTTGTCACCGATCGCGCGGGGCTGCAGCGTCGCGTGCAAGCCCCGTGGCGGGCGGCATGGGGCGGCGGCCCGGCCGGCCCCCGCTCGATGCGCCCGTAGTCGACGCGCGTAACGCGATGCCTACCGGCGCTGCATACCGCAACGCTGCCTGTGGGATCGAAGCGACATCGCAAATTGGCCTTTCGGATCGAATTCGGCGGATTGAAAAAGGCGCTTTCGCATATCGATGCGCAATAGCGGGAAGCCGCGCCGGCTGTGGCTTTGCGGGTATCCGCCGATATTCGCGGCGTAAATGCGACACCTGAGGCTATTGGTAGTGGTCCCGATTCTCAAAAAGACCCCCAACTTTAATTTGTTGGCCTACACTTGCGCGCAGCACGAGGCGTGGCTTGTCACGAACAGGCCGGCTCGCGTGCCAGACCAAGTGCATGACGATGCATCCGGCGTTCTCGTTCCTCGGATCGATCGAGACGACAAGACGAAGGCGGGGTACGGGCGAGGACGTCGTTTTTGGGACCGAAACTGGAGACTTACATGAAAAGCAAGATGCAAAAGGTGTTGCCGATCAGCGCGGCGGCTATGTTGTTCGCCACGCTGGCAACGGGCGCTGCGGCTGACCAGACCGTCAAGATCGGTCACGTCGCTCCGCTGACGGGGCAGATCGCGCACCTGGGCAAGGACAATGAAAATGGCGCGCGCCTTGCCGTAGAAGAAATCAATGCAAAGGGCCTCACGATCGGCGGCCAGAAGATCACGCTCCAGCTCGACGCGCAAGACGACGCGGCCGACCCGCGTCAAGCCACGCAGGTTGCCCAGAAGCTCGTCGACGACAAGGTCGTTGCGGTCGTGGGCCACCTGAACTCGGGTACGTCGATTCCGGCCTCGAAGATCTACAGCGATGCGGGCATCGTCCAGATCTCGCCGTCGGCCACGAACCCGCAGTACACGCTGCAGGGCTTCAAGACCACGTACCGCGTGGTGGCCACCGACGCGCAGCAAGGTCCGGCACTGGCGAACTACGCCGCGAGCCTGAAGATCAAGAAGGTGGCGGTCGTCGACGACGCCACGGCTTACGGCCAGGGTCTCGCCAACGAATTCGAGAAGAAGGCGAAGGCGCTGGGTCTGCAAGTGCTCTCGCACGACGCGACGAACGACAAGGCGACCGACTTCCGCGCCATTCTGACGAAGATCAAGGGCGAGAACCCCGACGTCATCATGTACGGCGGCATGGACGCCACCGGCGGCCCGTTCGCCAAGCAGGCGAAGCAACTCGGCCTGCGCGCGAAGGTGCTCGCGGGTGACGGCGTGTGTACCGACCAGCTCGCGACGCTGGCTGGCGACGCGGCAGCCAACGTGGTCTGCTCGGAAGCGGGTCGTTCGCTCGAGAAGATGGGCAAGGAAGGCGAGGAGTTCCAGGCCAAGTTCAAGAAGCGTTTCGGCGTGCCGATCCAGATTTACGCACCGTTCACCTATGACGCCGTCTACATCATCGTCGATGCGATGAAGCGTGCGGGCTCGGTCGATTCGGCCAAGATCCTCGCTGCGATGCCGGCGACGAACTACAAGGGCGTGATCGGCACTACGCAGTTCGACGAGCACGGCGACCTGAAGCACGGCGTGATCTCGCTGTACTACTACAAGGACGGCAAGAAGACGCTGATGAACGAAGTCAGCATGTAATGCCTGCCCGAAGTGCCTGAAAAAGGGCGCGTGACGCTGCGGCGTGCGCGCCCTTTTTCTTTACGTGAAGCAGGACAGTCGATCCCGCCCAGGCAGCGGCCGTCGCTCAGATACCCAGGCGCTTGATGACCTTGGGGCCGATCACGGCCACGAGCGCGGCGCACAACGCCACGACCCACAATCCAATAGACAGAGTCGTCCATTGCGCGACGCCGCCGATGATGACGGGGCCGATCAAGAGGCCCACATAGGCGACGCCGGCCACGTGAGCGAGACCTTCGGCGGCGTGGATGCCTTTGACGCGCATGGCCGCGGCGAAGAGCACCGGCATCATGTTGGCGAGGCCGATGCCCATCAGCGCGAAGCCCAGAAGCGCGGTGAGCGAATACGGCAGTGCGAGCGCGCCGACCATGCCCGCGCACGCCACCGATGCACTGACGAGAACAAGCTGGCGGGCGCCGAAGCGCGCGCGCACGGCGTCGCCGGCGAAGCGGCCGGCGGCCATCGCTCCGGAAAACGCCGCGTAGCCGGCCGTGGCGAACGCGGGTGTTGCACCGACGACGTCACGCATATAGACGGTCGCCCAGTCGTACATCGCTCCTTCGGCCACGAGCGCGATCAGCGCGACGATGCCGAGCGCCCACAGGGCCGGAGAACGCCAGCGGCTCGTCCCGCCGTGCCCGCCATCCTGCGCGTGCGCGGCCGGCGGCGGCACGTGCGGCAGGACGGCCGGGCACGCCGCGCCGATCGCGATGGCGCTCAGCGCCGAGGCCAGCGCGAGATGCAGCGCCGGCGCCATGCCGAGCGAGAGCAGGAGCCCGCCGCCCGCGGCACCGGCCATGCCGCCGATACTGAACATCCCGTGCAGCGACGACATGATGGGCCGGCCGATTGCGGCTTCCACCGCGCCGGCCTCGGCGTTCATCGCAACGTCGAGCGTGGCCATCGTGCCGCCGAAGACGGCCAACAGCACGAGCAGCGTCCAGTACGACGGCGCGAGCAGGATCAGCGCGCCGCTGGCCGACATCAATACCCCGCTCGTCAGGCAGGCGCGGCGCGTGCCGACGCGCGCGATCCACTTGCCGTTGACCGTCATCGCGAGAATCGAGCCGCCCGTCAGCGAAAACAAGGCGATCGACAGCCAGGCCGCGTCGAGATGGAACTTGTCCCGCACCGTCGGCACGTGGATACCCCACGACGCATAGAGCATCCCCACGATGAAAAAGAGCAGCATGGTGGCGTAGCGCGCGCGGCGCCTTGCTGCGATCGGCAGATCACGATGGATGGCTGGGACAAAGGACGAATCGGAAGTATGCGACACGGGGCGGGGCCGAATGGAAAAGGGACCGGATGCATGTAATGCCGCGCAGGCAAGACCGGCAGCGAACGTCTACGATGAATGCGAGTCTCCGATTTTATCGGAGCATTGATTTTCGGTCTTAACACCCGTGCAGACGGGCCCCAAAAGGAAGTCGAAGGACGTTCGATGAACATATCTGCCCAAGCACCCCTCCACCTGTTGCACCGCGCACCCGCCGGCACACTGGCGACGAATCTGCGTGAGCCGGAGGGTTTTCCGTTTCCGACCATGCTGCCTTTCATGCCCGACGGGTGCCATCGTCCCGTCATTCTCGTGAGCCGTCTGGCCGAGCATACGCGTAATCTGCAGACCGACGCACGCGCCGGATTTCTGGTCGTGGATACGCCGGATGGCGAAGTGCTGAATGGCGAGCGCGTGACGCTGATCGGCGAATTTCCGAGCACCGAATCATCTGACGCGCTCGTGCGCCGGTATCTGCGCTACCACCCGAGCGCGGAACGGTATCTCGCGCTCGGCGATTTCTCGTTCCGGGTCATGCAGATCGGACGATTGCGTTTCATTGGCGGCTTCGGTGCGATGGGGTGGATCGAAGGGGACGAATTGGATTGTCTCGAGCCGCTTGCCGATGAGGATGAAATCGCGCTCACCGAATATTTCGACCGTCATCCGCAACGGCCGCCGGCACTCGAATTGGCCGGAGTGGATCGCTACGGGATTGACTTGAAGGCAGCAGGGGAGCGGCGCCGTGTGGCATTCGACGAGCCGAAAGCAACGATGGAGGCGCTCGAGCGTGCATTGGCCGATTGCATTGCCGCCGCGCGCTGACGGCCCATGCGATCCGCCCGCCCGGCCCGTCGCGGTTTCCCACGCGCCGCCCGGAAATAGAGCGTCAGCCGGGAAAACGTCGGCGATCGCTCACCGGGAGAGCGATCGTCCGTGAGTCGGTAGGAACGACCGAAAACCTCTCATCCCGTGAAATGTTTCGGGCTAACCGTGTTCGCCAATTTCATGAATTGAGAAGTGGGTCGCTCAATGATGCAGACGGCGTCAATTGGCCGGTTGGACGATGATCGGGAAAATCACGGATCAGGCATGCGATGCGCAATGTTGGAAAGAAAACAGAAAGGAGTGCCATTAAAATTTTGTGTTTTTCGGGCTTTTCCCAAAGTTGTTTCTTGTGCTAATCTCCCCCCCTAAATATCCGAGGCACAACGTATTCTGATGGTGAACCGGCGGAAGACCGGTGCCATTTTTCGAAACCACAAGGGAACGTATGTCTTCTTACAAGGAACTTCTCGCACAACGCGAAAAGCTGGAGAAGCAGATTGAAGAGGCGAAGGCGCGTGAATACGCCGAAGTGCTGAACGAGATCAAGCAGAAAATGGCTGACTACGGCATTACGCTCGCCGAACTCGGCGGTGGCCGTGGCAAGAACGGCAAAGCGGGTCGCCCCCGCGCCGGTGTCGCCCCCAAATACCGGGATCCTGTGAGCGGCAGCACGTGGTCGGGCCGTGGCAAGCCGCCGCGTTGGATTGCCGGCCAAGACCGCGATCAATTTCTGATTCAGAAGTAAGGTAAGCTGCTCACCGCTTGCCGATGAATCGTGACGCACGCGACCTCGCGGGTGTCACAGCGAAAGCCGCGCACCCAAATGGGGCGCGGTTTTTATTTGTCTGACGTATTCGCGTTTCCTATGCGCTTTTTCGCGGCCATGCGGAGCGATTTCCAGCGAGCGCATAAAGCCACGATGCGGGCCGGATGAACGAAGCGCAAATCGTTCGTATTACCATAAGTATCTGATTCGAAAGCGCTTTATGCCTATTGGCGAACGCGTTTGCACGCGCGGCTTGATAGAATTACGGGATCTTCACTGCGCGTTGCCGAGTCTGCATGGTTGCTGAAATCAACACTGAATCCCACGAAAAGCGATCCGTCGCCCGCAAGAGCACGTTGGCGAGCGTAGCCGTCAACGTGTGCCTGATGACGCTGCAGATCGTGGTCGGCATCGTCGCCCATTCTCAGGCGCTCGTGGCCGACGGCGTGCATTCGGCCGCCGATCTCGTTTCGGACTTCATCGTGCTGATCGCCAACCGGGCGAGCGCCGAGAAACCGGACGCAGATCACAACTACGGCCATGCCCGCTACGAGACGGTGGCGTCGTTCTTCCTCGGCGGCCTGCTTGTGGCGGTCGGCATCGGCATGCTCTGGCGCGCCGGCACGCGTCTCGCGAACCTCGACGACATCCCGGCCGTGCACGTGAGCGCGCTCTTCGTCGCGGTGCTCGTGCTCGTCTCGAAGGAAGCGCTTTTTCGGTACATGCTGCGCGAGGCGCAGCGCGTGCGCTCGGCCATGCTGATTGCCAATGCCTGGCATGCACGCTCGGATGCGGCGTCGTCGCTCGTCGTGGCGATCGGTATCGTCGGCAGCCTCGCCGGCGTGCGGTTGCTCGACCCGATCGCGGCCGCGATCGTCGGCTTCCTCGTTGCGCGCATGGGCTGGGTGTTCGGCTGGAATGCCCTGCAGGATCTGTCCGATCGCGCCCTCGACGAAGCCGCTGCGACAGACATACGCCAACTGCTCATGTCGACGCCCGGCGTGCGCGATGTACACGAGTTGCGCACGCGCAAAATGGGGGACTTCGCGCTCGTCGATGCGCACATTCTCGTGGATCCCCTCATTTCGGTGTCGGAGGGGCACTATATCGCCGAATCGGCGCGGGCCCGTGCGTTGACCGACAAGCGTGTGCTCGATGCGCTGATCCACGTCGATCCGGAGAACGATGCGGTGAGCCGCCCCGCCGTGCGGCTGCCGCCGCGCAAGGCCGTGGTCGACGCCGTGGATGCGGAGCTCGCGCGCTGCGGCGTGCGTGCAGCAGCGCTCAACGTGCACTACCTCAGTACGGGGCTCGACGTGGACATCACGCTCGCCGCCGAAGCGCTTGGCGATCGCGAGCACGATGCGGAACTGGCGCGGCGCATCGACGTGCCGGCGCTGGCGGCGCGCCTCGGCGTGCGCCGCGTCACGCTGCAACGGCGTGTGGAGCCGGATGCTGGTGGGGAGCCTGCGCATATCCACGAGGCAGGCGGCGCGGCCGCGCCGCGGCGCTGAAGGGCATAGAGGTTGCGCGCCGGGGCCGAGTGAAATCGTTCGCTTATGCCAGCGCGGGTGCCGCAGCCGTGCCGCCTCGCGGCGGCGCACGGAAGTGTCAGAGCGGCAACTGGGTATCGAATTTGATTTCGCGCAGCACGACGCTCGTGCGGACCTGGGCGACAGCCGGTATCTTGAAGATGCGCTCGTGCAGGAACGAGTCGTAGGCCTTGATATCGGGCGCCACGATCTTGAGGATGTAGTCCGCCTCGCCCGTGGTGCTATAGCACTCGGTAACCTCGGGGCAGGTGGCGATTTCGCGCTCGAACTGCTCCACGCCGCCTTCCGTGTGGCGAGTGAGGTGGATGTGCGCGAGCGCGCAAACGTGCAGGCCCAGCTTCTCGCGATCGAGCAACGCCGTGTAGCGCTGAATGACGCCCGACTGCTCCATGTCCTTGATGCGGCGCCAGCAGGGCGTGCTCGAGAGGCCGACCTGGTCGGAGATTTCCTGCACCGAGCGGCGCGCATCGAGCTGCAGCAGGCGCAGGATCTTTTGAGAGAACGTGTCGAGAGTCATCCGCGCCTCCGTTTCGGCCGCAATATTGCCGAATAGTAGTGGCGGGGGAAACAAAAGGCAATCGAATGACCGTAAATCGAGGGATATCGCCTAATTTGGCGGACTCTCGGCGTCGTTTCGTCCTATCTCGCTCGCTTCTCCGTCGGCCGGCTTGCCGTTGGTCATCAGCGAGGACGCTTTTTGCCACGCGCGCAGATCGACGAGCATATTGCAGAAGAGGGCGCCTTGTTCGATGGCATCGTCGAGTGCCACGTGCGTGTGCGGATGATCGTCGAACCAGTGCTTCGGCATGCGCGGCTTGATGCACTTGCGATAGGGCAGGCCCGTCATCGCGAACGCGAGCGTCTTGATGTCGAGTGCCGACCACGAGTAGGGGCAGCGGCCAGCAAAGCGCATCATGTACCAGAACATGAAGGTGAAATCGAAGCCGGCCGGCATGCCGACGAACACGGGCTTGCCCGGCAACGCTTCCACCCACTCGACGTAGGCCGGCAAGGCTTCCTCGGGTTTGCGCAGATCGCGCCGGCAGGCCGCCCAGGCTTCATGCTGCGTTTTCCACCAGGCGGCCTGAACTGGATGGGCTTCGGCGCCGGGCAGTGTTTCGAGGTTCGCCGAGAACGTGGCGATGAGCTGCTTGTCCTCGGTGTAGGCGGCCGAGGCGAAGCTCAGCATCGAGTGCGGCCCCGGGATCGGGCCATCTGCTTCGATATCGGTACTGACGTAGATTTCAGGCGTCACGCGCGGACTCCGTCGGCGACAAAGGGATTCGTGCGGCGCTCCTCGCCGAACGTGGAAGTGGGCCCATGGCCCGGCACGAACGTGATGTCGTCGCCAAGCGGCCAGAGCTTCGTGCGGATTGCGTTGATGAGATCCGCATGATTGCCGCGCGGAAAATCCGTGCGGCCGATCGAACCCGCGAACAGCACATCGCCCACAAAAGCGAGGCGATGGCGCGCGCTCACGAACACGACATGGCCCGGCGTATGGCCGGGGCAGTGATAGACGTCGAGCGTTTCCTCGCCGAACGTGACCGTATCGCCCTCCACGAGCCAGCGATCGGGCTCGAACGGCTCCGCGGGCGGAAAGCCGAAGCGCTGGCTTTGCGTGGCGAGCTGATCGAGCCAGAAGCGCTCGTCCTCGTGCGGGCCCTCGATCGGCACCCCGTATTTCGTGGCGAGCGCCTTGGCCGCGCCGCAATGATCAAGGTGGCCGTGCGTGAGGAACACCTTTTCGAGGGTGACCTGCTCCTTCGCGATAGCCTGCTCGATCCGCTCGATGTCGCCGCCCGGATCGACGACGGCCGCGCGCCGCGTGGCCTCGCAGACGAGCAGCGAGCAGTTCTGCTGAAACGGGGTGACGGGGATGACGAAGACCTTCATGGGCGGTTCGCGGGGCGCACGACGAAAACGCCCATTGTACCGGCCGGTTGGGCGAGCCGCCTCTCGGCCGAATGGTCAGGTGCGGCGCGGCTCGGGTAGCCGGTCAGGGCCGTCGACCAATGTGGATTATTGCTACCATAGGAAGAATCAATCGCGCCGGGTACCCGCAATGCTGGATTGCCCGGTTCTTTTGCTATAATGCGTCCCACTGAGCGCGGATTCGCCGCGCCGTCAATTGTAGGCCGGGCCTCACCGATATCGTTTTCGCCCGGTCGCCAACATAAGAAGCCGTCGTAGGGCGGCCTCTGATCCGTATCGACTCGTTCGATGCACACGTCTTACCCAGCCAGGCGCCGCGCGCCTGTTGCGGCCATCGGCTGCATCGCAGGGTAGGCCTATGCCGCCGTTCCTCGCGCCCAGGGCGCGCCTGAACGTGGAGCCATGTTCGATGGCGGCATGTGGGGTCTGGTCGAGCTGCTGGGGACAGCTGCGCCAGACGTGAATACCAACCGGGCAACTTGCGGCCGAGTGTGGCCGCACCCGAACGTCAGCTCGCCGTCCGCCTTTCGAGGCGTCCGCGTGTGCGTTCGTTTGCCCGAGCCGCTTGCGCTTCTTCGTTTTCGGTGCGGGAGCGGCTCGACACTGTGGCATGCACGTCATATGAATAGTCGATTACGCCGACTCTTGGGAACCGTTTCCGTCTTCGCTTTGATGACCGGTTGCGCGGTTCAACCTCCGCAGAACGGCGCCAACGCCGCCCGCTCGCCGTACGCGTTGCGTACCGGAGCGGGGGCACCGCTCGGTTACGGCGAAGCCGCGGTCAACCTGCCCGCGGCTGGGCAAACGCAGAAGTTCGCGGACGCCAAGCCGATCGACGAGAACATTCCCGACGTTTCGGGGTTCAAGCAGACCGGCCGGGCGTCCTGGTACGGCAAGCATTTCAACGGCCGGCGCACGGCCAGCGGCGAACGCTTCGATATGCACGCGATGACGGCCGCGCACAAGACGCTGCCGCTCGCCGCCTACGTGCGCGTGACGAACACGACGAACAACAAGTCGGTGGTGGTCAAGATCAACGACCGCGGGCCGTACGTGCGTGGTCGCGTGATCGACCTTTCGTTTGCGGCCGCGCGTGAGATCGGACTTCAGAGCGCGGGCACCGCGCGTGTGAAGATCGAAGGCCTCACGCAGGAAGAAGCCCTGGCGCAACGCCAGGAAGTGGTGGCTTCGGCCAACGCGCAGCAGCAGTAATCCCAGCGATCGGATGGCGGGCGCCGATGTTGTCGGCACCCGGTCAGTGCCGGCGTATCGGGTAAAAGGGCGCGGTAAATGTGGCGAAGCCAATGGCCGGGCGGGCTTCGTCGCGCGCCGGCTTTCGCGTCTTTCGCCCTTCCTTCGTTTTATTCCTTCTTGAGTTCGAGCGCGCGGGCGTAAAGCGTCTGGCGCGATGCACCTGTCAGCGCGGCCGCGATGCGCGCGGCGCCGCTCACCGGGATCTCCTCGAGCAGCAAGCCGAGCAGCGCGTCGTGCGCGGCCGGGTCCGCTTGCGCCTCGCCTTGCGCGGCGCCTTCCACCACGAGAACGAACTCGCCGCGCTGGCGGTTCGCGTCTTCGCTCAGCCATGTTGGCCCTTCGGCCAGGGTGCATTGGTGCAGCGCCTCATGTAGTTTCGTCAACTCGCGTGCGATCAGGATGCGACGGCCGCCGCCGAATGCGTCGGCGAGCGCTTGCACCGTATCGACGATGCGGTGCGGAGCCTCGTAGAAGACCGTCGCGTGCGCGTGGGAGGCGAGCGACTGCAACTGTGCGGCGCGCTGCTTCGCTTTCGTCGGCAGAAAGCCTAGGAAGGTGAAGGTGGCCGCCCAGTCGCCTGCGACGGAAAGGGCCGTGGTGGCGGCGCTCGCGCCGGGGAGCGGCACGACGCCGAAGCCTGCTTCGCGCGCGGCTTCGACGAGCTTGGCGCCGGGGTCCGAGATGCCGGGCGTGCCGGCGTCGGACACGTACGCCACGCGCTCGCCCGCGCGCAGGTATTCGACGATGCGCTGCGCGCCGGCGCGCTCGTTGTGCTCGTGCACGGCAACGAGCGGCTTGCTGATGCCGTAGCGGGCGAGCAGTTGGCCGGTCGTGCGTGTGTCTTCGGCGGCGATGCGGTCGGCCAGGCCGAGCAGGTGGAGCGCGCGCAACGTGATGTCGGCCGTATTGCCGATGGGCGTGGCGACCACGTACAGCGTGGCCTCCGGATAGTGCTGGTGTTGCGCGAGTTCCAGGAGATCGGACATGAAACGGAAAGTGCTGAGAAGCGAGGCGAGGCCGCCATTGTGCCACCGTGGTGGCGGTTGCGAGGAGGCGGCGGCTAGCGCGCCGCGGGCCGGTGTGGATGTGGCAGCTGGTTCGTGCGCGGTGCCGCGTTTGGCGCCGGCTGTGGCGGTGGCTGTGGCTGCGGTTCCGGGGCCCGCGGTGATCGCGTGCTCGCGCCGCGGTGGGCGAGACAACTTTTGCCGGCGGGATGGGTCGAAGCGAGTCGGCAGCGAGTTCGAGGCGCGGGCGCTCGAGTATTTGCAGCGGCGGCGTTTGCGGCTCGTGGCGCGCAACGTGAACTGCCGGGGCGGCGAGATCGACCTCGTGATGAAAGACTGGGAAGGCACGCTTGTTTTCGTGGAAGTGCGCGCGCGGGCCGATCAGCGATATGGCGGTGCGGCCGCGAGTGTGAGCGTGGCGAAGCGGCGGCGCATCGTGCATGCGGCGAAGTGGTTTTTGGTTGCGAGGGGTGGAGCGGGGAGCGCATGCCGTTTCGACGTGGTGGTGTTCGATGGCGGAAAGAGTCCGGTATGGCTGCGCGACGCATTTCGTGCGGACGATTGAGGCGGATGGGCGATGGAATGCATCAGCAATGGGCTTGAATGATCGTCGAGTGCGGTAAACTTGCGCGCTGACGCAACGGCCGTGCGGGCTGGGCCGAACAAGTAGAGAAGCGATGTCAGTCGAACGTATTCAGCAGCATTTCCGCGATAGCGCGGCACTTCAGTTAGAGGCGGTCGACGGATTGTCGATGCCGATTGCGGCGGCCGTCGACACGATGTTCGGCGTGCTTGCGAACGGCAACAAGATCCTGGCTTGCGGCGACGGTGCGTCTTCGGTGGACGCACAGCGTATTGCCGCGTATTTGACAGCGCGTTTCGAGCGCGAGCGGCCGGGGTTGCCGGCGATGGCGCTTTCGGCCGACTCGGCGGTATTGATGGCGATGGCGGCCGATGGCGGGCTCGACGATGCTTACGCGCGGCAGGTGCGTGCGCACGGGCATGCGGGCGATCTGCTTTTGGTCGTGACGGCCACGGGCGATTCGACCAGCGTGCTGGCTGCGATTGCGGAGGCACACGAGCGCGAGATCACCGTGATTGCGCTGACGGGCAATGGCGGGGGCAAGGCGGGCGCGGTCCTGGCCGAAACCGACATTCATTTGAGCGTGCCGTCCGGGCGGACGGCGCGTATCCATGAGATGCACTTGCTGATTATTCACTGCCTGTGCGATGGCATCGATGCGATGCTGCTCGGGGAAGACTGACCTTCGACAAAAGGGAGTTCGTTGATGAAGGCAAATCGCGTCACGAAGACGCTTGTGCGGGCGCTGCTCGCTGCGGGATTGGCGGCGTCGCTCGGCGTGACGCTGCAAGGCTGTGTGTTGCTCGCGGCGGGGGCGGCTGGCGGCGGCGCGCTGATGGCGACCGACCGGCGCACGCTTGGCACGCAAACCGAGGATCGCGAGATTCAGGTCAAGGGCTATTCGCAGATTGCGAACGAGTTTCCCGAGAGCGCGCATGTCGATGTGACCGTGTTCAATCGGCGCGTGCTGCTGACCGGCGAGGTGCCCGATGAGGCGGCACGGCAGCGGGCCGAGGCTATCGTCAAGGGCTTGCCTAATGTCGATGCCGTGATCAATGAGTTGGTGATCGGGCCGAAGAGCACGTTTTCGGAGCGGGCCAACGATTCGTATCTCGTTGCGCGCGTGAAGGGCGGGCTCGTGGCCGAGAAAGGGATTTCCGCCAATGACTTCAAGGTCGTTTCCGAGCGCGGGAATCTTTATCTCATGGGGCTCGTGACCAAGGATGAAGGCGATATCGGGGCCGATGTGGCCAGCCGTGTGCCAGGGGTCGTGAAGGTCGTGAAGGTGTTCCAGTACGTGCAGCCGGAAGAGGCTGCGGCGGTCGCGGCCTCGGGGGCTGGAGCGGCGAATGCGCCGAGTTCCGCGCAGTCGGCTCAGGCGGAGCCGACGGTTGGGGCCGTGCCTTCGTCGACGATCACAGCGCAACCGCTGCAGCAGCAGGCGCCCGCGCCTGTGTCCGATTCCACACAGGTTCATCCGAAGACCGGGAAGTGATGATGGGGGTTTTGTCTTTGGTTGTGCGCGCGGTTGTGGTTGGGTTCGGCGTTACGGCGGTTTCGGTGGGGGCTTCGTCTGTGGCGCTGGCGGGTGAGACGCCGGATGGGTTTGTCATCGCCCGGAATAACGCCTGCCTAGGGTGTCATGCCGTCGATCGGAAACTTGTCGGGCCTTCGTTTCTCCAGGTGGCCGCTAAATATAAAGGCGATCCGCAGGGCGAGGCTAAACTCGTGAAGAAGGTCAAGGAGGGGGGGGCTGGGGTCTGGGGTGTGATTCCCATGCCGGCGCATCCTCGGATGAACGATAACGACGTTAAAAGCGTCGTCGATTGGGTGCTCGCAGGGGCGCCGCAGAAGTAAGTAGCGGGGTTTTGTCGCGGGGCGTTGGCGTGTGGGGTCCGTTCTCGCGCGCTTGCAACAGTTCCAAAACCCCTGCTAAAATCGCAGCTTCGTTGGGGCGGTAGCTCAGCTGGGAGAGCGTCGCGTTCGCAATGCGAAGGTCGGGAGTTCGATCCTCCTCCGCTCCACCAACGAATTTTGAAGGGTTACAGGTGATTTGCCTGTAACCCTTTTGCCGTTTCTGGGGCTGGATAGTCGACGCGCTACGCGATTCGAGCGACAGGGCGTCAGCCCAAACGGATTCAGCCATTGGATCAAGACTTGGCGATCGACGTCAATGGACGGTCGTTGCTGCACAACGACTGAAATTGCATGGAACTGCGATTTGAAGTGTTGGACGACGCGTCTGGCGTGTTCGAGCATGCGGAGGATGGATTCGACGCTGTCGTCGAGGAGTTCGACGAACTGCTGGACGCTTATCAATTGGGCGAGCTCGCGGACAAGTCCTATGTGACCGCGCTGCAACGGCTCCTTGCTCGTGAGCCGAATTTCATTGACGGCCATGCCCATCTCGCTTTTGCTTTGCACGAGCAAGGTAAGCCGAAGAAGGCGCTCGAGGCAGCGCTGGCTGGTCTGAGCGTCGCCAATCGTCTGATCCCCGAGGGTTTTGCCGGGCGCATCGAATGGGGACATCTGGAAAACCGCCCGTTCCTACGCGCGTTGCATGGGGCGGTGTTGGCGCACTTGCGGCTGCGCCGGCATCGCGACACGGTCGTGCTCATCGAGAAGATGTTGGCGTACAACCCAAACGACAATCAGGGAATGCGCTACCTGCTCGGCTCAGAGGCGCTGCGCGCCGGGGAGCGTGAGCAGGCACAGAAAGTTTTCGCCGCCGAAGCTGACGGTTACCCGCCGTATTTTTATGAGCTTGCCCTGACGTACATCCTCAAGGGCGAATGGATTCCGGCCGCGACGGCGTTGCGCCGCGGTTTCTGTGCCAACCCTTACATCGCGGAAATCCTGGGAGGCAATCCACAGCCCCAGCCGCTGGTGATCTGGCACGGCACCGATCTCGCGGAGCCGGGAATAGCGATTGATTACGTCGAGATGTATGGCGACCTCTGGTGGCGCCACCCGGTGAGCCTTGCCTTTGTGCGCTGGCTGTTCAATCACCCGAAAGTCATGGTAGAACGCGCGGCGGTCATGGAGTGCCGCGAAGCGCTCCTTTGGGAACAGGAGTCGTTGGCGCGCGGAAGCATTCTCGATCGAGAGCGTGAGGTACTGCGTGGTATCGATGACCGACTTTCTGCCGCCCTCGTCGTCAAACGCCACAATCGCCGTGGCCGGGGCACACTTTATCCGTGGACCTGGGTGTTCGGCGGTTGAAGAGCGGCCTGGGATAACATCGACCATATCGTCGCCGGTTAGGTGGGCGACGGCGGTCAGCTTTCCATCGATGCTCAACCACGTGGATCGATCGCGAGCTCCATTCATTGGCGGAACTTACGAGTCTGTTCTGTAGCGGCCCTCGGCAGGCTGAGCATTCGTTGTCGATTTGGCACGCTCATGAGCGCGATGCCAGCGCGCGACCGTGTTGGCGTTCAAACCGTGCTCCTGCGCCACATCCGCGATCGAGCGGGCCGGATCGTTCGACTGCGCTACGACCATCGCCCGGAATTCCTTCGGGTAGTTCTTGGACCCAAGTTTCGCCGAGGAGCAGATCGCATCTGTGTTGACGCAGGCCGAGCTGGGCACGCCTGCCGCCTTTCCGTCCGGCCCTGCAGCACAGTCGTGATGGACTACGCGAGGCACTTACGTCGTTGCGGCGCTGGTGATCGGTGAAACGCCCAGCGGCCTCGCGGGGGCAGCATCGTTCGTCGCTTCCGCCTGTGCAAGCAGGGTGAACACCTCATCGGTCTCGTACAGGTGGCTGTGGGCCAGAAGGGATTGATGAGGTGCCACGGTAGTAACGGGCCATTTCCCGATCGGCGCGGCCTCCGCGCTCAGGGATAGAACCGGTGACACCAATGCAATCTCGATCCCGAACGGGATGTGGAATACGATTGAGGCGACGCTGCCTATTGTGACGAGTGCCGTCTCGGCAAGGAGGCTAAAAGGCATTGTGGAAAATGCCCCGAGCGTCAGTATTAGCGCGAA
This sequence comes from Trinickia caryophylli, assembly GCF_034424545.1. NCBI lineage: Bacteria > Pseudomonadati > Pseudomonadota > Betaproteobacteria > Burkholderiales > Burkholderiaceae > Trinickia > Trinickia caryophylli. Next base: position 1,960,968 of record NZ_CP139970.1, on the reverse strand, counting down.
GAGGAGGCTGAGCACCATTAGTTCGCCTCGATGGCTGTCGAGGGGGGCGCTCGGCGTGTGCAGGAGATAGGCGATGCGTGCGAACGAACCAATGAGAATCAGTATCGCCAGGACCCACATAGAGAGACGGTAGCGGCTCCGCCAGTGCGGATCGTCATCTCCGGACACTGCGCGCAGTGCGGCGCCGATGGCAAGTAGAAGCAACTGGAGCATGCCCGAGGCGAACTGTCCTGTAATCAACAGGCCGCTGGCTTCATCGCCGGTAGCGCGCAAGATGAGCAACCTACCTGGCGGCAACGCAATAGTCGATTCCCGCGTGAGTCGCGCGGCATATCGCCGGGCGAAGGCGATCGGGAGCCGTAGTGTCGATACGCCCCTTCCGAAGTGCGACGCGATGAAGAGGGCTACGAGGGCAAGCAGAACGGTCAGGACGGCGTAGAGAAACGACCACCCATGCAAGATCAAGCTGTAAGAGACGGTCAGGGCCAAGACGCAGAAATAGCCGAACAAGACTCGGAGCTCGTCAACGGCGCGTGCTGCCATGCCGGACCGAAGACCCAGAAAACGCTCACGCACGTTCAGGAACGGGGTCGACATCGTGATGACCGTTACCCTCGGGTCCTTTGCTTGGGTTGCTGCCATCGCGGCAACGAGTCCGCCGTGGCTGTGGCCGATTAGGTAGATGCGCTCAGCAGCTTCGCATGAAACCCACTCGAGAACGCCAGTTGCCGCGCGTCGCCGCTGTGCGTGGCTGTTGTCGCCGCTCCAGAGCATGCGGCTAACCCGACAACCCGGTACGGTCGCGAGGATGCCTCGTGTGAAGCGGTGCGTTGCTCCTGTCCACTTTGCGCCGTGCGCGAATGTCCCGTGAATTAACAGAATCGATACGCGCGGTTCGGAAGCGTCGACGGTCACGTCGATCCGGTTGCTTCGAAGATACGTCCATGCGCGGATCGGGAAAAAAGCGAAGATCGCCAGCGGAATGAGGAAATACCACAGCAGGTAAAGGTGAGACCAGATGGTCGCAAGGGCGAGTGGCAGCATGAAAAGACCTTGGATCGCAGGTTAGGAGCGGGGGCTACCCGAGATGAAGCGCTAACTCGTGAAGCATGCGGGAGGCGTCCCGTCGCCTTGGCCTCGTTGTCGAAGACTGAAGCTGCGGATTCAGTCGTGCCGAACATATTCGCTTCGGCCGCGCCGTCTAAGCTAGCTGCCTCTCGATCGATTCCAAAGAGCAACTGGCACGCAGGCGCTGGCCCCGCATCTTCGCTGAGTGATGTGCGTAACGCTTTAAATGCCACATATCGCTTTTCCCTCGGCTACGCTGAGCCAGCGCTTCTCCATAGCGATTGCTCGATGAAGCAAACGATGGCAGTTCGCACACAGCAAGGCGACGTCGGCGAGGCGTGTGATTCGGGCGCCCGCGTACGAAAGTGGGACGATATGGTGTACTTCGAAATGCGATTCCTTGAGCGCGGCATTGGCAGCCGGCGGGGGCTCGCCGCACATTTCGCAGAACAGTTTCCCGCGGCCCCGCCTCGCTGACAGCAGTCGCTCTCGCAATTTTGGTTCTCGTTCTCGGCGCGAATGTAACTCTGAGACTATCCGCCCTTCGGCGAACTCAGTATCGGGCGCGAATGTGTCCGCTACCTCCATCGCGACAACGCCGGCGCGGATCGAGTTGGCTGTCGATTTCACGGCCTCGGGTGACGCACCGAACTCAGCCCAGACTGCGCGATCGGTTTCTGATACGTTCCCTAACCCTTTGCCGGTGGCGATCTGCCGCAAGTTCTGAAGCTTGAACGCCACACCATCGGGATTTCGAAAAGACGCTTTCTTCGAGGCAGCCGCGTGATAAGGGAACCGACGCAACAGCTCGGAAAGCGCTTTCACCCGCTCGTCAGCACCGGACGGAATTTTTCCGTCTAGTTCAAAGTAAAGGTCGAGTGCGAGGATTGTCTCTTCGCGCGTCCAGTTGGGATTCCCATGTCCATGTGTGCGAGCCATCGTTAGGACCTCGTGCGTCGGCAATCTCGCCGTTCGTGTTGGCAGTGCTGTCACGGCCGGCTGTCTCGCCTCGTATAACGACGCCCGAGCAAAAATCTTTAACGGCAATCTGACCAACGCGCATGGATTCTGTCCAAGTTCACATGGGGTAAGGGGATTCGCCAACAACACCTCCCCCGCTTGCGACGTCGAGGCAAATCGGGGGCGTCGCGTCTAAGCTCTGAATGCACCCGTGCGAGGAGATTGGAATCGTTTTCATCTTCAAAGACATCACGTCGTCGCTGTTTAGTTATATGGCCTCAATGCACCCGATCCGTCTATGGTCATTCGCTCCAGACCGATGCGATTAAAACAATCGACGGAGGGCCGCCAGTTTGTTCCTCCCGTCGGCTAGGTCAGGCCCCCTGGGCCTCCGCGTAAAAAACATCACTATTGAATCGAGCCATGATAAATTTGAACATCAAACATTCCGATTTTTTGCATATGGCTACGATCGTCCCTTCGCTGTCCTTTTGTGTCGGGAAAATGAAAGGTGGAGAGAAGCGATTTGCGGAGCGGCTCGAACAAAAGCTGGAGAGCGATTATCTGATCTGGTACGACGTACGTGTGGCCTCTTTACCGTCCTATCCGGATTTTGTGGTTTTACATCCGCAGCGAGGATTGCTCGTCCTCGAGGTGAAAGACTGGAAACCCTCCACTATCTTGCAGGCTGACGTCAGCAAGTGGGTCATTCTTGGGGATCATGGCCCGAAGACCGTAAGCAATCCGCTCGAGCAAGCCAGGGGCTACACGCTGGCGATTATCGACGCACTTCAGCGTGATCCCGAACTGATCCATCCACCTGGGCATCCATACCAAGGAAAGCTGCTCTTTCCCTGGGCGTACGGTGTGGTACTGCCGAACATCACTCGCAAGCAGTTCATGAGCGGCGGGCTGGATCGTGCGATCGAGCCGGGCTGCGTCATCTGCTCGGATGAAATGACCGACTCGGTCGATGCGGAGAAATTTCAGCAGTGCCTGTGGAATATGTTCAGATATGAGTTCCGCGAGAAGCTGACGCTGCCGCAGATTGACAGAATCCGTTGGATCTTATTCCCTGAGGTTCGAATAGTCCCGCAACAGCAAACGCTGTTTGGCGATGAAGCCGAACTACCGGACATCATGGCGGTGATGGACCTGCAGCAGGAACAATTGGCCCGGAGCCTGGGCGATGGCCACCGCGTCATCCATGGAGTCGCCGGTTCTGGAAAGACCATGATTCTCGGTTATCGGGCCGAATATCTCGCGCGTTGCTCGGCGAAGCCGGTTCTTATCCTATGCTTCAGCGAGCCTTTGTCCAAGCGACTGAAAAGCTGGATGGACACGAAAGGGCTGGAGGGTAAGGTCATCGTCCGCCATTTTCACGGTTGGTGCTATGACCAACTGAAGACTTACCATCAGGCCATCCCCGACGAAAAGGGGGCGGCCTTCTTCCCGGCATTGGTCCAGCGGGTCATCGGCTGCGTTGATCGCGGCCACATTCCAGCCGGCCAGTATGGCGCGGTCCTCATCGATGAAGGACACGACTTCGAACCGGCTTGGCTCAAGCTCGTGGTACAGATGGTCTCGCCAGACAGTAATCATTTGCTGGTGCTGTACGACGATGCGCAATCCATCTTTAACCGCACGAGCCACCGCGGATTCAGTTTCAAAAGCGTCGGGGTTCAGGCTCAGGGCCGGACGACGATCCTGAAGGTCAACTACCGCAACACCCGGCAGGTTCTCGAGGTTGCGGCACTGATTGCGAAAGACATTCTCGATCCGAAGGCGACTGACGATGACGGGGTGCCGCTGATCCGGCCGGTTAGTTGTGGACGGGAAGGCCCTCGGCCGCAGTTGGTCAAGTTGCCATCGCTTAGGGATGAGGCGTCTGAAATCGCTCGACGGTTGACTCGGGCTCACCAGCAAGGCGTAGCTTGGCAGGATATGGCTATCGTGTATCGCACTAAGTCAATCGGCCAAGTCTGCGTCGACGCCTTGGAAAGGGAAAAAATACCCTTTCAGTGGCAGCAGCAGAACAAAAAGTCGTACTCCCCGACGGCTGACATGGTGACGGTTCTCACCATGCACGCGAGCAAAGGGTTGGAATATCCATTCGTTGCTATTCCAGGTGCGGGTGCTTTGTCCGAGGCGGAGGATGACCTCGAGCAGGAGGCGCGTCTCTTCTATATCGCCGCGACGCGTTCGACGAATCACCTTCTAATAACAGGAAGCGGAGACTCCCTGTTCATGCAGCGGCTGTTTTCTGACACAGCTTCATCCGCTGCGCGATCCGTCTCAGGTCACGTCGATTAGTTCAGTGGTACCGAAAGCCATTCGGCGGCCTCCGTTAGCGATCGCTAAGAACTGGACCAGTTCGTCCGACGCCTCAGCCCCAAAACCGCCATCACCCCCCAACCCTCACATGCCGCGTCCCCGTCACTTCCTCGTGATACCGCGGCTTAGTCGCCTCCGCGGCCATAACTTCGGGGTTAGCAAGAATCGTCTCCGTGACCAACGTCGACCTTGCGCGATCGAACCAGCAGGCAAGCGCCGAATTCCGATTACCGTGCAGATCGACAACGCTCCGGCGTCGCTCCTCGAGCGAAGCCTCACTCGGCGGCTCGATCGGAAAAAACTTCGGCGGAAGAACGAGCGCATCCCCCGGGGCCACCCACAAATCGGCCAGCGAAATCTCGTCGACATACGGCCGCCAGCGTGCAACCGATATAACGAGCGGCAGCGAAGCATCCTGCGAGAAAAACGCGTGAGCGAAGGCGTGATACTCCAGGTCGGTCGGATTCCAGCTCAGCAACTCCCGCCGCCGTTCCGGCTCCAGATACGGCGACTGATGCGCGGCCCATTTCCCGTACTCGTATTTCGCACGCACGAGCCCCTCGTACTCGAACCGAATCGACTGCCCACTTTTCAGCAACGTCATCCCAAATGCCTGCGCGGTTTCACTGGTCGCCGGCAGCGCCTCGTAATGCACCGCTTCCGCATGAAAATCGAACAGCGTGATTTCATACGGTGGATTACCTGCCACCATCTTCGGCGCATGTCCGATTCCCCGGTAATGCGCGCCCAGCGCGAGGTCGGGGTTCTCGGGAGCGAGGTCGATCGCCATCCCCTTCGGGCCAGACGTAAATTGCGGCACGCCCCCCGCATTGAACAAATAGCGCGTGCCAGGTACCTCGGGCAGCGGCATGGCGCTCCCTTCGAAGATGAACGGAATCGGATCGAATACGTTGGCGTACATAGGTTCGGCTCTTCCAATCGTGAATAACGGTCGCACTACCGTTGCGAATGCGCAGCCCACTGGCGCTGCGTGACTACACCCGTCCACCTGCGAAACTACCCCACCGACAAGCGAGTCCGTGGGGCAGCACGCCGATGTTATCGGGAACGCGAGATCAAGCGTACGCTTGCGAGGTGATGCCAAGCGGCCGCGTGCTCGTCTGCGTTGCGCTCTTCAACATTCCCGCGCCGCCGCTGAGCGAGCCCGTCCTGAACGATACCGTGAGGTCGTGGCAATGCGAGCCTTTGTACTTGCCCTCGATGCGCACTTTCGTCTTCGCCCCGGAGTAGAACTCGAGAATGGCGATCTGCGTGTAAGGCACCACGATCGTCGAACGGCAGGCCGAGATGATAGCGGAGAGCGCTGTATTGGCCGGTACCTGGATCGGCGTGCTGAAGCCCCAGCTCTTCGTATTGGTGTTGGAGCCGTTCCACGTGTAGGTGTTGCTGAGCTCGACCGACATTTCCACCTTTCCGTCGGCGATGCAAGGAACACCCGTCTTGAAGGACGTCTTCAAACCGATCTTGAAGCCGAAGCTATCGGACCATCCCGACGTCTCGGACGCCGAAACGGAGCCCGTGAGGGTGCTGCTTTGCGTCTGCCCCGTGTTGTTCTGCACGGTCTCCTTGTAAAGATCGGAAATGCCTTCGGTCGTGACTTCGGCCCGGTCGAGATCGTAATTGAGGCTGATGATCTCGGTCACTTCCTTCACGGCATCCGTGCGCCCCGCATGCCAGACCAGATCGCCCTGTTCGTCCGGTCCGCTCCCCTTGTAGACGCACAGATTGCCGTCGTCCTGAAGAATCAGGAAGAACTTGCCGCCGCCCGCCGTCGCCTGGCTGCCCCACAGCCAGTTGCCGCGCGTCGACGCATCGGTGCCGTGGTAGACGCACAGATTGCCGTCCGACTGCACGATGGCGAAGAACTTGCCGCCGCTGCCGACGGCCTGGGTGCCCCACAGATAAACGCCTCCTTTGTCCAGATCCGTACGATAGACGCACAGATTGCCGTCGGGCTGCACGCCGGCGCAAAAGAGGCCGTTTTTCGACTGGAGCGATTCGCCGATACGCAGGCTTTGATTCATCGGCAAGACCGAGCGCTTTTCGCCGCCGCCCACAACGACTGATTCCGCTTGATTCATGACATTCTCTCCGTAATGAGTGTGATCAACGTTCTATCCAGACTCCGACGACCAACGCGAGAAAGCGCGTTGCTCACGGAAGGTCCAACAGCATTCGTCGAGGGCCTTTGCCCGAGTCAGGCGTTTTGATGCCGGACGTATAATTTCCGTCCGTTACCGTGCATTTTTTTTCCCGCCGGATTCGGAGCGCTGTCCGTATGCTGTGTGAGGAAGTATCGGAGCCGGTAGGCATGCCAAACAGACCAGTGCGGGATCAGTGCCGTATCAGTTCGGTATCAGCAGGCGGGAAGCAACGCGAATGCGCTGCCGGGCTTGCCATATCGATCGGCGCTCCCGCGCCCGAAGGCCGGAGGCGGGTTTGCTTGCATCCGATCTGACGGATTTCGCCGGACGCGATCGCGCTCGCGTTCCGCCGGCACACACCCATGACGCCGCCGCGGATGGGCGCGTCGTGCTGGATCCGCGGCTCCTGAAAGGTTTGCGCAAGAAACTCGGCATCAGTCAGGAAACGCTCGCCGAGCGCTGCTTTCACAAGCAGCTTTGTGTATCGATCGCGTCGATCAAGCGTGCGGAAACCGGCAAGCCCGTGCTCTACCGCACAGCCAGACACCTCGCCGACGTCTTCGAAGTCGAAATCAGCACACTGGTAACGGAAACAGATCCGATGCCTGCGGAGCAGGCGGCATCGGGCGCTCCGCCAGGGCAAGCCGGTACGGATCGCGCCAATACAGCCGACGCTTACTTCGACACGCACGACGACGTCATACGCTATGTGCTGGAGCTGGGCTTCGAATGGCATCCGCATACGGCGGCGTCTGGGGCCGCGCAACAGGAACTGAGGCAATTGATCGCGCAATTCGGCGGGGTGCTCGAAAGCTCCCCCGCAGGTGCCGGCCTTTACGCGCTCGCTCGCTTCGGCATGCCGCGCGCCTATCGGAGCGACGTCGAGCGCTGCCTGGCATGCGCGAGTGCGATTGCGGCGGAACACGCGGCCTATCTTCGCCCCGATAGTGCCATCCGCGTACGGCTGAGCCGCTGGCCGCCTGGCACGCCGCAGGCTGCGGATGCGCATGATGACGGGCTGTTCCCGTCCTCCGGCCACCCCTACGGGCACGTGCCCATCCACGTCGCCCAAGGTCTCGTTGCTCAATTGACCGATCGCTTCGAGTTCTTGCCGGCCACCGCCGCGGAAGCGGGCTATCGCAGATATCTGCGCATGCGCGTGCCTGGCAACGGTCCGCAAAGCGCACTGATCGGGCGGACGGTGGAACTGCTCCAGTTCAAGGGCATCGTCGACGCCACGCTCGAATGCCAAAGCGGCCACGTGCTCTATCTGCGCGGGGCGGCAGGCGTCGGCAAATCTCGCCTGACCGACGAATTCGCCGATATGGCACGCGAGGCTCAGTTCGCCTGCCACCGTGCCGAAGTGCTCGACTTCGGCATGGAATCCACATTAGCGCCGCTGAGCCAGCTCGTGCACAGCCTGCTGGGGCTGCCGCGTCGGCTCTTGCCGGGCGCGCCGAGCGCCGCGGTGCAGCCCGCGATCGATCGCTGGCAGTTGCCGGCGCAATCCAATTTCTTTCTGCGGATGCTGGCGGGGGAGCCGCCCGACGAAGCGGCCATGGCCACCTATGCGGCCATGAGTCACGACGCCCGCACGAGCGCTATGCTGCACGCCCTGCAGCTGCTGTTGATGCGCTTGTCGCTGCAACAACCATTGCTCGTTTGCATCGAAGATCTGCACTGGGGCGAGCCGCCGCTTTTCCGCGCGCTTCGCAAGCTGTTGGCGGACACGAATGAAATGCCGATCGTCTGGGTGCTGACGTCGCGCGGCGAAGACGATCCGCTTGAAACAGCCTTGCGCCCGCATATCGCGAACCCGCTGAGCGTGCTTGAACTCGCCCCCTTGCGTGTGCGCGAGGCTGCCGCATTGGCCGAGCGATATGCGGACGTGAGTCCGGCCCATCGGGCCGGCTGCATTGCGCGCGCGCAAGGCAATCCGCTCTATCTCACGCAATTGCTGTCGAATCCCGACGAATCGTTGCCCAACAGTCTGAAGCACCTCGTGCAGGCGCGCATCGACAAGCTTGGGCCCGCGCATCGTCAGGCACTTTCGGTTGCCGCGGTGATCGGCAACCGTTTCGAGTTGAGTTTGCTCAATCGCGCACTCGGCCAACCCGAGCATCTGCCGCTGCACGCGGACTATCGGAGCCTCATCCGCGAAATCGACGCTGACCAATGCGCATTCGTGCACGACCTCGTCATGCACTGCATCTATGATGCGATTCCGCTATCGCAGCGCGATCGTCTGCACCGCGCGGTTGCGGAGCTCGTGCGCGAATCGAATCCGGCGCTACACGCCAGACATCTCGTACGAGGTCATGACCCCGCCGCGTTCGACCGGCTGCTCGAGCTGATGCGCGTCAACCTGTGCGCCTATCGCTACGACGATGTCCTCGAACTCGCACAGTTGTGCGAATCGTTCCCTGCACGCGCCGCCGCCAGCTTCAGCCTGGCGATGCTGTGCGCGCAGGCGTGTGTCGGCGTGGGGCAAACCGCATCCGCTCGCAAGCACTTCGAACGGGCGATGACGTTGGCCGAGCAGCCGGCTGACTCGATCGAGGCCGCACTGGGGCTTGCCGCCGTCCTCAATATGCTCGATTGTCTTGCGGAAGAGACGGCGCTGCTCGAAGCCACGCGCCCGATCGCGCTCAGCCAGCATGCGCATCGCGCACTGGCGCGCTTGTCCCTCCTTCGCGGCAATCTCCATTTTCCGCGCGGGAACTATCTCGCGTGCCGCAACGAGCACGAAGCGGCACTGCGTTTCGCGCGCGTGAGCAGCGATCCCGAAATAGAAGCATCCGCGCTCAGCGGCATCGCCGATTCGTACTACGCACAAGGCTTGATGCAGACCGCGCACGACGTTTTCGACCAGTGCGTCCGCCTTTCCCAGAAAAGAAATCTGCCCGGTATCGACGCGGCCAACCGCAGCGCGCGCGGCTCGACGCTCATTTACCTGGGGCGGCCCACCGAGGCGCTGCTGGACGCCTTCGATTCCGTGCAACGAAGCCGCACCATCCGCAACCGTCGAGCAGAGATTTTCGCGCGGCTGACCGCTGCCTGGGTACTCGTGGCGGCGGGCGAACACGCACGCGCCGATGAAGAACTCGATCTCGCACTCGATCTGGCTCGCGGCATAGGGGCCAGCCGCTTCGAGGCGCTGCTGCTCGAAGGCAAGGCGCGCGTGGCCAGTGGCCTCGGCGACGAGGGCCGTGCGCAGGCGCTGATCGTCGCGGCGGCGGATCTCGTGGAACGGCAGCAACTCGAAAACTACATCGGGCCCTGGATCTGGGGCACCCTGGCCGCTATCACGGCCGACGCACAGACGCGCGAACGCGCATTGCAACGGGGCGAAGCCCAGCTCATGCGCGGCTGCCTGGCGCACAATGCGCTGCGTTTTTATGTGACCGCGGCCGAGACGACGCTCGTGACAGGCGATTACGAACGGGCCGATCGATACGCGCGGCTGTTGTCGGCATGTGCCCAGGCCGAACCGTGCCGCTGGATCTCGCATCATGTCACCTTGATTCTGCGCTCGAGCAACCGGCTGCAGGTGCGCGACGAGGCGAACGAGAAGGCTTTGCGGGCGGTGGAACGGGAGTCGGCGCAACTCGGCTTCAGTTCCACCATGCCGAAGCTGATGCGCATGTTCGCTGGCGGTTGATCCGGCAGAATCCGGCTCAGATCGGTGAGAAGCGGCCAAAGCGCGTCAGCTTTCATTGCCAACTCATCCGGGTAGATTATCGACGGCCGCGCGTTATGGACAGAAGGTCTGTCGATCTGCCGCGCAACAACGGGTTCGCCTCTATCGCGCCGAGCATGGGGCGCGAGTCAGTGCCGTCTATGTCCCCGGCGGCCAGCACGCATCACGCAGCACGTCCCTGTTGCATCCCCACACCACCTTCCGAAATCTTGCTGCACGCTATCTCAAATTTCGGTAAATTACGGCGCATTACAAAATGACCAAACAATAAGAGATAAGAGAGATGAACTACGGGGCTTATCGGCTTGTTTTCAACAAGCTGCGCGGGATGCTTGTGGCTGTCGAGGAAACGGTATCGTCGACAGGCAAGACGAATAACGGGGAAACCAGAACGGTCAGTTCACCGGCGGGCCGCCGGACCATGACGCTGTTCGCCATGCGTCATACGGCCTTTGCCGTATCGATACTGGCCGGTGCGGTTCCTCTCGCACATGCCCAGATCGTCACCGCGCCCGGGTCGGGCGCAAGCGTCATCCAGACGGCGAACGGTCTGCCCCAGGTCAACATCGCGAAGCCGTCCGGCGCGGGCGTGTCGGTCAACACGTACTCGCAGTTCGATGTGCAGAAAAACGGCGCGATCCTGAACAATTCGGCCAACATCGTCGCCACGCAGCAGGCCGGCTACATCAACGGCAACCCGAACCTGCAGCCTGGTCAGCCCGCCAAAATCATCGTCAATCAGGTCAACAGCAATTCGCCGTCGCAGTTGCGGGGCTATCTGGAGGTGGCCGGCAGCCGTGCCGAGGTGGTTATCGCCAACGCTTCCGGCCTGATTGTCGACGGCGCCGGGTTTATCAACACATCGCGAGCAATCCTGACTACGGGGTCTCCGGTCTACGGTCCGAACGGCGCGCTGTCGGGCTTCGACGTGCGCGGCGGCCGTATCGCCGTGCAGGGCGCCGGGATGAATGCATCGAACGTCGATCAGGTCGACCTCATCGCCCGGGCGGTGCAGGCGAACGCAGCCGTCTATGGCAATGCGCTGAACGTCGTTACCGGCACGAATCACGTCGACCACGATACGCTCGCGGCCACCCCGATAGCGGGTGAAGGCGCTGTACCAGCCATCGCGATCGACGTCGGGCAGCTCGGCGGCATGTACGCGAACCGGATCTTCCTGACGTCCAACGAATTCGGCGTGGGCGTATCGAATCGCGGCGTGATCGCGGCACAGGCCGGCGATCTGACGCTTGCCGCAAACGGGCGGCTGCAGCTCGCGGGCCGCACGAACGCGAGCGGAAACATGTCGCTCGCGGCGCAGGGCGGCATCGATAACAGCGGTTCGACATATGCGCAGCACGACCTATCGGTCAATACAAAGGCGGACGTGACGAACGGCGGCACGCTGGCCGCACAGCGGAACACGAGCGTGACCGCGGGCAGTGTGGCGTCTTCCGGCACGCTCGGCGCGGGCATCGACGGCGACGGCTCGGTCGCGAACGCGGGGAATCTGAAGGTCGAGACATCCGGCGCGCTGACGGCGACGGGGCATAACGCAGCCGGGGGCGATGCGTCGCTGTCGGGCGCGTCGACGAACCTCGCCGGCAGCAGAACGTCCGCGAACGGTAATCTCGCGTTGAGCGCCGGCGATGGAGACATGACGCTTGCGGGCGCGACGACGGTCGCAGGCGGCACGCTCGCCGCGAATGCGAAAGGAACGCTGACCAACGACAACGCAGTGCTCTCGTCCTCCGGCGCGCAGACGATTACGGCTGGTGTGCTCTCGAACGCGAGCGGGCAGATCGTTTCGAAGTCGACACTCGACGTGAAGACGAGCGGTGCCACGAACAACGCGCGGGGCGTCATTCAGGCAGCCGGGCGCGAAAGCATCCGCGCCGCGTCGCTCGACAATACGGCCGGGCGCGTGACTGCGCTGAGCGGCGACGGGTTGACCGTTGCCACCACAGGGGCGCTCGTCAACGCGCCGGGAACGACATCCACGGGTGATGCCGGTGGCGTGATCGGCACCAACGGGGCGCTCACATTGTCCGGCGGTGCGGTGTCCAATCAAGGGCAGATCACCGCGAAAGGAAACGCGACCGTACGTGCGCAGTCGCTCGACAACCACGCCGGCACGGTACTCGCCGCGGGCGACCTCGGCATCGCGGTGGCCGATGCGCTCGATAACCGGAACGGCACGCTCTCGGGTTCGGGCACCGTCGTCAATGCGACATCCGCCGATAACAGCGGCGGCACGATCGAAGGCGACCAGCTCGCTCTCTCGACCACGGCGAATCTCGCCAACCGAGGCGGAAAGATCCGCCAATACGGGCAGACGGAGCAGCACGTCTCGTCCGGCGGGGCGCTCGACAATACGGGTGGCACGATTGCTTCGAATGCATCGAGCCTTTCTCTGTCGGCACAGTCCATCGTCAACGATGGCGGAACGCTGGATCACGCCGGCACGGGCACGCTCGGCGTAGCAGCCGCAACGATCTCGAACACGGCAGGCGGGATCGTGACGGACGGTACGCTGGACGTTTCGGGCAACACCGTCTCGAACCACGGGACGATGAGCGCCAAGGGCGATGCAAGCGTACATGCGCAGTCGCTCGACAATCAATCGGGCAAGGTGGTCGCGGCAGGCGGTCTGAGCGCGACGCTGAGCGGCGTGCTGAACAATCGGAACGGGCTGCTTTCCGGGGCGAAGACGACGGTGGCCGCGGCGTCCGGCGACAACAGCGGCGGCGGTACGATCGAGGGCGATCAACTCGTCTTGTCTACCACGGGCGACCTCGTCAACCGGGGCGGCACGCTGCGTCAGTATGGCACGGCGAATCAGCGCGTTTCGGCGGGCGGTGTGCTCGACAATACGGCCGGGACGATCGTCGGCAATGCGTCCGATCTGAGCGTATCGGCGCAGTCGCTCATCAACGATAGCGGCGCCATCCAGCAAGCCGGTACCGGCACGCTCGACGTGAGCACGGCTGCCGCGATCTCCAATGCGGGCGGCAAGATCGTCACGAACGGCTCCGCAAACGTGACCGGCGGCGCGATTTCGAACCAAGGGCAGATCAGCGCGAAGCGCGACGCGACGGTGCACGCCAGTTCGTTCGATAATCACGCGGGCAGCCTCGCCGCCGCGGGCAACGTCGGCGTGACGGTGGCGGGGGCGCTCGACAACGCGAGCGGTACGCTCTCGGGGGCTACCGCAACGGTGACCGCTGCTTCCGCCGACAATACTTCGGGCACGATCGAAGGCGACCGGCTGGCCGTCTCGACGACAGGCGACCTCGTCAATCGCGGCGGAACGCTGCGCCAGTACGGCGCAACGGATCAGACCGTGTCCGCGGGCGGCAAGCTCGACAACACCGGCGGGACCATCGCTACCAACGCCGGCAATCTTGCGGTCGTGGCGCAGTCGATCGCTAACGGCAACGGCGGCTCGTTGCAGCACGCGGGCACCGGTGCGCTGACGCTCGCGGCGCTCGACATGCTCGCCAACGCGGGTGGGCAGATCGCGACGAACGGTAGCCTGAATGCACAAGCGGGCCGTCTCGACAATACGTCGGGGTCGCTCTCCGCGCAGGGCATGGCGAACTTCGACGTAACCTCGGGCTTCGCGAATCGGAGCGGCACCGTCTACGGGCGAGACGGGCTGGCCGTGACGACGCAAGGTGCGCTGGACAGCACATCGGGTTCGATGCAGACGGCAGGTAATCTGACGCTCAGCGCGGGCGCAACGCTCTCGAATGCGCACGGCACGATCTCGGCAAACGGGCAGCATGGCACGATGCTCGTCGCCTCAGCGGACATCGACAACACAGGCGGCACGCTGACCGATGCGGGCGACGGCGCGATGACGATTACCGCGGCCACGGGCGTCACGAATACCGCCGGCACGATGGGCGGCAACGGCGACGTAACCGTTGCGGCGCAAACGCTGACGAACACCGCGGGTGCGAAACTCGTCGCGGGCGGCGCCGCGAACCTGGACGTCACGGCCAGCGTCAACAATGCTGGCGGTACCGTCTATGGCGGGACGGCACTGAATCTGAATCGGGCCGGCGTCCGCCTGACGAACGATGGCGGCACATTGGAAGGCGGCGCGGACGTATCGGCCCGAGTCGGCTCGCTCTCGAATGCGGGGGGCGCGATTCGCGCGAACCGCGACATCGTCGCGAGCGGTGCCGTCAGCGGTGCGGGCACCATGACCTCGGGGCGCAACCTTACGCTGAACGTCGCGGGCAATTACATCAACGACGCATCCAATCGCCTGCACGCGGATGGCGATATGTCGGTGTCCGCAACGGGAACGTTGACCAATACGGGCACGCTCGCGGCCTCGGGTTCGCTGGCGGCCTCCGGCGCCCAAGTCGTGAACGCGGCGGGCGCTGACATGAAATCGGCGTCGACGACGATCAACGCCTCCGGCACGCTCGCAAATGCCGGCCGCATCGAGGGCGATTCCGTTACGACGAACAGCGCGACGCTCGCCAACACGGGTACCGTGATCGGCAACAACGTACGCGTGAACGCGGCCGATATCCAGAACAGCGGGGCGGCAGCGCTTATCGCCGGTGCGCAGAACGTCAAGCTGTACGCGTCGAACTCTGTTTCGAACATGGATGGTGCGCTGATCTACAGCGCCGGCAACCTCGAGATCGCACAGGACGGCACGCGCGACGGCGCCGGAATGCTTGCTCACCAGACGGCCACGCTCACGAACAGCTCGGCAGATATCGAGGCGGACGGCAACCTCGATATCGCCGCTCATACCATCGTCAACAAGCGGACCACGCTCGTGGCGGAAGCGGGTACGCCGCAATCGGAAACATCGACGCTGTCACTATGGACAGCGGGCATCCCGATCGGTGTGCAAACGCAGTCTCGCAGCAGCAGGACATTTAGCCAATGGAGTTGGGGGGGCGAGAACGATCCCATCTCGGGCGGGATGGCCGGAAAACTACGTACGCCAGTGTCCGTCACTGTACCGAAGTCGCAGGTGGCGAACCTCGATGCGAGCACGCAGACGTTCTCTCTGACGCAGCCGTTGACCGAGCATTTCTTCGACAGCACGGTGACGGAGGAGGTCTGCAACGACCATTGCCATACCCGCATGGTCGAGCAAACGAGGCAAATCGCCACCAACCCGACGCAGTGGTATCAAGGCCTCCAGGACAACGGCGATACCTACACGATCACGTTCTGGCCCGACTGGAATCCGAAAACGCAGATTCGCCCGGATCAGGTGCGCGTGCGTATCGATCTCGGCTCGGATTCGCACGACTACGTCGAAACGAATCGCACGACCACGACGACGACCACGACGGACCGTCTAGTCAGTGCGTCGAACGCCGCAAAGATGCAGGCGCAGGGTGCCATTCGCATCAATGCGGATGGCGGCTCGATCATGAATCAGTCGTCCATCATGTCGGCCGGCGGCAACCTCGTGCGGCGGGCAACGGGCGGCAGTGTGGTCGACACCGGCACGGTCTTGCAGCAGACGGTGACCGAGCAGGATACCTCGACGTTCTACTGGCATCAGAAGACCGGTGGCGACAACGACACCAAGACGGTCGTCTATCCGAACGCGCCGGTGGCATCCACGACCGTTGCCGCGCTGCCGGCGATCGCAACGTCGAATCAGGCCGTGCAGACGAACGCGGCGAGCATCACGGTAGGAAGCGTGAACCGGGTGGGCCAGACGGTGACGGGATCGGGCGTGACAGGCGGCGACGCGACGGGTACGCAGCTCGGCGGTGTTACCGGCGAGACGAGCGAGGTGCGCGCGACCACCGGCGTCATGGGGCAAACGGCGCGCGCCGGCTCGGCGAACGGCGCGACCGGCGGCGGGGCGCGGCCGCAGACGCTCGGCAGCGCCTCGAGCGGCATTCCCGATCTGACGTTGCCTGTCAATGGCCTTTACAAACTCCAGCCGGCCCCCGGTGCGGCCTATCTCGTTGCGACAGACCCGCGCTTCACGAGCTATAACAACTTCATCTCGAGCGACTACATGCTGAGTGCGCTCAACCTCAATCCGCAGACCACGCAAAAGCGGCTCGGCGACGGGTTCTACGAAGAGAAGTTGATTCGCGATCAAGTCACGCAACTCACGGGGCGCACGCTGCTCGCCGGGTACGCGGACAATCTTGCCGAATACACCGCGCTGATGAACAGCGGCGTCACCTACGCGAAACAGTTCGGCCTGACACCTGGCATTGGGCTCAATGACGCGCAGATGAAGCAACTGACGACCGACATGGTTTGGCTCGTCTCGCAGGACGTCGCATTGCCCGACGGCACGCATCAATCGGTGCTGGTGCCAAAGCTGTATTTGGCCCAGGCCGATACCGTCGACTTGCAGCATAGCGGCGCGCTCGTTTCGGGCAATTCGGTCACGCTCAACGCAACGGGCGATGTGAGCAACAGCGGCCATATCGTCAGCGACGTGGCAACGACGGTGCTCGGCAACAATATCGTCAACCGCGGGGTGATCGGCAGCGGCGGAACGACGGTCGTCGCGGCCGTGCAGGACGTGCGCAACGTCAGCGGCCGGATCGGCGGTGTCGATACGGTGGTGCAGGCCGGGCGCGACATCGTGAACGAGACCGAAACGTTCGGCGTCACGCAGACGCTGCGAGACGGCAATCTCGTCTCCACCGCGACATCGCAGGGCACGCTGGCGACGGGTACGATCTCTGCTTCGCGCGACGTGACGATCGTTGCGGGACGCGACCTGAGCGTGGTCGGTGCGTCGATTGCCGCCGGCAACGATGCATTGGTCGCGGCGGGACGCGACATCGACGTCCGCACGACGACGCTCACGGCGACGCAGGACGCGCATACCGACGACAGGCTGAACGGCGGCCGCGACAGCGTAACGAGGAACCTCGGCAGCACGATCGCGACGGGCGGCTCGCTCGCGGCGATTTCGGGCCGGGACATGACGCTTTCCGGCTCGACCGTGCAAGCGGGCGGCGATGCTTCGATGGTTGCGGGCAACAATCTGACGGTGACGGCGGCGAAGGATACGCAGACCCACGACGAGCGCTCGCTGGGCGGCAGCCTCACGCAGCACACGGCGTCTTCCTACGACGAAACGGCACGCGGCAGCACTGTGAATGCAGCGGGCAACGTGCTGCTCGGCGCGGGCCAGACGGAAACGGTGGCCGGGCTGCTTGCGCAGCAAGGCGTGAGCGCCGTTTCCGCGCCTGCCGGCGGCGGGAACATCTCCGTGCTCGGCTCGAACGTGACCACGGGCTCGACGGCTGCCGACGGCACCATGAGCGGCGGCGGGGCCAAACTCGTCGCCACGGGCGATGTGACGGTGGGCGCAGTCACCGAAACGCACGACTCGCAGAGCTGGACACACGACAGCCGCTCGGGTTTCATGTCGAGCAGCACGATGACGGACGAAAAGAGTTCGCATCGGGTCGTCTCCGCCGGATCGACCGTCTCGGGCGACACGGTGACCGCGAGCGCGGGGAAGGACTTGACGGTTGCGGGCTCCACGGTGGCGTCGACGCATGATTTGTCGCTCTCTGCCGGGCGCGATCTCGACATCACGACGACGCAGGATACGAGCCGGAGCAGCCATTTCCACGAGGAAACCAAGTCGGGGCTCGGCGCGGGCGGCGGGGCCGGGATCTCCTATGGCAATACCGATACCAAAGACACCACGCACGACAATTCGGTCACGCACAACGGCAGCGTCGTCGGCAGCACGAACGGCAGCGTATCGCTCTTGGCGGGCAAAGACCTGCACATTACCGGCAGCGAAGTGATCGCGGCGGGGGACATCACCGGCAAGGCCGTCAATGTGACGATCGACTCGGCGACGAATACGAATCATCACGACGAAACACACGAGACCAAAACGAGCGGCTTCACCCTCGGGCTGTCGGGCAGCATCGGCAACGCGATCATGACGGCGGCATCCGAATCGCGCGCCGCGTCGAACAGCGAGGACGGTCGTGCTTCGGCGCTGCATTCGATCGCCGCGGCCGGCGCTGTTGGCAATGCCGGGGCAAAGGCGATGATGAATCCCTCGCAAAAGCCCGACATTGGCGTCCAACTGAGCTTCGGCACGAGCGAATCGAAGAGCACGTCAAAAGAAGACCAGACGACGCAGACGGGCAGTACGGTGAAGGCGGGCGGCACGGCCGTTTTCATTGCGACGGGCGACGGCACGCAGGGCAGCGGGAACGTGACGATTGCGGGCTCGGATGTGAGCGCGAACAACGTTCTGCTCGACGCGAAGAATCAGGTGAACGTCGTTAATACGACGAATACGGACTCCACGCGCAGCTCGAACAGCTCCAGTAGCGCAAGCGTTGGGGTGTCGTATTCGCTCGGTGGCGGATTTGGAATCTCGGCGTCGATGTCGAACGCGCATGGCGATTCGAACTCCGATGCGGTCATGCAGAACAACTCTCATGTCACCGGTGCGAACAGCCTGACGATCCGCTCCGGCGGCGATACGAACATCATCGGCTCGGACGTTGCGGGGCGGCAGGTAAAGGTTGACGTTGGTGGAGATCTGAACGTTGCCAGCGTTCAGGACACGACCGTGAGCGCGGCACATCAATCGAGCTCGGGCGGGGGCTTCTCGATCAGCCAGTACGGCGGCGCCAGCGCGAGCTTCAGCGCGCAGCGCGGCAATGCCGACGGCAATTATGCCGCAGTGAACGAGCAGGCGGGCATCAAGGCGGGTGACGGCGGGTACGCCATCGACGTGAAGGGCAATACCGATCTCAAGGGCGCCTATGTCGCGAGCGACGCTGATGCATCCAAGAATTCGCTGACGACGGGCTCGCTCAGTTTCTCGGATATCGAAAATCACTCGCACTACAGTGCCAATAGTGCAGGTGTGACTATCGGCGGTGCTGGCATGGGCATCGTGCCGATGATGCCGCAGTTCGCGAACGGCGATGAAAGCGCGCTGACCAGGAGTGGAGTGAGCGCGGGTTCGATCACGGTGACGAATGCGGCGAATCAGAAGCAGGATGTGGCAGGCCTGAATCGCGATACTTCGAACCTGAACGGGACGGTATCGAAGCTGCCCGATATCAACGATATGCTTTCTCGGCAGTCGGACCTGATGAACGCGGCGAACGCCGCGGGCAGCCAGGTCGCGCAGGCGATCGGTACCTATGCGGACTACCGGAAGGCGCAGGCGCTGGACGCGGCGAAGGCGGCTGCGCTGCGGGGCGATACCGGCGCGGCCGCCCAATACAAGGCTGAAGCGGACGCCTGGAGCGAAGGCGGGGCCAATCGCGTCGGGCTGCATATGGTGGGCGGCGCGGTGTTGGGCGGCCTCGGAGCCGGCGGCGCGCTGGGCGCCGTCGGTGGCGCGGCGGGGGCGGGCGTGTCGGCCGCGCTCGCGCCCAAACTGAACGACCTTGCCAACGATTTCGGCGCGCCGGGAACCTTGGAACACGCAATCGGAAACGGGATCGCGAACGTCATCGCGACGGCTGCCGGGGCGGCGGTCGGGGGTGGGGCCGGCGCCGCAACGGCCTCGATGGCGGACATGTACAACCGGCAACTGCACCCGGAAGAGCAAAGCCTGATCAAGAAACTGGCGCAGGACAAGGCCAGCCGGGATTGCAACGGGGACGCGGCCTGTATCGGCAAGGCTACCGTGTTCTGGTCGGATCTTCTCGAACGAACCGCGAAAGGTTTGGTGGACGATCGGGCGAACGCGGAAAACATGACGTATCTGCAGTCCGTTTTGCAGACGGCGAACGACCCGGGTAGCGAAGGCGCCCGCGGGGGCGTTGCCGCGTACCTCGAGAATCTGCGCACAGCGGAGCAGATGCTCACGCCGTACATGGGCAAGGCGATTACCGTGAATGGCGTGGCGGTTACGGCCGATGGTGCGCAGCAGACCTACTTCAGCGCGACCGCCGCGCAGCGGGCGGATACGTACGCGAACTACGTGCTCGGAACGCAGCCGCCGGCACCGGTGGTACCGGGCGTCGAGGCGCGTGACGAGTCGCGTCTCGAGTATCTCGGTGCAAGAAACGGTGCGGCACAGCCGGACTACACATTGGAGCAAGCGCTGCTCGGCGGTGCGTTCGCGAACAGGGTCATGGGAACGGTCGAGCGGATCATCGCGTCGTTGGACGTGGGTCTGGCCGGGCCGGTAAGCGCTTCCGCGAAGGGGAACATCAGCGCCAGCCAGATCACGATGGAGGGGATGCCGGCTCGCCTCAGCACGGCGGAGCAGGGCATACTGTCGCAAATCGACAATCTGGGTAGTACCGCCTTGCAGGGCGACGCGCGCGAGTACGTGGCCAATAACTACTTCGTCCGTAACGGCTACACGCCGCTGGACGGCAAGTGCGGCGCCGGAAACTGTTTTGACGGCGTCTATATCAAGGGCGACACCGTCTACATCAACGAGGTGAAACCGTTGAATCCTAACGGGTCGATCAAGCTGAGCGGGCCGTCGGATAGCATGTCAACCCAGATGACGGATGAGTGGATCGGCAGTGCTGTCAGGCGTCTTGAAAACTCGGGCAACCCGGAATCCATAAAGACCGCGCAATTGATAAAGAGCGCTATCAATGAAAACAGATTGGTCAAGTTGGTGAGTGGCGTCAACGGCCAGGGCATGACTACGGTTAAGCTGGGGGGGAAGTAATGACCGATCGAACCCGAGAAGACAAACTAGTTAATTGGATGACGCTGGACGAAGCGGACCATCCCGGGCTCATCGAGGCTGTCTATTATCGGCGCGATAAAGTTCGCCTCGGGTCCGTGCTGTGCAGCCTCGCCACGCACGCCAGAGTCAAAGCCATGCACGCCTACTTTGTCGAACACGACATCGAGCGTTGCAAGCAGAATTTTTATCTTGCAGCACGATTGACGCTGGAAAGCGTTAGTCAAGACGGCGGAGCCTCCTTTGAAACAGGCGGGGACATCCTGAGAGCGCTTCTGTCGGATAGCGCCGAGGTGATCGACGCGATGGCCCGCGTGGAAACGCCGGAACTCATTAGCCAGCGAGACAACCCGCTCAACAATCGATTTCATGTGTACATGCTCCAGCTCGCGATCCGGGGCGACGACGAGGCGGTGCGCGCCATGATCGAAAAAATTGCGAAACACGGGAAGAACCCGAGACGTACCGAATGTGCCGAGGGCCGCGACTTTTTTTCGCTGCTGCTCGATCGGGACGAGCCCGCCCTCGAAAAGCTCATACAGGGTAAACATGCTTCGATGAGGAGCGAGGACGCGATCGACGAGGATTTCATGTCGTATCGCGGCACAGTGGAAACCAAGCTTTGCTGGTATCGCGGCATTCCGGTCCAGATCGATCACCCGCTGGTGCCGATGGCGCTGATGCCGGTTCAGCCGCTCGATCACTACGACGACGTATACGATTTTCTGAAACCGGGGTGGACTCCTCCGCCACAAGGCCTCGCCGGCAAACTGTCGCGATGGTTCAAGCAATGAAACCGGGCTGCGGCTGTATTCGAGTTTAGATCGGCATTGTCTTGCCGTGGCGACAACGACAGCGTCTCCTTCGGTTGCAGCGTAGCCAGCAGTTTGTACGGCCAGCCGCAATCGAAAACAAAATCAAAACAAAACCAGTAAAGACCAAGACCAATGCAACGCATACGCGCCGCGACGATCCTCTCCGCGGCACTCGCACTTGTTACCGAGCACGCCCTGGCGCAATCCGCCCCCAGCTCGCCTGATATTGCCAACGCGGCGCGAAGCTCCGCGCAACAACAACAATTGATCGAGCAGCAGCGAGAGGCGCAACAGCGCGAACGGGCCGTCAATGCGCCCGCCGTGCGCTCCGCCGCGCCGGTAGCCGGTGCTTTCCCGCAACTGCCTGCGGAGAAACTCTGCTTTCGCATCGACTCTTTCGTGCTCGATCTCCCGGCCACGTTGCCCGATGCGGTGCGTAGGCAGGGGGCATCCGCTCTGCCGTTGGACCGGTTCGCATTCGCACGGGAATGGCTTGACCATTACCGCGGCCAGTGTATCGGCAAGCAAGGCGTCGAACGGGTGGTCAAGGGCGTATCGCAACTGATCCTGAGCCGTGGCTATGTCACCACGCGTGTGCTCGTGCCCGAGCAGGATCTCTCGGCAGGTACACTGAAACTCTCGCTCGTGCCGGGCGTCATTCGGCAATTGCGCTTTGCCGACCCGGCGATGCGCGGTACGTGGAAGTCGGCGTTTCCCGCGCGCCGCGGCGATCTGCTGAATCTGCGGGACCTCGAGCAAGGTCTGGAGCAGATGAAGCGCGTGGCGAGCCAGGACGTCGACATGCAAATCGAGCCGACGGAAGTGCCGGGCGAAAGCGATGTCGTAATCGACGTCAAGCGCGCGAAACCATGGACGGTTGTCGCATCCGTGGACAACGCCGGCACTCGCGCGACGGGCAAACTGCAAGGCAACCTCTCGCTCGGCATCGACAACCCGCTCGGGTTGAACGACTTGTTCAACGTGGGCGCCAGCCAGGATCTGGAGTTCGGCGACAAGCGCCTCGGCTCGCACGGCTTTAACAGTTTCTATTCGGTGCCGTGGGGCTACTGGACAGCAACGCTTTCCGGAAATGCGAACACCTATTACCAGCAGATCGCAGGCGTGAATCAGACGTTCGTGTCCAGCGGCAATTCGCAGTCTCTTGGCCTGAAGCTACAGCGTGTGCTGCGTCGAAGCCAGAACGACGTATTCGGTGTGGAGTTCCAACTGACGAAGCGCTGGGGTGCGAGTTTCATCGACGATACCGAAATTCCTCAACAGCGAAGAGACAATACGTTTATCGAAGCAGGGCTGACCGACCGGCACTATTTTGGCAATGCGCAGTTCGACGGAACGTTGGCGTACCGGCAGGGCATAGGCTGGCTCGGCGCGACGCCCGACACCTCGGGGGACGGCGCGCCGACGTATCGGCTTCATATGGCGGTGCTCGATGCCAATTTGTCCGTGCCGTTCTCGGTGGCGGGGCAAAACCTGCGCTATGTCGCGACGGTGCACGGGCAGCTTACGAGGGATACGTTGTTTTACATCGACGATCTCACGATTGGCAGCCGCTACACGGTGCGTGGCTTCGACGGTGAAACGATGCTCGCGGCGGAGCGCGGCTTCTATTGGCGTAACGAATTGCAGGCGCCGATAGGCGGGACGGGGCAGTCGGCTTATGCGGGGATCGACTACGGCCGCGTGTACGGTCCCAACACGGCGTTTCTCGCGGGTACGCAGTTGGCCGGTGCGGTGATTGGGCTGCGCGGGGGCGCGCAAACGCGTTTTGGAACGTACTCGTACGAAGTATTCGCCGGCAAACCGCTCTATAAGCCCGCTAGGTTCGAAACCGCTCGAGTGACTGTTGGATTTCAGTTGACGGCGCAGTTTTGAATCTTTCAGTACTGCCGCCCCCGGCACGTATAGCGCGAATTCGAGCGGCTGGATAATACGGGCTCACCCGCGCTCGCGTTGCGCTGCATGCTGTGACGGCCCAGCCGAAACTCAACCAGCCGATGCGTCACAAAGCGTCGAGAAGCATCGCGCGCCGAGCTCGCTATAAGCCGTGTGGACCTGAGCGCCTTGAGCGCCGGCTTTGTGCACGGCAACGACGTCGCCCGCTGTGCGAATGCCCCCGACTGCCACCACCGCCGCCTTGCCGCGCAAGCGGCGAGTGAGCAAACGCAGCCGCTCGATCCGCCCGGCGCCTTCGGGCAGCACGGCAATCACCGCATCGAAGCCGGCATCGGCGGCCGCTTCGGCCGTTGTAAGCGGAAACGAGTCATCGTTGCCGAGCGGGATCTTGAGTGCGGCGGCAACGCGGCGGCCGTCAGCGCGTGCCCGCTCATCGCGTGCGGCAACCACCGTGGCGAATGCACGCAAGAGCAGCGGCGCGTAACGGGCGTCCAATAAATCGCGATAACGACGCGCGCTAAGATTGAAGCTCAAATAATCGGCTGCCGCCCAACCTTCGTGCAGCCCGCGTACCCAATCCGCTGGCAATATGCCCGGCCCGGCTTCGGCACGCATGCCGATCCCGATGCCGATACGCGCACTGCCGCGTTCGGACGGCGCCAATGCGAGAAGGCGTGCCGCGAGCGCGAGCACGTCAGGATGCCCCCCTCGCTCCCCGTGACATGCCACGGTGCCGAACTCGACACTGTGAAATCCCGTCGCCAACAGCTCGGCCGCGCGGCTGCCGTCCTTGTCGATGCCGCCGGCCAAGCCGATGCGGGCGAGCCATTCGCAGTTGTTCATCGGTATCGTTTCGCAAAATCGATCATGAATCCAGCGAGCGCTTGCGCGCCGGCTTCCGGCATGGCGTTGTAAAGGCTCGCACGCACCCCGCCGAGGCGGGGGTGGCCGCGCAGATGCAGGAGGCCGGCGGCTTCGGACTCGTCCATGAACCGCTCGGTGAGGGACGCTTCGTCGAGGTGAAACCGGATGTTCGTGATCGAGCGATGGCCCGGCTCGACGGGCGCCACGTAAAAGCCGCCGCTCTCGTCGATCGCGCGATACAACAATGAAGCTTTTCGAGCGTTCGCGGCTGCCATCGCGGCCAGCCCGCCGCATGCCTCGATCCATTCGAACACGAGCGCTGCCAGGTGGACCGCAAGCATCGGCGGTGTACTCGCACAACTCTCGGCGTCCGCTTGCGTTCGATATTGAAGCGGCGCAGGCGCCGAAGAAGCGGGGCGATGCAGCAAGTCTTCGCGCACGATGACGAGCGTGAGCCCCGACGGGCCGATATTCTTCTGTGCGCTCGCATAGATGAGGCCGAACCGCGATACGTCCATCGGGGCGCTCAGCAGGCACGAACTGGCATCGGCGACAAGGGGAACGCCGCCCGTCTCGGGCCACGCTGGATAAGCGATGCCATCGGCGGTCTCGTTTGCCGTGATGTGGCAATAGGCGCTGTCGCGCGGCAGATGCCAGCCGTCGAGTTGCGGTGTGGCGAGCGGTGGCTCGCCTCCACCCGCTTCGCCGCTACCCGCTGGCCGTGCGACTACGCTCGTTTTTGCATGACGGCTTGCCTCGGCGATCGCCCGGCGCGACCAGTAGCCGGAGTCGGCATAGGCGCCGCGACACAATCCCGAGGACGGGTCGAGCAGATTCATCGGTACTGCCGAGAATTGAAGCGAGGCGCCGCCGGCAAGAAACAGCACGCGATAGTGATCGGGCACACCGAGCAGGCGAGCGAGCCGTCCGCGCGCCTCGGCGAGCACTTCGCGATAAGCAGCGCCGGTGAAGGGCCGTTCGATCGCGGCCATTCCGTCGGCCGCGCGGGTCAGCAAGCGCTCGCCGGCTTGCGCAAGAACGGCGTCCGGCAGGCGCGACGGCCCGGCGCCGAAATTCCAGCGCGCATCGCGTCGCGCAGAGGAGCCCAGGAAGGCGTGCACGTCGTTCTTCACGGCACCATACCGCCATGCGCCCCCGCAGCCATGAAAAGCAGCAGCGGGATCGACAACATCGTATTCGTGCGAGACGACAGATGCGTGATACGCGCGCAGCGCAAGCGCTCTTCGATCGACGCGGGCTTGAACCCGAGCACCTTCTGCTGATGTGGCCAAAGCACGAGCCAGACATTGATCATCATCAGCGTGCCGATGTAGGCACCGATGCCGATGGGCGCCAACCCGCCATGCAGCGCCAGCGCACCGGTGAGCGCGCCGCGTCGCCAGAGCATCAGGATGCCGGCGCACCATGCGACGACGGCGGCCCAGCGGAACACGCCATGCTCGCGGTTGAGCAGTGCCTGGAATCGCGGCGTCTGCCCGTCGACGAGATCGTCGCGCGTCAGCGGGCGCCAGTTCGGGCGCTGGATGACGTTGGCATAGTTGTGACCCACCCAGATGATGCCGGCGATGAAATGCGTCCAGCGCAACAGGAGGTCGAGGCTGACAATGCCGTTCATGACGAACCTCACGCAGCCAGGAGCCGGACGAGCGCGACCAGCGTCACGGTCAGCAGCAAGCCGAGCACGATCGTGCCCCTGGCGGAATCGTAGGGATGGCGCATTCAGTCCTCCATGAAAGCCGTCGAGACACCGGCGCTGCTGCGTTTGACGAGCGGTTTGCGAAAGCGCAGCGGTGTGCCCGCCTGGCTTGCAGCCTGTCGCACGAGATGATGATGCGGCGAGCGGCTGCAGGCCGGATCGGTATTGGCCGCGTCGCCGGTGAGCAGGAATGCCTGGCAGCGGCACCCTCCGAAATCTTTTTCTTTCTCGGGGCACGAACGGCAGGGCTCGCGTAGCCAGTCAAGGCCGCGAAACCTGCGAAAAAGCGGTGATTCATGCCAGAGCCACGACAATGGTTTGTCGCGAACGGATTCGAACTCGAGGCCGGGTATCACCCGCGCTTCCTGGCACGGCATGGCTACGCCATCGGGTGCGATGGTCAGATGGATCGCGCCCCATCCGTTCATACAGGCCTTGGGCCGGTTCTCGTAGTAATCGGGAATGACGAAATAGATCGTCGTACGCCCGCCCAACACTTGCCGCCAGCGTTGCACCGCTGCTTCCGCTTCGCGCACCTGCTCGAGCGTGGGGAGGAGTTCGTCGCGATTCAGTAGCGCCCAGTTGTAGTACTGGATGTTGGCGAACTCGATGTATTCGATGCCGATGCCGGCGGCAAACTCGCAGACCGCGTCGATCTGCCCGATGTTCTGCCGGCCGAGCGGCACGTTGAGCACCATGGGCAAGCCGTGCGCCTTGACGAGGCGCGCCGCCTCCAGCTTGCGCGCGTGGGCCTTGGCACCGACGAGTTCGTCGGTCAGCTCGGGGCGCATCGATTGGAGCGACAACTGCACTTGCCGCAGCCCGGCCTGCTTCAGCGCGGTCATGCGCTGCTCGGTGAGGCCGATGCCCGAAGTGATCAGGTTCGTGTAGTAGCCGATCTCGTCGGCGTAGGCCACGAGCGCTTCGAGGTCGTCGCGTTCGAGCGGCTCGCCCCCCGAGAATCCGAGTTGCAACGCGCCGAGCGCGCGCGCATCGCGCAGAACGTCTTTCCACTCCTGCGTGGACAGTTCGCGCTTTTCGTAATCCTTGAAGTCGAGCGGATTGTTGCACCAGGCGCATTTCAGCGGGCAGCGATAAGTGAGTTCGAGCGTCAGCCACAGCGGCTTGCCCTGGCCGTCGAGGGTCAGTCCTTGCGTTTCCTTGGGCATGGCGCGTTCCTTTCTCGCGGTGGCGGTGCGAAGTGCCCGCCGTTGAGCGATATTCTCGATTGCGCCTGCCGATCGTCGCGCGGCAATTGGGTGGATCGTGCGCTCACTGTTTCCGGTAAACCGCGCTAGCGAATTTCATGAGCGCCGCGGGGGCTCGATCTTCAGCGTCTTCAGAGGTCGAGCAGGCCCGCGCGCATGGCGATCACCGCCAGTTCGGCGGCGTTGCCGGCATTGAGCTTTTGCTTGATGTGATAAAGATGGGTGCCGACTGTGCTTCCGCTCAAATGGAAGTCTTTGGCGACGTCGTTGACGGTGCGTCCCTGCGCCAGTTGCAGGAAGATCGTGAACTCTTTTTCGGTCAATGCCTGGGCCGGATGCGCGGCGCCCGAGATCTGCGCGAGCGCCACTTCTTGCGCCAGTTCCGGATCGAGATAGCGCAGCCCTTGCGCGACCTGGTGTACCGCCTGGATCAACGCTTGCGGCAGGCAGCGCTTGCTGAGGTAGCCGATGGCGCCGGCTTTCAGCGCGCGTACTGGAATCATCGCGTCCTGTCGGGCCGACAGCATCAGCACGCGCGCCTCGGGGCATCGGGCACGCAGCCGTTCGAGTGCGGCAAGGCCGCCAATGCCGGGCATCGACACATCCATGACGAGCACTGCCGGAGCGAGCTCCGCATATTGCCGCAAGGCCTCTTCGCCGCTCTCGGCTTCCCCCACTACGGTTGCGCCGGCACCCTCGAGCAGCAGGCGAAAACCGGTGCGGACCATGGCATGGTCGTCCGCGAGCAAGATTCGACAACCGGATAGCGCGATGCTCATGATGGCGGACCCTCCGGAGGCGTTGCACCTGCGCCGGCAGGCGTGGGAATGGCGGGAATGCGTACGACGAGGCGGGCGCCGTGGCCAGCGATGGTTTCGAACGTGAGTTCGCCGCCTAGTGCACGCACGCGCTCGCGCATGCCCGTCAGCCCCATTCCGCAGCCGGCGGCAGACGAAGGGCCCGGGGAGTGCTTGCCGTTGTCGGCAAGCAGCAGTTCGAACCAGCAGCCGTCATGCGAGCGTCGCAAGACCAGGTCGACACGCGTCGCGCAGGCATGCCGGGCAACGTTCGTCAGACCTTCCTGAACCGCTCGCAACAAGGTGTGCGTCAGCATTTGGCCCGGCAGGGTGGGCCCGCCGAGATCGAGCGTTGCGTCGAGGGAGATGCCGGGGTGGTGCTGTTGCCAGACGTCGATGTGATGGCGCAGCGAGTCCTCGGTGCGCAGCGGTTCGGTGTCGGGGCTTTCGCGTAGCCGATGGAGAATCGCATGCACGCCATCTTGCATCTGACCCGCGGCGACGATGATGTGCTCCGCCGGGTGCCGAACCGCCGGCGTTGCATTCGCATGCTGAACGATGGCGCCGGCCAGGGCGCGTACGGCGGTGATGCCTTGCGCCAGTTCGTCGTGCAATTCGAGCGCGATATGCCGCCGCTCCGCTTCGAGGCTCGCTTGCACACGGGTGCTCACTTCCCGTTCCGCCTCGAGATGGACGTTGTCGCTCACGGCCTGCGCGAGCCGGTCGGCCATCCCATTGAAGGCTCGCGCCAGTCGCCCGAGTTCGGGTATCCGAAAGACGGGCAGACGGGTGCCGAAAGCGCCTGCTCCGGTTCGATCGAGTGCTGTCATTACCTGCTCGAGCGGGCCAAGCGCCCGCTGGAGCGCAAAGCGGACCGCGAGGAACAGCACGGCGAGCAGGATGGCGGCCCAACTGGCTATGGTGCGCAAGTTGTCCCAGGCATCGAGCGCGGAGCGCGACGCATCGGGGTAGAGAATGAACGTAAGGCCCGCGGCGTCCACTCGCCAGGGAGAGAACGGCGGTTGGACGAGCGTCACGAACCAGGCCGGTGCCCACCGGCCGGCCTTGTAGACGGGAGGCGGCGACAGGTAGTGTCGCTGGCCGTGCACGTCGGTCACCTCCAGCGCGTTGGCACGAATGCGGCCAATAGCGGAGATTTCCGCGAGCAGGCGTGCGCGATTCGATGCGGACGGGTGAGCCTGCAATTCGCGAGCGGAGATCGTCAGCCATTGTTCGGCGACGCGCGAGGCGGCGCCTATCTCCTCGCGAATCGAATTCCGCGTCTGCTGCACCCAGAGCACGCCCAGTGCCGCGACGAGCACGGTGGCGAGCGCCGTCAGCACGAATCCGATGCGCGTATGCAGGCCGAACTTTGCCGATTGGGGTTGGGTTGTCATCCTCTCATGCCCTCTCTCACGGAGGGAAGAAGCGCTGGGTGCGCCCCTCTTTAAGATGCAAGTTTAATACCACAATTCGATGTTGGGACGTTGTGGCGACGGGAAAGTGCGGATTGGCGAGTCTGGACGAGGTGCGGCCGGTGAGCGTGGGATTCGCGGCGCTTATACGCAGGGTGTCGCGCGATGGAACAGGCGGCGACAGGCATTGCTCCAGAACGCGACAGAAGGCGCTGAACACAAGATTTTCATGAGGTGTTTTTCGCGAGATGCCGCTGGTTGACGCGAAGGGGGGCGCCGATAATCGGTCGGGCGATGACGGCCTGCCATCGCCTGACCTGATGAAAGGAGACTCGATATGACTTGGGAAAATCCGGCGTTTTGCGACATCCGCCTCGGCTTCGAGGTGACGGCTTACGTCTACGTTCGGTGAGCCGTAGCCGGGTGAGCGCCGAGGCCGTAATGAAGCGCTGCCCGGCGCCGGTACCGCATACAGTCATGACTGTCGACGCCACCGTTTCTCTCGATGCGTGCCCACGCCGGGCATCGCATCTGGTCTTCCGCTGGGAAGCAAGCCAGGACGCTTATGTGATCCTCTACCCGGAAGGGCTCGTCAAGCTCAATGCAAGCGCGGGCGAAATTCTGAAACGTTGTGATGGCATGCGCTCAGTGTCGAGTGTCATTGCCGAGCTTCAGGCTGCGTACGCGGGAGCCGACGGTGCGCAGATCGCCGATGCCACGCGAGCGTTCATCGATACCGCTCGCCACAAGGGATGGTTGCAATGGTGAGTGCCCGGAAGCGACTTTGAGGGTGCGTGTCGCAGGCAGGCCTGCGGTGTCGGCTTCGCATGCCCGCGAGCGATGTGGGGGCATGGTCCTTTTTCGCCTAAAAGATGTATAGTAAATACATCTTAAGTCGGATTTGTCACCACTGCTCCTACCACGGACGTCGAAAAGCACCATGTCACTTACCACGATTCTCAAAGGCGAACATCAAGAAATCTTCCGGCTCCTCGAAGCGTGCCGAGACCTTGGCTTGACCGATGCAGGGCGAGCAAAGCTGAAAGAGGCCAAAGCGTTGGTGATGGCGCATCTTGCGCGCGAAGATCGCAGTCTGTATCCGCAGATGCAGCAGCATGCGGTGACCAAGGATCTCGCAACCTCCTATGCGTCGGAGATGAAGGGCATCTCGCAGGAGGTGCTGACGTTCTTCGATTCGCTCGAACGAGGAAAGACGGGTATGGACTTCGCGCGGCAGATGGGGGCCGCCATCGTCCATCTGCGGCAGCGTATGACCCGTGAGGAAATTCGCTTGTATCCCGCATTCGATCAACACTGCGCGTGAGCGACAGGCTCGCGTGCGTTCTTGCTGATCGCGTCCGAGCTCTCGAAGCGGGGTAATGCGACGGGCTTGCTCGTGCACAGCATGATGCCCTTGCTTTGACGCGATCACTTTAATTCGCCGCTATCGCATTCGCGGTCCTTTTTAAGCTCGAATCGAACTCGCGAGACACGTGCTCGGAGCGAGTGAGATGAGGAAAGGCGATACTCTAATTCGCATCCCGCGCACGCGGGATATCAGCAAACAGAGGTGAACGAACCGCGCATTCTTCCTGCTGCGCGCAGCTTTCCTTTCGGCCTTGGGCAAATCAGACGATCGGAAGCCGAATCGCCGGTTATGGCTATCGCATTCCGGCGGCAATCCCTTATCAGATGGACGATCCATAATTTGCAACTGGGTCCGCGCGTGTCCAAGTACTTCGAATGTTGCTTCCATACCTCGAACACGAAATTTGATGCGAGTCGCTGAAAATCTCGGTAGATTACCGCTCCGTTACAATTCGAAACAAACAACGAGAGATGAATTCCGGGGCTTATCGGCTTGTATTCAACAAGCTGCGGGGAATGCTTGTCGCCGTCGAGGAAACGGCTTCGTCGGTCGGCAATGCAGGTCGTGGTGAATTCGCGGTACGGGTAGCGGCAGGTCGTCGCGTTATTTCGCTTTTCGCATTACGCCACATGGCTTTCGCGGCGTCGTTGCTCGCGGGCACTGTTCCCGTGGCACATGCGCAAATTGTCGCAGCCCAGGGCTCTGGCGCCAGCGTCATCCAAACAGCGAACGGCTTGCCTCAGGTCAACATCGCCAAGCCGTCGGGCGCAGGGGTGTCGGTCAACACCTACTCGCAGTTCGACGTCCAAAAGAATGGCGCGATCCTGAACAACTCGGCAACGGTCGTTGCTACGCAGCAGGCCGGCTACATCAACGGCAACCCGAATCTTCAGCCCGGCCTGCCGGCGAAGATCATCCTCAACCAAGTCAACAGTAATTCGCCGTCGCAATTGCGCGGCTACCTCGAGGTGGCAGGCAGCCGCGCCGAGGTGGTGATCGCCAATTCGTCGGGTTTGATCGTCGATGGCGCAGGCTTCATCAATACATCGAGGGCTATTCTGACGACCGGGGCACCGGTGTTCGGTGCCAATGGCGCGCTTTCGGGCTTCGATGTCCGAGGCGGCAGCATCTTCGTGCAAGGCGCCGGGCTCAACGCATCGAATGTCGATCAGGTTGATCTCATTGCCCGCGCGGTGCAGGCGAATGCGGCGGTCTACGGCAATACGCTGAACGTTGTCGCTGGCTCGAATCATGTCGACCACGATACGCTTACCGCTACGCCTATTACCGGTGACGGCGCTGCGCCGTCACTCGCGATCGACGTCGGGCAACTCGGTGGCATGTATGCAAACCGGATATTTCTTGCGTCCAACGAATTCGGGGTGGGCGTATCGAATCGCGGCGTCATCGCTGCCCAGGCCGGTGACCTGACGCTCACCGCTCGAGGGCGCCTGCAACTGGCTGGCCGAACGAACGCCAGCGGTAATATGGCCCTCGCGGCACGGGACGAAATTGACAACAGCGGTTCGACCTACGCGCTGCAGGATGTTTCGGTAACAACGGCCGCCGCGCTCGAGAACGCCGGCACGTTGGCCGCGCAGCGAAATACGACGATCGACGTCGGGAGCGTGGCATCGACGGGTGCGCTCGGCGCAGGTGTCGACGGCGACGGTTCCATCGCTCGAGCCGGGGATCTGACGGTCACTGCAGCCGGCGCAATATCGGCCACTGGTCACAACGTGGCAGGCGGCGATGCATCGTTTTCGGCGGCGTCTATCGACCTTGCGGGCGGTGAAACGTCATCCAACGGCAACCTTGAACTGAGTGCGGGCGCTGGTGATCTGAACCAGGCACATGCGACGACGGCAGCAGGCGGCACGCTTTCCGTTAGCGCGAAAGGAACGCTGACCAACGACAACGCGGTTCTTTCCTCGTCGGGCAAGCAGACGATTACAGCAGGGGAGTTGTCGAACCTGTCCGGCCAGATCCTTTCGCAATCGGCCATCGAGTTGGACGCGCGCGGGGCGGTGAATAATCGTCAAGGCGTCATTCAGGCGTCCGGGCGCATGAAGATAAACGCGGCGTCTATCGGCAACACGGCTGGACGTGTGACCTCGCTGAACGGTGACGGGTTGACGGTCTCCACAACCGGTAGACTCGTCAATGCGTCGGGAACGGCGGGCACGGGCGATATCGGCGGGGTGATCGGCACCAACGGTGCGCTGAGACTGACGAGCGGCGAGCTTTCCAATCAAGGGCAAATCAGCGCAAAGGGCAATGCATCGGTGCAAGCCCAATCGCTTAACAACCACGCGGGTAGCGTTATTGCCGCAGGCGATCTCAATGCCACTATCGCCGGCACACTCGATAATCGAAACGGCCTGATCTCCGGAGCGGCTGCCACAGTAACGGCAGCGTCGGCGGATAACAGAGGTGGCAAGATCGAGGGCGATGCGCTTGCCCTCTCGACTACCGCCGACCCCGTCAATCGCGGCGGAACGGTTCAACAGTATGGACTAGCCGATCAGCGCATATCGGTGGGAGGCAAGTTCGACAACACCGGTGGCACCGTTGCTTCGAATGCGTCGAATCTATCGGTGTCCGCGCAGACGCTCATCAACGATAGCGGCGCGCTCGACGATGCCGGTAATGGCGTGCTTCGCCTCACTGCGGCAGCAATTTCGAACACGGGCGGCAGAGTCGTTACCGATGGTGCGCTTGACATCTCGGGTGGGGCACTCGAGAACCAGGGGACGATCAGCGCGAAAGGCGATGCGCAATTGCACGCGCAGTCGTTCGACAATCATTCGGGCAAGCTGATCGCTGCAGGCGAAATCGGCGCGACGATTGCGAACACACTCGATAATCGAAATGGGCTCGTCTCAGCGGCGGCAACTCACGTGAGCGCAGCGTCTGCGGACAACAGCAGTGGAACTATCGAGGGCCACTTGCTTACCGTCTCCACGGCTGGCGATCTCGTCAATCGTGAGGGCACGCTGCGCCAGTATGGACTGGCGAACGAAGTCATATCGGCCGGCGGCACGCTCGACAACAGCGGCGGGACGATCGCGAGCAACGCGTCGAACCTTGCGCTATCGGCGCAGTCGATAGCGAATGGGACCAGCGGATCGATTCAGCATGCGGGGGCGGGTTCGCTCACGCTGACCGCATCGGATTTGCTGTCCAACGCGGGCGGACAGATTGCGACCAACGGCAAATTGACGGCGCATGCGCTGAGCCTCGACAACACGTCCGGTTCGCTTTCTGCTCAGGGCGCGATGGAACTCGACGCCGCGGCAGGCATTCTGAACCGTAGCGGTACCGTCTACGGCAAGGACGGCCTGACGGCGACGACCCAGGGCGGACTGGATAGCACTGCCGGATCGATGCAGACCGCCGGCGATCTCTCTCTCACGGCGGGTGGCGCGCTCACGAACGCTCGAGGGGTAATGTCCGCGAACGGGCTGCATGGGACGATGCTCATCGCGGCTGCAAACATCGACAACACGTCCGGCACGCTCACCGATGCGGGCGACGGCGCAATGGCGATCACGGCGGCAGCCGGTGTCACGAACACCGGAGGCACGATGGGCGGCAACGGTGACGTGACCATTGCCGCGCGGAGCTTCACCAATACGTCGGGTGCGAAACTCGTGGCGGCAGGCGCAGCGAATCTCGATGTCACGGAGAGCGTCAACAATGCGGGCGGCACGATATACGGCGGCACCGCGCTGAACCTGAATCAGGCCGGTGCGAAGCTCACGAACGACGGCGGTACGTTGGAGGGCGGGGCCGACGTGTCGGCGCGGGTTTCGTCGCTCTCGAACGCAGGCGGCGCTATCCGAGCAAACCGCGACATCGCCGCCAGCGGCGCGGTGAGCGGCGTCGGGGAGGTGACGTCGGGACGCAATCTGACTTTGAGCGCCACCGGCAATTACACGAACGACGCGGCGAATCGGCTGCATGCGGACGGAGATATGTCGGTGTCCGCGACCGGGACGTTGACGAATGCAGGCACGCTAGCCGCCGCGGGCTCGTTGACGGCGTCGGGCGGCCAGGTCGTCAATGCAGCGGGGGCGCGCATGACATCCTCGGCGACGACGGTGAACGCATCGGGCGTTCTGGCCAACGCCGGCCGCATCGAAGGCGACGCCGTGAGGACGAACAGCGCCGCGCTGATGAACACGGGCACTGTCATCGGCAACGACGTGCAGGTGAATGCGGCCGATATCCAGAACAGCGGTGCGGCAGCGGTTATCGCTGGCGCACAGAGCGTAAAGCTGTATGCGTCGAACTCCGTTTCGAACATGGACGGGGCGCTGATCTATAGCGCTGGCGACCTTGAGATAGCGCAAGACGGCACGCGCGATAGCACCGGAATGCTTGCGCATCAGACGGGCACCCTCGAGAACAGCTCGGCGGACATTGAGGCGGACGGCAACCTCGATATCGCGGCACACACAATCGTCAACAAGCGAACGACGATCGTGACGGAACCGGGCGCGCCGCAAACAGCAACGTCTGAGTGGTCGATTTGGACCGCAGGTCTGGAAATCGGCGACGATACGAAACACCGTAATAGCATCACCTTTCCCCAATGGAGATGGAGCGGCGAGGCAGATCCCCTTTCGGGGAATATGGCGGGCGCACTACGCACGCCGGTGTCCGTGACTCTACCCAAATCGCAAGTGGTGAATGTCGACACTGGCGCGCAGACATTCTCCCTGACGCAGCCGATTACGGAGACGCGTTTTCCCGACCTCACCGCCTGCGTGTCCAACTGCAATACGAACGTAGACATGCTTCATAGTCAAGTCGCTACGAATCCTACGCAGTGGTACCAAAACATCCAGGATAACGGCGATACCTACACCATCACCTTTTGGCCGGATTGGAACCCAAATACGCAGATTCGTCCCGACCAAGTTCGCGTTCGGACCGATCTGGGCTCTGACTCGCATGACTACGTCGAAAAGCGGCGCGTAACGACGATCACGACGACGACTGATCGACTAGTGAGTGCATCCGATGCGGCGAAGATTCGCGCTCGGGGCGAGATTCGCATCAACGCCGACGGTGGCTCGATCACCAATCAATCCTCTATCATGGCTGCCGGTGGCGATCTTGTTCGGCGCGCGACGAACGGCAGTGTTCGCGATGTCGGCATAGTATTGCAGCAGACTGTGACCGAGCAGGACACGTCGACGTTCTACTGGCATCAGAAGACCGGTAATAGCGAGGACACGAAAACAGTCATCTATCCGGTGACACCGGTGGCCTCCACAACCGTTGCCGCACTACCGGCTATCGCGACCGCGAACCAAGCCGTGCAGACGGATGCGGCCACCATCACGGTATCGAGCGTCAATCGAGTCGGCCAAACGGTGACCGGCTCGGGCGTGACCGGCGGCGACGCGACAGGAACCTTGTTGGGCGGCGTGACCGGCCAGACGACCGAAGTTCGCGCGACTACGGGCGTCATGGGACAAAGAGCGCGAGTGAACGTGGCCGATGGCGCCACTGGCGGAGCGAGCCGACCGCAGACGCTCGGAAGTGCATCGAGCGGAATTCCGAATCTGACATTGCCGGTCAACGGCCTATTCGCGGTGCAAACGGCCCCGAGCGCGACCTACCTGATCGCAACCGATCCTCGTTTCACGAGCTATAACAACTTCATATCGAGCGACTACATGCTGAGTGCGCTCAACCTGAATCCGCAGACTACACAGAAGCGGCTTGGCGATGGCTTCTACGAAGAGAAAGTGATTCGCGATCAAGTCACGCAACTCACGGGGCGTACGTTCCTCGCCGGCTACTCGGACAATCTTGCCGAATACACCGCGCTGATGAACAGCGGCGTTACCTACGCCAAACAATTTGGCCTCACGCCCGGCGTAGCGCTCTCGGATACGCAGATGAAGCAGCTCACGACCGATATGGTCTGGCTGGTCTCGCAGGACGTGACGCTGCCTGATGGCACGCAGCAATCTGTGCTCGTGCCGAAGCTTTATCTCGCGCAGGCCGACACCGTCGATCTGCAGCATAGTGGCGCGTTGGTGGCGGGCAAGTCCGTCAGCCTTGACGCCACCGGCGACGTTGCCAACCGCGGCCATATCGTTGGCGATGTTGCGACGACGGTGCTCGGCAACAATATCGTCAATCGTGGCGTGATTGGGAGCGGCGGGACGACGACCGTCGCGGCGGTACAGGATGTCCGAAACGTAAGTGGCCGGATAGGTGGCGCCGATACGATGGTGCGGGCCGGGCGCGACATCGTCAACGAGAGCGAAACATTCGGTGTCACGCAGACCTTGCGCGACGGGAACCTGGTTTCCACGGCAACGTCGCAAGGTACGCTGGCTACCGGCACGATTTCCGCGTCGCGCGACGCCGCACTGATCGCCGGGCGCGACGTGACTCTCGCAGGCGCATCGATCCAGACGGGCGGCAATGCAATGCTCGCGGCAGGGCGCGATATCGACGTGGGCACCGTCACGCTCGCGGCCACGCAGGAGGTGCACACGGATGACGGGCTGAGCGGCGGCCATGACAATCTGACGAAAAACGTCGGGAGTTCGATTGTGACGGGCGGTAGTCTGACGGCGATTTCGGGCCGCGACACGACCGTTACCGGCTCGACGGTGCAAGCGGCCGGCGATGCGTCGATGATCGCGGGCAACGACCTGACGGTGACGGCCGCGAAGGACATCCAGACGCATGACGAGCGATCGCTGGGTGGCCGCCTGACCCAGCATACGGCGTCGTCATATGACGAAACGGCACGCGCAAGCGATATCAATGCGTCGGGCACCGTACTGCTCGGCGCGGGGCAGGCAGGGACCGCTGCAACGTTGCTTGCGCTGGAGGGGGTGAGTGCGGCAGCTTCGCCCAGTAGTGGCGGGAACATGAAGGTATTGGGCTCGAGTGTGACCACCGGCACGACGGCTACGGATGGCAGCGTCAACGGGGGCGCCGTCAAGCTGGTCGCGACTGGCGACGTCACGGTGGGCGCGGTTACCGAGACGCATGACTCGCAGAGCTGGACGCACGATAGCCACTCCGGCTTCCTGTCGAGCAGCACGATGACGGACGAGAAGAGTTCGCATCAGATCGTGTCGGCGGGCTCGACCGTCTCGGGCGATGTCGTTGCTGCCAGTGCGGGGCATGATTTGATCGTTGCGGGGTCGACCATTGCGTCGACGCACGACTTGTCGCTTTCGGCGGTGCATGACCTCAACATCGTGACGACGCAGGATACGAGCCAAAGCAGCCACTTCCACGAGGAGACGAGCTCGGGTCTCGGAGCAGGCGGAGGAGCAGGGATTTCGTACGGCAACACGGATAGCAAAGACACGGTACATGACAATGCCATTACGCAGAATGGCAGCATTGTCGGCAGCACGGGTGGGAGCGTAACGCTCGTCGCGGGCAATAACCTGCATGTCACTGGCAGCACCGCGATCGCGGCGCAGGATGTGCTCGGTCAGGCTGCCAACGTAACCATCGACTCGGCGACGAGCACCAACCACCACGACGAAACGCACGAGACGAAGACGAGCGGCTTTACGCTCGGGCTATCGGGCAGCATCGGCAACGCCATCATGACGGCGGCGTCCGAGTCTCGTGCAGCTTCCAATAGTAAAGACGGGCGGGCGTCGGCACTGCATTCGATTGCGGCGGCGGGGGCCATCGGAAATGCCGGCGCAGCAATGGCTTTGAATCCAGGGAAGACGCCCGACATCGGTGTGCAGTTGAGTTTCGGCACGAGCGAATCGAAAAGCACGTCGAAGGAAGATCAGACGACGCAGACCGGTAGCGCGATCGACGCAGGCGGGACCGTGGCTTTCGTTGCGACCGGAGACGGTACGCAAGGAAGTGGCAACGTGACGGTGGCCGGTTCGGACATCAAAGCGACCGACGTGCTGCTGGATGCGAAGAACCAGGTCAATATCGTCAATACGACGAACACGGACGCTACTCGCAGTTCCAACAGTTCGAGCAGTGCGAGTGTGGGCGTGTCCTATTCGTTCGGGAGCGGATTCGGCATCTCGGCATCGATGTCGAATGCGCATGGCGATGCAAACTCCGATGCCGTGATGCAGAACAACTCGCACGTGTCCGCTTCTAATAGCGTCGCTGTTCGGTCTGGCGGCGATACGAACATCGTCGGTTCGGACGTTGCTGGGCGACTGGTAAAGGTTGACGTTGGTGGAGATCTGAACGTTGCCAGCGTTCAGGACACGACCGTGAGCGCGGCGCATCAATCGAGCTCGGGCGGGGGCTTCTCGATCAGCCAGTATGGCGGCGCCAGCGCGAGCTTCAGCGCACAGCGCGGCAACGCGGCTGGCAATTATGCAGCGGTGGTCGAACAGGCCGGGATCAAGGCTGGCGACGGCGGGTACGCTATCGACGTAAAGGGCAATACCGATCTCAAGGGGGCCTACGTCGCGAGCGATGCCGATGCGTCCAAGAATTCGCTGACGACGGGCTCGCTCAGTTTCTCGGATATCGAAAATCACTCGCACTACAGTGCCAATAGTGCAGGTGTGACTGTCGGCGGTGCTGGCATGGGTATCGTGCCGATGATTCCCCAGTTCGCGAATGGGGACGAAAATGCACTGACGAAGAGTGCCGTGAGTGCCGGCGCGATTACGCTTACGGACGCGGCGAGTCAGAAGCAGAATCTGGGCGCGCTCGATCGCGATACGTCCGATCTCAACGGCACGGTATCGAAGTTGCCCGATATCAACGATATGCTTTCGCAGCAGTCGGACCTGATGAATGCCGCAAATGCGGCGGGTGCGCAGGTGGCGCAGGCGATCGGCACGTATAGCGACTACAAGAAGGCTCGGGCGGAGGACGGCGCGAAGGCAGCTTCATTGCTTGGAGAGGCTGACCTTGCGGAGCAGTATAAGGACGAAGCCAAACCATGGGCAGAAGGCGGGGCTGACCGCATCGGGCTACATATCCTGGGCGGAGCGATGTTGGGGGGACTTGGGGCGGGTGGCGCCGCGGGTGCGTTTGGTGGGGCTGCAGGAGCTGGCGTGTCGGCAGGGTTGGCACCTAAGCTGAACGAGATGGCCGATGACTTCGGTGCGCCGGGGACGTTGGGGCACGCGCTCGGCAATGGGCTTGGGAATTTGATCGCAGCGGCCGCGGGGGCAGCGGTTGGTGGAGGTGCGGGCGCGGCTACTGCGTCGTTGGCTGATCTTTACAATCGGCAGTTGCATCCTGACGAACGGCGGTGGGCCAAAGACAACGCCGGCAGGTTTGCGCAGTTCTACAAGGACAAGACAGGCCAAGACATCACCGACGACCAAGCCCAGCAGATGCTGCTGGCGAACGGCTATCGGCTTGTTGACGCGGCGGCCAGCAAGGGGCCGGGCGGTGATGCGACCGCCGTTGCTTATATCAGTCAAAACAGCAACGGCTTGTTCCGGGCCACGACGGCCGAATACAACAGCCCGTTCCTCCATGGCAACAAGGACGGCTCGTTGACACCCGAGCAGCGGTCGTTGCCGGGGCACGAGGCGAATCCCCAATTTGGCATGGCAGCGGGCGCAGCGGTTGGATTGTTCACGCTCGGGGCGGTGGCGCCAACTGCGGCGACGGCCTGGGCGCTGGGTGCGACGTATGATTATGCAGGCGACGTGATCAGCCACGCGATGGGGCTCTCGAACGACGGGCCGAATGTTGGGAAGTCGCTGGCGGTCGGCGGTGTGACCGGAGCAGCGGCACCTTTCTTTCTGCCATTAAACACGCTGGGTAACGCAACAGGCGGAAAAGTGGCGGTTGGCGTCTATAACGCATTGTGGGGCGGCGTCGGCGCATTTGGAGCGACGGCAATGACGAATCCGGGTAGTAGCGCGGATCTGTCGGCGGGGATTGGCACAGCAAGCAGTTTGTTTGGCGCGGGCGTAGAGGCAAAAATGCCAGGACCAATTGGAATGAGCATCAATCAACTTCTGCAAGTGCTATCTGGGCCAACTCAAGCCGCAATCGAAGCCGACAAGCAGAAGATCTCTGGAAAGTAAGCCGATGAGTGCTCGGGAAAAGAAGCGTTCCATAGTAAGGCGGGCCGTTTGGGCCTATGTATGCGCCATAGGAATTCCTGCGGTGGTACTCGTGTTCTCTTATGCACAGGGGGCGAGTTGGCGACCAGTGCTAGTTGGCTTGCCGATCTACTTGACCATAGTTGGAAGTATCACTTACCAATTCGCCAAGGAGCTACGCGCCCTGACGCGAGAGAAGGAAGTCGGAGCGTCTCCCTCTGACGACGAGCAGTAGCGATGGCTGGCGCGGGTGGTGCGTTGAACGCGGATCTTTACAATCGGCAGTTGCATCCGGATGAAAAGAAGGCGATTCACGATGCGGCGCATGGGGACAAGGCCGAAGAAGAAAAACTGACCAGGGCCGCGTGCTACGCCGTGAAGTGTTGGGCGGAATATCCGCCAGGAAGCGATCAGCGCAATGCCAACTTTGTGAGCGAGGTTGAGGCGTCGCAACTCGGGCCGGAGTTGGCGTGGGTGAATGGGCAGAAGGAAGCGGGCCTGTTCGATTACACGCCAGGGCAGAAGATTGCGGATATGTTCAAGAGCGATCCGCTGGGCGTGGTGAAGGATGGGGCAAAGATTGTCACGGGTGCGCTGACGACTAAGACGGGGGCTGCGCTTTGTACAACCAGCTTGGGCTGTGCGGCAGGCGTTCCGATGGTGGCTTTTGGTGCCAGCGATATGGCTGAAGGGGCTGACGGACTGTACAACCGATACAACGGTATCAGTGCCGCCGGCATAAATCCGCTACGCTATGGCTTCAATGAGGTATTGCCTGCTGGTTGGGGGAACGTGGCATATGATGGTCTGAACCTTGCCACAGCGATCGGAGCTCTTTATGCGCCGGTTCCGCTAAAAATGGGTGTTGCCGATGGTTTGAATCGCCCTGGGTCCATGTTCGACGTAACGGTACCACGTTTTAACAACAATACTTTGATACCCTTCATTGGTCAGGCGGCGCCATGTGGGACAACACAGGGAATTCTGCTGTTCGGCGTGGGTTCAAAGGGAGCTGCTGTTATAAATGATATTCGTCATACAGGAGGCCAGCAATGAACTGGAGGCGTCTTTATGCAGTTAGCCAAATAATAGGAGTTGTCGGTGGTATATCGGTCGGCGCCGCTGGATTTTACGCGGTTATTGTGATTGCCATATGCCGGAAGGTGATCGGTCTGAGTGACGGCGTAGCTTCGTTTGCTATTGGTCTTCCCTTCTTTATACTGTTGCTGGTTGTGTTCGTCAGGTATCTACCTGGTCGATTACGCAAGGCCGGCATGTTGAGCGACGATTCTTCGAAATTCGGTCCTTGGTTTAAAAACTGATCTGGTAGAAACGATAGGCATGTTCCCCGCCGGTTGGTTGCCCAGATCTTTACAATCGGCAGCTCCATCCGGAAGAAAAACAGGCTATCAAGGAACTGGCGAATGGTGATGCGACGAAAGAACATCGCCTCGAGGCAGCAGCATGTGCACTTGTACAGTGCGCAGCGCAATATGCTCCAGGCACGGCGGACTACTCGAAGTACTCTGCGCTACAGAGTGAAGGCCTTGCCTATACAGATGAACAGAGTCAGCTGAAGAGCTACAACGGAACATTTTTCTCGGCGAGTTCATATGGCGGTTTGATCCGGCAAATTTCGGGAAACAATCTCTTCACATATAGTTCGGACGATGCGCAGGCTGACCAACGAGCGTCTCAAGCGGCTATCGGTGCACGGAGGCCAGGGACGATTGGCTATGTTACTTTGCAGGGAGGCGCGGGACCGGGCGGGAGTGTGACCGTTAATCTATATAACGGGAATGTCTACGTAGGCGGTTCTATCGCAGCCTCTCGTGAGAAAGGAGCAGGAGTCGTGTTCGGAATGATTCCGGATAATGTTGGAAAAAGTGCGGGAGATCGAGAGTATGCAACTGATCAACTACTCTCTGGGCCGTCCGTCGGTGGAAACGGATGTTTATTTGGGGTTTGCAGTGGATTGAACCATTCGGTTGGTGGTCAAACAGCGATCGAAGTAGGCATTGGCTTTGGTGGGGTCACGAAGCAGCCAAAACCCGGTGGTAATGGTTCGGGAGGTTATAGCTTTCCTCTATTCGCCATTCC
Source organism: Trinickia caryophylli (assembly GCF_034424545.1). Classification (NCBI taxonomy): domain Bacteria; kingdom Pseudomonadati; phylum Pseudomonadota; class Betaproteobacteria; order Burkholderiales; family Burkholderiaceae; genus Trinickia; species Trinickia caryophylli. The sequence goes on along the minus strand of NZ_CP139970.1, from coordinate 1,917,821 downwards.
ATGGATGGAGAGTTCGAATGCCAAACATTAAGAGTGGACTGTGGAAATCGATGGGCTGGGTATTTTTGGTGATTCTGGGGCTGTGTGCGGGACTGTGGGCAATACATAAAAATCCATCAAAGAGAGAGTCTGAGGTTCATCTGGAGATGATGGTGCAAGAGATGGATGCTACGTTAAAGAGGGGCGGCGTAGTTGATTCCGTATACTCGAATGCGAAAATTGGTGGTGCTTTGTTGATAGAGAATATAAATGGCAATTCTTGGAGTCGTGATTTGGCCGAGGCATATCGGCAGGAATTGATGGGGAGGGGGTGGGTTGAGAGGCGTAGTGATGAAGACTCCGTCGTTCTGTGTAAGGGTGATATGGTGGCGAAGATCAAACTTTCTCCTGAAAGGGACAGCTCACAGGGCTTGCCTCGTGAGGTCTACGGATTTTCAATGGTATTCAATGTGATGACGATGAAGGTATGTAATTAATCGGCTGGCGCGGGACGCCAGTGGTGCAGGTGTGACTGCTACTACCTGATCTTACGGTGCTGGTTGGAGTCTGTTGAATTTCAGGTGGTATGTTAATTTCGATAAGGCGGCCGATCGCATAACAAAAGGAAAATATGAAATCAATCGCTAGATACATGCTCTGTCTTATTTTGTTGCAAACTTTGCTTGGATGCGTGACCAGTCGATCGAGTGATGCCGGTGAAAAATTAACGTGTGAACAGCATGCGAAGGTGGCGGCTTATCTAAATAACTGGGCTATCACGAATTTCAGCGAAAGCTATGGGAAGAAGGGCGATGTAACGGGAGCGAACGTGCAGCTTTTTTTGATCAGCGAGAAGGCGCCGTCACCGTATGCAGCAGCCTTCAACCGTTATCAGGAGAAAGCATTTGAGAACATCGCTCTCGCAAAGAGGAAGGGCTGTAACACGGTAGATTACCCCCTGCCTCCCGTGGATGAATTTAGACATCAACTTGAGGTCGCTCGGACCGGCAAATGATATTGGGAACCGCGCGAGCCGCGCCTTGCAACATCGTAAAATCATTGAATGGGAACGGGGTCCAACAATGACCAGAATCCATAGGTGATGTCTCCGCTCCCATTAACGTTTCGGAGATTTCCATCGAGCGGCGGATGTCTAGGTGTCGATGCTTAAATATTTGGTGTATTTAAAAATAAAGAGTGACTGAATTGATCAGAAAAAAATACAAAGAGGGCTGTGGGTCGCCATCCCCGGGGGCGTCTATTCGTGTACTGGCGATGCTATGCCTGCCAGTCCTCGTCGCGGCCTGCGCACCGGCCCACTACGTGACGACGGAAGCACCCCACTACGATCCAACCGTCTCGGCCCGCGTCCGCATACTGACGGGCAACGACCTGCAAAACGCCTCGATCCGACCGGGTACCTGCTATACCGCTTGGTGGGACACCGACCCCGACCGCATCGACGTCGACGACGGCTATTTCTCCCGCTTCAAGTATTCATCGCGCAGCGTCACGATCGGCATGCCTCCGAGCCCTCGCCCGCGGATGCGAACGGATGGCCTCGTACGCAAAGACATGATTCGCGAGTACGTGGTCGATGCAGGAAAACCGCTCGCCGTTCTAATGGGGACCGGAGGCGGCGGCACCTCCGTTTCGTGGTCGTGCACAGCAAAGGCTGGCTTCACGCCCGTGCCCGGTCAGGACTACGACATCTATCTTTTCGTGCAGCCGACGGGGCGCCATTCGCATGAGTGCGCGGTTGTCATTCGCCGCATCGACGACAAAGGACTCGATGAGCCGGTGGAGGGGCACTACATACCCGCATGCTCCGCATCGAGCAGCGTGAGCAAGAATAGCGCGAGCCGATGATCGGAATACGTCTCGCCGGGCCGATAAGAACTTCGTAGAGAACAAGAACAATGCATTCCACGCGCGCCGCGACGATCTGGTCTGCGGCACTGATACTCGTCACCTTTGATGTACAGGCACAACAGTCCCCCACCTCGCCCGACGCCGCGAACGCTGCGCGCAGTTCGGCGCAGCAGCAGCAACTGATAGAACAGCAACGCGAGGCGCAGCAACGCGAGCGAACGGTCAACGCACCGGGTGTGCGTACTGCGGCGCCGTCAACAGCCGGATGGCCTGACCTGCCGGCAGAGAAACTGTGCTTTCGCATCGGCGCTTTCGCGCTCGACGTGCCCGATACCTTGCCGCAGGCGGTGCGCACGCGAGGTGCATCGGGGCTTCCGCTCGACCCGTTCGCGTTTGCGCGTGAATGGCTCGATCACTACCGCGGCCAATGCATCGGCAAGCAGGGCGTGGAGCAGATCGTGAAGGGCGTGCAGCAATTGATTCTGAGCAAGGGCTATGTGACCACGCGCGTGCTCGTGCCCGAGCAGGACCTTTCGGCGGGCACGCTAAAGCTCTCGCTTGTACCAGGAATCATTCGACAACTGCGTTTTGCGGACGCCGCCGCGCGCGGCACCTGGAAGTCGGCGTTTCCGGCGCGTGGCGGTGATTTGCTGAATCTGCGCGATCTGGAGCAGGGCCTGGAGCAGATGAAACGGGTGTCGAGCCAGGACGTCGACATGCAGATCGATCCTACCGAGGTACCGGGCGAGAGCGATGTGGTCATCAACGTCAAACGCTCGAAGGCTTGGACGGTCGTCGCATCGGTCGACAACTCGGGTACGCGAGCGACGGGCAAATTGCAAGGCAACCTGTCGCTCGGCATCGACAATCCCCTCGGCCTCAACGACCTGTTCAACATTGGTGCAAGCCAAGACCTGGAGTTTGGCGACAAGCGCCTGGGTTCGCATGGCTTCAACAGCTTTTATTCGGTGCCATGGGGTTACTGGACCGCGACGCTTTCCGGCAATGCCAACACCTATTACCAGCAGATTGCCGGTGTGAACCAGACGTTCATTTCGAGCGGCAACGCGCAGTCGCTTGGCATGAAGCTGCAGCGCGTATTGAGCCGGAGCCAGAACGACGTGTTCGGCGTGGAGTTCCAGCTAACGAAGCGTTGGGGCGCGAGTTTCATCGATGACACGGAGATTCCCCAACAGCGTCGCGACAATACGTTTATCGAGGCAGGCGTAACGGATCGCCACTACTTCGGTGCCGCGCAGTTCGACGGCACGCTTGCGTACCGCCAAGGCATCGGCTGGCTCGGTGCGACACCGGACACTTCCGGAAACGGCGCCCCGACCTATCGCTTCCATATGGCCGTGCTCGACGCGAACCTGTCGGTGCCGTTTGCCGTGGCCGGCCAGAACTTGCGTTACGTCACGACGGTGCACGGCCAATTCACGAACGACACGCTGTTTTACATCGACGATCTGACGATCGGCAGCCGCTACACCGTGCGCGGGTTCGACGGCGAAACGATGCTCGCGGCCGAGCGTGGCTTTTACTGGCGCAACGAGTTGCAAGTGCCGATCGCGCAGACCGGGCACTGCGCGTATGCGGGCATCGATTACGGACGTGCCTACGGCCCCAACACGGCGTTCCTGGCCGGCACGCAACTGGCCGGCGCCGTGATCGGGCTGCGCGGCGGCGTCCGCACGCGTTTCGGCGCCTACTCATATGAGGTCTTTGCCGGCACTCCGATATATAAGCCGGCCAGCTTTGAAACCGCACACGTGACGGTGGGATTCCAATTGATGACGCAGTTTTAGACGGCCGGTACGGCTCGTCGATCAAATGCTCGATCGGCGAGCCGCGGAAAACGCCGTATATGCCAATTGGACCTCGACCGCGTTGGCGAGTCTCGCGAGCCTGGCGCGTGGGCAATCGAAACAGCCGCCGGCGCGCGCGAACAAATCCTACTTTTCCCGAAACCTTAACAAACGCCCCCTACCATCCGATCTTTCGAAAATCAATGATCAAGGGAACGTTTCGTGGCCACGCAGCCTTACCTTCGCCTACGCACGCTCGCGTGCGCGGCATCCTTTTCTTTCCTCGCTGTTGCCTGCGGTGGCGGCGATAACGCGACCGACGCGCCATCGGCACCGGCGGACCCTGGCTTCGTCGACACCGCCCCTGTCCCCACGGCCAAAGCCTTCGTCGACACCTACGCCACGAACCAGCGCGGCGACGCGCGCTACGCGACGATGGACACGAATGCCGGCGTGCGCGTGCTCGCGGGCTTCCGCACGTTGTGGCAGCCGCTGACCGACATCGTCGATGCCGGCGTCAGTGCACCGGCCGTGGACGGCTTCCCGGCCGTCGTGGCATCGACATGGACGGGCGTGCCCACCGACGGCACGCCGAACGGCACGGCGCTCAATCCGACTGTATTGAACGCGAACGTTCAATACGTTGTGGACGCAACCACCGCGCGTACGGCCGCACAAGCCGAAGCGGCGTACTACGATGACCGTCGCGGCAAGGGCTACAGCGTGACCGACGGCATGGGCCCGCTCACCGATACATGGCGCACGGCAACGCAGCAGACCACGAGCATCACGTCCATCCCTGCCAACGCAACCAGCACCTTGTATAACGACACGGGCAACAACACCGGTGTGGGCAGTTCGACAAACGCGACGTTCGGCAAGGTGGTCGATTTCATCAACGCGATGGGCACGAACGCATCCACGGAGCCGTCCAAGCGCTTCTACAAGTACGCACGCCCCTACCGCTGGAGCAGCAGTGTCATCGTCGCCCCGGCTCTCGTGCCGGCCGAAAGCGGCACGCCCTCCACCGACGGCGGCTTCCCGAGCGGGCATTCGGCCGAGGGCGTGCGCGACGCGTTCGCGATGGCCTATCTGGTGCCCGAGCGCTTCCAGGAGATGGTGAGCCGCGGCCTCGAACTCGGCGAGAACCGGATTCTCGCCGGCATGCATTCGCCGCTCGACGTGATCGGCGGCCGCGTACTGGGCGAAGCATCGGTGGTCGCGAATATCGTCGCATCGGCGAGCGCGACGAAGCAGGCCGCGCTCGCGCAAGCCCACACGGCACTCTACGCGGCAACGAATACGGATGCCACCACGTTCCTCGCCTTCGCGCATTCGGGCACGCCGGCGAACGATCGCTTCTCGGACTATGCGACCAACAAGGCCAACTATCTGCGCCGGCTGACGTTCGGCTTCGCGCCGATCGCGTCGACGACCGCGGCAGCCGTGGTGCCGAAGGGTGCGGAAGCGTTGCTCGAAACGCGGCTGCCGTATCTGAGCGCGGACCAACGCCGCGTGGTGCTGAAGACGACCGCGCTTGCATCCGGCTACCCGATGCTCGATGACGCCGAAGGCTGGGGCCGACTGAATTTCTTCGCCGCCGCAGACGGTTATGGTCAATTCAACGGCAGCGTCACGATTTCGATGGACGCGTCGCAGGGTGGCTTCAACGCGGCCGATACCTGGCGCAACGATATCGGCGGTACGGGCAAGCTGACGTTCATGGGCACCGGGGCATTGACGCTGGCGGGCACGAACACTTACACGGGCGGCACGGAAGTGCGCGGCGGAACGCTCGCCGCGGGCTCTGCGCAAGCGTTCGGCTCGGGCGACGTCTACGTGAGCGGCGGTACGGTCGCGATCTCGGCCGTTGCGCGCGCATCTATCGCCGGCAAGTACACGCAGCTGAAAGGCGGTACGCTCGAAATCGACCGCGGCGCGGGCGATGCGGGTCGTCTGGCCGTGACGGGACGCACGACGATCGCGGGCGGCACGCTGCATGTGAAGCTCGCCAGCGGCATGACGCCCAAGGCCGGTGACGTCATCGACATCATGGACACGAGCCAGTTGACGGGGCAATTCGATTCGGTGGTGGTCGACGGGCACAAGGCTACTGCGCTCTATCGTTCGGCGGGCGTGCAGGTACGCATCGACAGCTGATGCGCGCGGAAAGGGGCGATACCAAGGGCGCGGGCATCCGCCGTCGCCCGAGGATGCCCCTCTCGCCGACGTTCGAATACGAATAACGAATAACCGCCGACGTCCCGCAGCGCGATCCTGGCTGACGATGCGTCCAGCCGGGACCGTGCTGCGAGTGCGGTGCCTGCTTGCAGGCGGATATCGGCGCGCGTTATTCGCCGGACCTGTCACGCGCGTTCAGAACAGCCCCCAGAGCGCGACCTTCGCCGCCGCTTGTGCCCGATTCACGGAGTTCGTCTTCTTGACGGCATTGGTGATGTGAAAAATCACCGTCGTTTCCGCGATGTTCAGAATGGACGATATTTCCGAGGACGTCTTGCCCTCGGCGGTCCATAGCATGACCTCTCTCTCGCGCGGGGTAAGGCCGAACCCATCCGCCACGCGCAATTCATCCTCGAGCTCGGCACACATCGATTGCTGAACGCTGTATGACAGCCACATCAGCGCCGGGCCTTTCTCTCGGAGTTCGGTATACGAAAGCGGCTTGTCTCCGCGCGCCAACGTCAATACCGAGGAGGCATGAGCATAGATCCGCGTGGGCTTGGACCACCCGTACCGATTTCCGCGCTGAGTCAGCACGCTCCAGAATTCACGATCCGTGCTCTGATCTTCGCTGGCCCACGCGATCGGAAGGCAAGCGTAGTGAGCGCGACGGAGAATTGGATTGCGGCCCGGTTGCCATCCGCGAGCGTTTCGCGACGCCCACTCCTCGGGAAAATTTCCCCGAAGATAAAGACGCGGTAATGTCACCGGACTCGGAACGAGCAACGAAAACCACCAGGTGTCGAATCCTAGTGAGCCGACTTGTACGTCTATTTCTCGCATCAATTCGTCTGCATTAGCCGCCTTTAGTCCATAGGCGCTAATATAGTCTTCGTATCGATTTTTCATTGGGCCCTCTGGCTGTATGATCGGGAGGGCTCCGGCAATTATCGGAAGGGCGATTTTCGATCTTATTGAAGGGCCATGCGGCACTCAATGTGTATTAACCAGAGTCGTGCGGCTGATCGCGGACGGTTCGTTGGTGCCATCGCTTTATGCCCCAATATGGCGCATTTCATTTCATACTATTTATCCGGGCCTTTCAGGCGCGATACGGGCAGTTCGCCCACGCGTAAAGCAGCATTCCGTCGATAGACCTTGGCCGGGCTTTGCCGGTCGGGCGCCCGCGCCCGCGCTGAAAACCCCTCATTTGTTAGAGCTCAAAGCGAACCGGACTCTCAAATACACTGAGAGCGCTTGCCCAATGGCGAGGCCATCGAAAACGGATTTCATTTCTCGGACTTTCACCATGCAGCTATCGCCGAACACATCCGCCACATTGGACGTCGAGCACGACGCGGAACTCATGGAGATCCGGCGTTTTATCGAATGCGATTATGTGGAAGCAGCCAACTCGAACAGCGCCGCCCGCTATTCGTCGCTCTATACGCCCGATGCGCTATGGTCGCCGCCCCGCGCGCCGGACCGGCGTGGCCCCGCCGCCATTCGCTTCGCGTTCGTCGCGAAGCAGGCGGACATCCACATCAAAATGAATTTCCAGGAGTGCGGCCTGTTCCGTCCGCAATTCGGCTTTGCGACGGCGCTCGTCGAGGTTCACGTCGAACCATTCGACACAACGAGCGGCGAAGGGACGGAGGACCTGATCTACCGTGCGCTCTGGCACCTTCGCAAAGACGGCGGCGTATGGAAGATCTGCCGCCAGATCTTTACGGAGAAACCTCGTCTCGAGTTCGTCTAACGTTCGATCGCCGCCGGCTCGAGCGCATGGCAGTCGGCGGCGAACTCGCGTGCGTGCGCCGCATAGCTCGCGCTGACGGCTTCGAGATCGGCGGCTTCCTTGTCGCTGAGCTGCCGGATGACGCGGCCCGGGCTGCCGACAAAAACGCTGCGCTCGGGTACCTCCGCGCCTTCGCCCACGAGCGCATTGGCGGCGATCACGCAGCATCGGCCCACGCGCGCACCGTTGAGCACAACGGCGTTGATGCCGATCAGAGAATGATCGCCGATCGTGCAGCCATGCAGCGTCGCGTGATGGGCGATGGTCACCCCTTCGCCGATCGTCAACGGAAACCCCGTATCGACGTGCAGCATGGCCAGATCCTGTACGTTTGTCCCCCGGCCAATAGCAATATGGTCACGATCGCCGCGAATCACGGCGTTGAACCAGACGCTGACGCGTTCGCCGATCGTGACGTCGCCGATGATCCGTGCGCCGGGCGCAAAGTAATGATCCGATCCCTCGATTCGGGGTGTGCATCCGCGAAACGCGTACAGCGTGCATGTGTTCATTGACATGGCTCCGTCAGCAGGTGCCGCAACGCCGCGGCCGCGTTCCGGGTTCATCGGCTCTCGCCCGGGCCGGCAACGGCGCCCGGCGTGCCCGATGTGCCTGTGCGCCCGGCGATCCGCGGCTTGCGCATGATGATCCAGTTGCCGACGATGACGAGCGCCGTACCCGCGACCACGCGCGCGCTGAGCGAAAGGCCTTCCATCCGCGACGAAATCACGAGTGCGATGACGGGCGACGCCAGCATCGCATAGGCGGCGCGCCCGGCGCCGATCCGGCCGAGCAGCGTCAGATAGCAGAGGAATGCAATGACCGTCCCGAAGATCGCGAGGTAAAGCAACGATACGACGTACGGCACATGGGGATCGAACGACAACGGCGTGCCGCTCGCAAAAACGAGCAGCGCAAGCGCCAGGGAGGCGTAGGTGAGCGAAAGCGCGTTTGCCGGCAACACGGAAATGCCTCGCGCATTGGTCTTGCCGGACACGATGTTGCCGACCGAGGCGATATAGGCGCCCGCCAGCGTAATGAGAATGGCGTGAATCCTCGCACCGCTTGCTGGCGCGGCCGAGTCGGGAATCAGCGCGAGCATGACGCCCGTCAGTCCGATCAATGCACCCGCCAAAACAATCTTTTCGATCGGCTTCGATAGGAAAATACGCGAATTGATCAGATTGAAAACGATAACGGTCGATACCCCGAGCGCGACAAATCCGCTTTCGAGCGACTGTGCGCCGATATAGACGAGCCAGTAGCTGCCCGCGAAGAGGCAGAACCCCTGCAGCGCAAGCAGAAGATGATCCCGCGCCGGATAACGCAGCGATTTGCGTGTGACGAGGCAGATGGAAAGCATGACGACGGCCGCGATTGCGGTGCGATAGAGCAGCGAGACGCCGGGCGGTATGGAAGCAACCTGGTAATGAATGCCAATCCAGGTGCTGCCCCAAATCGCCACCGTGACGACATACAGAATGGTATTCATATTCGGCCTGTGCGAACGGTTGAAACGATGGTCGACCTCCATCGCGCCGGTGTCTGCTATGCGCGACGCCTTGAACTACCGAACGCCAAACCGTATCACACTCGCCGTGCATATGGCCGATCGTGTAATGAAATGATTTGCCTCGGCTTGAAGCAGCCGCACTACTGCCATTTCCAAAAAGCCAGGCGGGCATCGATTTTTATTTCGCTGCGGCTCAACCCGCTTTCTCGCGAGCGAGCAGATGCGGGGAGCGACGCGAAACAAGGAACGTATTGAAGCCGCCGGTCATGGCGGTCGTGATCAGCGCGACGAGCAGCATCAGCGTATAAAGCCGCGGCGTGATCACGCCCGCATTCAAGCCTTCCTTCAACAAGATCAGCTCCACGAGCCCCCTCGCATTCATCAGCACGCCCAGCAGCATGCCGGTGCGCCACGTTGCGCCGCCCAGGCGCGCGCCGGCGGCCGTGCCGAACACCTTCGACAAGACGGCAACGGCGAGCAGTATGCAAAGCGGGGCAATCCCCCCGCTGCCGAATGCGTCGCGCGTCATGCTGAGGCCCGCGAGCGCAAAGTAGCAGGGCATCAGGAAGCGCCCCGCAATCGCACCGAGGTCGCGCTTGATTTTTTCGCTGAGCGCCGTGCCGGACGGAAAGCAACATCCGATCGCGAATGCGCCGAGCACCGGATGCAGGCCCGCGGCGCGGGCTGCCGCGGCGGCGGCGAAGACGACGGCAACGACGGCGAGCGTAGGCAATTGGCTCTCGCCTGGCTGCGTGCGGGCGCCGTTGCCGGGCCGGGGGAGCCAAGCGGCGAGCCGGGGCCGCGCGAAACGGATCGCGACAGCGCAGGCCAGCGGGAGCAACGAAAGCCTGAGGAGCATGCCGGTGCCGGCATGCGCGGGTGAAGGCGCCGTGCACACGGCGAACAGTATCCAGGCGTAAATGTCGATGACCGCGGCCACGGCAATGGCCACGCGCCCGATCGGCGTGCCGAGCATGCCGTGGTCTGCCAGCATGCGCGCGAGCACCGGGAATGCAGTGACCGACATCGCCGTGCCCAGGAAAAGCGCGAAACGACCTCGCTGCCCCTCCGGGATGCCCATCTCCGGGCTCAATGCCATCGCACAGCCCACGCCGATCGCCAGCGGAACGGCGACGCTTGCCGCCGACGTCCACAAGACGAGCCGGCTGTCGTTCTTTCGAGCGGCGTCGGGTGTGGGTTCCGACAGCTCGGTCCCGACGATGAACATGAACAGCATGAGGCCGAACTCGGCAATCGCCTGCAGTCCGCCCAGCGAATCGGCCGGAAACAGCTGCTGTTGCAGCGCCGGTGCGAGGCTGCCGAGCACGGCCGGGCCCAACAGAATGCCCGCGGCCATTTCGCCGACGACGACGGGCTGGCCGATCGCCCTGGCGGCGAAGCCGGCGAGGATCGTCGCGCAGACGATGACGACAATTTGAATCTCTGGCATGAGCGGGGCCTTGATAAGGATGCTCGCGGTCCGCCTCGTCGCCGACGAAGCGGGCCGCGTTTCAGCTGGCGCGCCGCTCGAGCAGCGCGGCACCGAAGTTGTGCGGACCCGATCCCACGCACATCAGGCGATCGATACGCTCGAAATCGCGTGCCTGCGCGATTTCGGCGAGGCTGATCAGAATGTCGGACGACCAGATATGCCCGCGCGTGCGATCGAATGCGCATGCCTTGCCTGCGCTCACGCCGGCCTGGCTCGCGATCCACCGGTTCATTCGCGGGTTGTAATTGTTGCATACGAGCCGATCGATCTGATCGCTATAGAGCGCGTTGCGTTTCAACAGATCGCTGCAGACGCTTTTGATCGCGGCGAGCCATTCCACGAGCTTCAACTGCCGGTCGTCTGCGCTGTCGCCCAGCTTCGCGATGGGATGCTTGTCGTAAAGCACGAGGTCCATCAATTGATAGGCATTGCCATAGGGCCGGGTGGCGACGAGGCAGGCCGCGGCGCCGTCCCCTAGAACCGAGGGGCCGTCGGCGAGCCGTGTGGCTCCCGGTTCGGCTATGTCGACCGTCACGAGCATGATGTGTTCGAATTGCTCGGAGCGAATGAGGCTGCGCGCGAGGCGCAGGCCTGTGATCGCGTTGTGGCAGCCCATCACCGAAGCCATCACTACTTGTGCGCGCCTGAGCCCCAGATCGAGCAGCGTGCGGCTGATCTCGCCGGAAGAAAGCTCCCGGTGCCGCCAGAAACTCGATGTGCAGAGCACGACGGCGTCCACGTCGTCGCCGCTGATCGGCGCCGCGTCCAGCACCTTGCGGGCCGCGCGCGCCGCCAGCGTCATCAACGGCACGTCGCCCGACGTGCGCGCGCCGCTCACGCCCAGATCGTGCAGCGAGGCCCGGCTCGTTGCGTCGAGCTCCAACTGCTCGAGTTCGACGAATTCCCCCGCCGCGAACGACGGGGCCCCGACAAACACGGGTTCTCTCATGATGGCCATCTCCGCCAAGCGTTGCACCGTAGCGTCACGCCAGGGGCGCGCGCACCGTGTTGTGGCCGAACCGGTCGTTGCCCGACACCAGCACGGTCGAGTAATCGCGCAGGGACAACGTCTCGCCGAGGCTCGTATAGCGGTCGTAACCCGGGTAGACCTGGACCTGCGTGGCGACGTAGCGCGTGGACCATCCGAAGCGCGATTGCGTCCGGCTGCGATTCGGCTCGGAGCCGTGCAGCGTTTGCGACGAGAAGATAAAGAACTGGCCCGGGCGCATTTCCATGTGCACGGCACGCGATTCGTCGGGCTTCCAGTTCGGATCGACCTTGAGCTTGTCCCAGTCGTAGCCGAAAAAGCCGCGCTTTTCGTTCTCCGCGACCTTGTTGTTGATCCGTGACGGATCGTGCTCGACCGAGCGCGTTTCGTCGAAGAACCACTCGTCCTGCGTGCCGGGCATCAGCTTCATGCAGCCGTTTTCGCGCGTCGCCTCGGTAAACGCGGTCCAGACGGTCAGACCCCACAGCCCGGTCTTGTTTTCGGTGGGGCGCAGGCGCGGATTACCCTCGAATTCGACGAACGTCTTTGCCTGGTGCCATTCCGTGCCTTCGTCGCCTGGGTACTTCGGAAACCATTCGGAGCGCCAGCACAGCAAGTCGTCGCCCAAAATACTGCCCACGCGATCGACGATGCGCGGGTGGCTCGCGATGTCGCTCAGCGGCTTGACGTCGAGATGCCGGTCGTAATTCAAGCGGGATTCGGGGTAGGGCGAGCGGGACCGGTCGAAGAGCTTCAATCTCACGTCGGCCCAGAGGCGCTCCATTTCGTCGGGTTCGTAGAGCGTGAACGGGCCGATGAATCCGTTGGCCCAGAACTTCGACAGTTCTTCCGGTGTCAGGCTGTATTCGCGTGTCATGGGTTGTCTGCCTCGATGGTGGGGCTCGGTGCCGGTTCAGAAGAGCACGGCGGTCTGGCGCGCGATCACGGTAGCCAGCGCGCGCAGCGAAGACGTTTCGTCCTTGAAGAAGAGCTGCGGATCGAGATCGATGGCGTATCGCTCCTTCACCTTTTCGAGAATCAGATAAAGAGACACGGAATTGCCACCGAGTTCGAGGTAGGCCGCCTCGCGCTCGATTCGATCGAGGTTCATCACTTCGCAGAAAATCCGCGCAAGTTCGGCTTCTTCGGGCGTTCGATAGTCGTTCAGTTCGGACATGGTCTTTCCTGTCGTGGTTGCGTCGATGGGGGCATCCGCCTCGTGGCGGTGCATTCGGATGTCGGTGTCGGCGCCGGTATCGGCTGTCGGACCTCAGATGCGCGACAGCAACTGGTGGCGATCGAGCTTGCCGTTCTCCTTGATCGGCACGTCGCTTCTCAGTTCGATGTGGATCCGGTCCGGCACCATGTAGGCCGGCAGCCGCGAGCGCAGGCGCTCGACGAGCGCTTTTTTGTCGATGGCGCGATGGCAGATCACCACGGCCTCGAGGGCGTCGAGAAAGCCGCCGATCGAATCGGGCACCACGCGTACGATCGCATCGGCGATCTCGGGCTCCGAGACGAAAGCGGCCTGGACTTCATGCAGCGAAATTCGATTGCCGCGCACTTTGACGAGGTCGTCCTGGCGGCCGTGAAACCAGAGCAGGCCGTCCGCGTCGAGGCGAACGAAGTCGCCGGTGCGAAAAAGCGGGTACGGCGAGGCCGGGTTGAAACGATTGGGAACCCGCTTTGCCGCGGTGCCCTCGGCATCGCCGAGATAGCCGGCCATGACCTGCACGCCGCCGAGATAGAGTTCGCCGACGCCCGGGCCTCGCAGCAATTCTCCGTCGGTGTCCACCACGTACGCTTCCACGGAGTCGATCGGTCTGCCGAGCGGCATGAAGCCGGTATGGCCGGGCGGAACGTCGTCGAAGCGCATCAGCGTCGAGTTGTTGCACACTTCGGTGGGCCCGTAACATTGCGCGAACGCGATGTGCGGAAGCCATTGCTTGATTTTCCTCAACGCTTCGACGGGGCAGGACTCTCCGCCATACCAGAGTTGCCTGAGCCGCGAGAGATCCCGGCGCTTGAGTTCGGAAAACTCGGACGCCAGCATTTTCACCACCGACGAAATGAAGAGCACATCGGTGATCGCGTGCTTTTCGAGCGTGTAGGCTAGCTCGGCCGCGGGCAGGCCAGGCTGATAGAGGTAGACCGTCGAGCCGCAATAGGCCTCGACGAACAGATCGAGCGTGACCACGTCGAAGTAGAGCGGCGAGACGGAGAGCCAGCGTGTCGACGAGTTATGGCCGAACGCGGCGGCCATCGTGCGCGTGAAGGCCGCCTGGCTTTCGGCCTTGATCATGACGCCCTTGGGGGTGCCTGTCGTTCCGCTCGTGAACAGAATGTGGCTCAGCGGCTCGTCGTGGATCGCCGCGGCCGGCTCGCTGCCGATCGACTCGCGGTTGGCCACATGCAGTCGCAATCCGTCTTCGTCCACGGCGCAAAACACCAGGGCGAGGCCGAGACGCGCCAGTTCCAGCGCAACGTCGTCGGCGAGCGCATAGTCGACGATTACGACTTTCATCGACGTTGCCCGAACGATCGAATCGCGCCGCGCTGCGGGCAGCCCGGGCGAGATCGGGACAAAGACCTTATTGCCGGCCAATACGCCGAAAATGGACGCGACGGCAGTGAGGCTCTTGTCCTGCAATACGCCGACGGCGCAGTTCGCATCGCCGAGCAGGCGCGTGAGGCATTGCCCAATCGCATCGGCATGCTCGAAGAGCTTGTGGTAGGAGAGCAGACGGCCACCCGCATCGATGAACGCCGGCCGCTCGCTGGCACGATGCCGCGACAGCATCGAATAGTACGTTTCCATCGTTTGCCTCGCTTGGGACGTTTGGGGGCAGGGAGCTCAGGGCTCGACGGTCCGCGTCGTCGGGCCCAGGTACGTCGAGGCGGATCCGGCGGCCAGTGCGCGGTAGTCCTCGCGCACGGGCGCGAACACGTCGATCACTTCGGACGCTTCCAGTGCCACGGCCGAATGCGGAACGTCGGGGGGAATCACGAACGTATCGCCCGCGCGCAGACGATATGTTTCATCGCCCACCGTCAGATCGATGGCGCCCGACATGACGTTCGGCGCCATTTCGTGGGGATGCCGGTGCAGCGGCAGCACGGCGCCCGCATCGAGCTTCCAGAACGCGAGCGAGAAGCGCTCCGCGTGTATGAAGCTTGCCCGCCCGCCGTCTATGACCTGATGAACGCTCAAGGCACTTCTGCTGAAAAGCGGCATGTCATTCCCCGATGAGTTCGGCAGGCACGTTCACACCGTGTTCGGGAAGCGTCAGTACGAACACGTCGCGATAGGCGCCGTCGAGCGTCGGGGTGAGGGCCGTCGTATCGTGCGTGTACTTGCCGTCCTCGAAGGTGATGAGTTCGCCTTCGGCGAGAACGTCGCGCATGACGATCTCGCCGTCCCGATCCCAATAGGTCGTGCGGGCGCTCTCCGGCTCGATGCCGTGGCGTTTGACGACGTAAAGGCCCGTCCAATCGGTGCCGTCGTGGTGCCGGCCCTCGGGGACCGGGCTGCCCGTACCCGTGGTGCGGATCTGATGGACCGAGAAGCTCTCGGGCTGCAGCCCCGTGCGCGAGATCCACTCGGCGATCAGCTTGCGAAACGGCTCGGATTCGATGAGCGAGACCGGGGCATCCTCGTAATTCCGGCAAATTCCCCCGTAGTTCTGGAGCTTGTTCACCGAGGGAGGTTGATACAGCGGGCGCTTGGGCAGCAGTTTCAAGCCGTGCTCGGTGATGGCGACGCGCGAGGTCGTTCGAAACCGCTGGCCGGCCGTGAAGTATTGGTCGTACGGCACGTTATCGAACGACGCCTGCAGGAAGCCGAGATCCACATCGGGCGTGTTGCGGTAGAAAGTGCGGTTGTGCATGAAATACGGTGCTCCCATTTCTGCTCCTTTAGCTTGGCGAGAATAGAATTCAGTGCGATTGAACGAGGTCTAGAAACGTCTGCCGAATCCGCGACGTGCATGAATCCGGTGCGGCCGATCCGAGCCGATGCGACTCGACTTGCGCGATCGGCAGCACTTCGGAGGCCGTGCTCGTCAGAAACGCCTCATCGGCCGCCAGCAGTTCCGCTGGCGTGATGTCGCGCTCGTGCACGCCGAGCCCGAGCTTGCGGGCAACCTCGATCACAGCGTTACGCGTGATGCCGTTCAGGCAGGATTTCACGCGCGGCGTGTGCAGCGTGTCGCGCAGGACGACGAACACGTTTTGCGCGGTCGCTTCGCATAGGTAGCCGTCTTCGTCGAGCAGAATCGCTTCGTCGAATCCGGCGGGAATCGAATTGACGGCCGCGACCGACGCGAGGTAATTGCCCGACACTTTCGCTTGCGCGTAATCCTTGCGCCGCGTGTGCCGCGAAATCACGACCTTGATTCCCGACGTGTAGCGTGGGTGCGACCGATCGGTTTGCCATTGCCATGCCGTTACCGCAACGTGCTGATCGAGCGGCGTGGCGCGCAGGCCCATGATGCCGTTGCCGACGTAGTAAAGCGGCCGTATATAGAGATCGTTGGCGGGGGCGGTTTCGGCCACGGCCATGACCGCATCGCAGAGCTCGCCTGCGCGGTATCCCGTGATCGGCGAGCCGAGCATCTCCGCCGACGCGACAAAGCGCGCAATGTGCTCCTCCAGCCGGAAGATGGTGCGGCCGCCTTCGAGGCTGTACGACCGAATGCCTTCGAACACGCACAGGCCATAGTGCAGCGAGTAGGTGTTGATGGGCACCGAGAGCGTATCGGCGGGAATCAGTTTGCCGTCGAGCCACCACTTCATTGGTGTGCTCCTTTCGCGTGGATGCTGAAGCCCATCGGCACAGGCCCGAAGTTCTGCAGGATGTGGAGGCCCGCGCGTTCGGCGGCCAGCCGCGTGGAGATGCAGCCGTCGAAGCGGCCCGCCGCGCAAAGGCGTGCCGCTTCGGCATTGGAGGTGACGAGGACGGGCTCGAGCGCGCCCGGCAACCCGGTCACGCCGGCGAGCAGATCGACGGGGGCGGGGTGCGAGCCGATGCTCGCGATGCGCGATACATCGGCGAGACGGCTGGCGAAGACCATGTCGTAGGTATCCACCACGAAGCAATCAACCAGCTTCATCCAGTGGTGATTGCGAAATACGAGTTCGTGCAGATAGGGATAAACGATGCAGCCGAGCAGCACGTCGTCGGGCTCCTCCGTGCACATCATTTCGTCCGCCGCTTCTTCGAGCGTTTCGTAAAGCAATACTTGTCCGTCTATGCCGCGGCGGTCGAGATAGACTTTCGCCGCCTTTTCGCAATTCGTCCCGGGCGGGCCCAGGGTGTGGATTTTCAGCATGTCGATCTCCTCGGGGCAAAGCAGTCGTGCGTCAGATCCGGCGTTGCTCTTCAACCAGTTTTGGCAGCGAGCGTCCAGCGCGAATTTGCCGAAGCATTTCGGCTTCCAGTTCATCGGTTTTACAGGCGCGATCCAATACCGCTTCGATCAATGTCGCCGGCACTGCCACGGTGCCGCTTTCATCCGATACGATCAGATCGCCGGTGTGAATCGTCTTGTTGTCGATGACGCAAAAATCCCCGGTCCCGGCCACGCGGTAACTGCCTTGCGTATCCACGGGAATCGGATTGCTTGCGAGCACGGGCATTCGCAGGCCGCGCAATTCGGGGATGTCTCTCACCGCGCCGCCCAACACCGCGCCTTCGAAGCCGAGACGGTCGAAATAGGTGCAGCTCATCGCGCCCGCCAGCGCCGCCGACGTCAGGATCGGGCCGGCACCGGCCACATAAACTTTCCGGGCCCCATCGCCAAGCTCGGGAACCAGGAAGCGCTTCACCTGTTCCCAGGTAGACTCCTGCGCGGCCATGATATCGGCGCCTTTTCTGACGGGCGCCCATCTGACCGTATAGGCCGTACCCGCAAAATAATGGCCTTTTTCATTCCCGGAGCGAATCATCGGGCGAATGCCGGGATTCAGTGCGGATTCGACGCCGAATGAATCGAGAACGTCGGAAATCGTCGAGGTGTTGATTTTTCTCTCATAAATCAACGTTAAATATTCGTTGTTCATTTTTTGAATCAATCGTCGAGCGATTGTCGGGGTTGTTGTGTGGCTCAATAT
Organism: Trinickia caryophylli; assembly: GCF_034424545.1. Lineage (NCBI taxonomy): Bacteria > Pseudomonadati > Pseudomonadota > Betaproteobacteria > Burkholderiales > Burkholderiaceae > Trinickia > Trinickia caryophylli. The sequence continues at coordinate 1,900,079 of NZ_CP139970.1, read as the reverse complement.
ATTTTGGGGCCCTAATCGCTGTCTACCCCTAAGATATAAGGGGAGTTTTGGAACGGTCGAGTTTTATCGAATCGTCGGAATGGATTCGACTCGCGATGGTGCGAGAAGGAGAAAAACTGACGTTATTGAATGGTCGGATTGACGTCGATTGAGGTCGATCGGCGCCGGCTTTTGCGGCGCCGTGGACGTGCTGGCTTGCGGCGTGGAATCCGGATGCGAGCGAGGCCGGATCGAGATGATGAATCAGCGGCGTGCGTCGCCCGTCTGCTCGCCCTCGCTCTGATTGCGCCGGGGCCTGCGCACGACACGTATCTTTCCGCTCGTGCCGCCCCCGCAAAAGAACTGGTCCGCGCCGTCCGATTCGAGCCCGGATATCCCCACGCCGGCCGGCATGTCGAGGCGATCGAGCACTTCTCCCGTCGTGGCATCGATCCGGCGCAGCTCGCTCGCGTCGTTTTCCCAGGTACCGTGCCAAAGTTCGCCATCGACCCACGTCACGCCGGTCACGAAGCGATCGGTGCGAATGCTGCGCACGACAGCCCCCGTTTCGGGATCGATCTGGTGGATCGTCCGCTCGCGATACTGCCCGGCCCACAGCATGCCTTCCGCCCAGGCAAGGCCCGAGATCCCGCCGCCGCTCGGCACGGGAATGCTCGCGAGCACACGCCCGGATTCGGGATCGATCTTGCGGATGAAATCGCCATCCACCTGGAACAGGTGCCGGCCGTCGAATGCCGTTCCCGCCTGCGCGGGCACGTCGAGCGCGCGCAGCGTGCACCCGCTTGCCGGATCGAGCGCATTGAGCTTGGTGCCGGAAGCGAACCACACCTGTTGGCCGTCGTACGTCAGGCCATGCACGGCGTCGATTCCGGGGAAGGGTCCGTACTCGCGGACGATGTCGGCGGCTGATGTGTTCATGGGGCGATCCTACTCGAGCGGTATCGGCGAGGGGAGTAACAATGCCGTCGCGAATCCCGGTATGGGCGGCATCGTCCAACGTCGTGCCCGGCCCAGGCCGAACGACTGAACCCGGCCCGAGGCGGCGAGCGCGTCGAGCGCGCGCTGCACGGTGCGTTGACTGGCGCCCAGCGCCAGCGCCAGCGAGGAACTCGACCACGCTTCGCCATCGGCGAGGCATGCGAGCACGACTGCATGTTTGTCTTCGACCGGGCGCGCGAGCACCGCGACTTCCCGCGCGCGGCGCGGCATGAGCGCAAAGCCGCCTTTCGTCGCGCCGATGTCGGCTATACCGTGAAGTGCCTTGCGAAGCCGACCCATTTCGACGCGCAGGCGCGCGCGATGCGATTCGTCGGCCGTTTTTGCGCGAAACGCGCGTGCGACGAGCGCCGCACGCGACACATCGTCGGGCCAGGCCTCGGCCAAAGCGCGCGCCAGCGTGAACAGCACGGGACGATTCGAGAGCGGCACGACGGTTCCGGCAAACCGTACGGCGTGGCGGCATGCATCGACGATGAACGCATCCGTCATCAGGAGCGCTTCCACTTCATCGAGCCGAAGCATCTGTTGACGGCCGCGGGCGATCAGTTGCGCAGCGGGCTCGGTCAGCAGGCGCATCGCGCTTTCGACTTCCGCGATCAGCGAGGCAATGCCCGAACGCCGGGCCGCGTGTTCGGCACGCCCGAGCGCGGCATGTGCCGTTTTGGTCTGCAGGCGGCGCATGGCGATGCCGGCCACGACGAGTGCATGCGCTGCACCGAGCGCCGGCGGCAGGCGCGCGGGCTCGAGTGCGGCGATTTTGTCTTCGGCCTCGTCGAGCCGGCCGATCAGCAGCAGGCGGCGGATTTCGAGGTATTGCGCGTGTGCGGCGTTGGCATGGTCGCCGTGCTGTTCGAGCGTCTTGCGAGCCGCATCGAGGGCCTTCGCGGGCCAGCTCAGATCGCGCGAGGCCAGCGCGATTTCGGCCTCGGCGATTGCACATCGCGCGCGTGCTGCCGCTTGCTCGGGGCCGAACGTACGGGCTGCTCGGCGCACGAGTGCTTTCGCACGCGCGAGATCGCCGAGTTGCGCCATCGCGATGCCGCGCAATGCGAGTGCATGGGCATCGTCGCGCAGCGCGACGCGGTTCAGCGCGCCGAGCGGATCACCGGCGGCCAGCGCACGCGCCGCGGACGCGATCATCGAATCCATTGCAATCCCGCCACACTTGTCACTCCCCCTGCATCGTTCGGCAGTCCTAATCTAGCACAGAGGTTTTGATCGATATGTGTCTACCCGAGGAGAGAACGATGACTGAACACACGGTTGCCTCGCGCGCCGAATGGCTGGCTGCGCGGCTCGAACTGCTCGAAGCGGAAAAGGAATTGACCCGCCGCAGCGACGCACTCGCGCGGCAGCGCGAGGCGCTGCCCTGGGTGCGCGTGGAGAAGGCCTATCGGTTCGAAACGGAAGGCGGCCCCGCCACGCTGCAGGATCTGTTCGGCGGACGCTCGCAACTGCTCGTCTATCACTTCATGTTCGGCCCCGATTACAAGGCCGGCTGCCCATCGTGCTCGGCGCTGGCCGACGGTTTCGACGGCTTCGTCGAGCATCTCGCACATCACGACGTGACGCTCATGGCCGTCTCGCGCGCGCCGCTCGCGAAACTGCAGGCCTACAAGCGCAGAATGGGCTGGTCGTTTCCGTGGGCATCGTCGGTCGAAAGCGACTTCAATTTCGACTTCAACGTGTCGTTCACCGAAGAACAGCAGCGCGGCGGCGGCATCGAATACAACTTCCGGCGCGGCGGCCATGCGATGGACGCGACACAGGCGCCGCCGCCCGTGGTCGAGTTCGCCAATACCTGCGGCACCGACCCTCTCACCTATACGCGCGACAGGCCGGGCATGAGCACGTTCGTGCTCGAGGACGGCGTCGTTTATCACGCGTATTCGACCTATGCGCGCGGCCTCGACGGCTTGTGGGGGATGTATCAGTGGCTCGATCGCGCGCCTAAGGGCCGCAACGAGACCGGGGTCTGGTGGCGTCGGCACGACGAATACGAAACCGCGCATGCGCGCTAGGCGAACGATGTCCGGCACCCAGATCGTTCGCGCCGGCCACCGGCCGCCACGCGAAGCTTCGCGTCAGCGCGAGCCGTACGTCGTCGCGGCCATTTGCGCAGCGTTATTCGCAGCTGGCCTTGCGGTGACGATTCGCGAGGCCGGACGCATGGCTGCGATGGGGGCTGTACCGATGCCGGGCGGGTGGTCGATCTCGGCGGCCTGGGTGCCGCTTTGCGGCGAGTCCTGGCACCAGTTGGCCGCCTCGTTCGTCGGTATGTGGACCGTCATGATGGCGGTCATGATGCTGCCTTCGCTCGCGCCCATGCTGTGGTGCTATCTCGGAGCGGCGAATCGCACCGATGCGGCCCGGCCCGAAACATCGGTTGCATGCCTATTGGCCGGGTACTTCCTCGTGTGGGCGGCGGCAGGCGCACTCGTTTTCGCCGCAGGCGCGGCGTTCTTCCAGATGGCAATGGCGGTGCCGGCGCTCGCTCGCGCGTGCCCCATCGTTGCGGGCACAACCGTACTGTGGGCCGGCGCGATGCAATTCACGGCGTGGAAAACGCACCATCTGGCATGCCTGCGCGGCATGCGGCGGCGTGCGGGTCCGCGAACGCGCAACGGGCGAATGGCGCGGCGCGCGTGGACGGGCGGCTGCGAGGGCATGCGTCTCGCGTTTCATTGCATGTTTTGCGGCGCGGGGCTGACGGCGGTGCTGCTCGTCACCGGCGCAATGGATCTGCGCGCGATGGCGTTCGTGACCGGCGCGACGACGATCGAACGCCTTGCGCCGGCCGGAAAGGAAGCGCCGCGCGCCATCGGTGCCGCCTTGCTCGCATTCGGCGCCGTCATGCTGACGGTGGCGCTGGCGTCGTGACTTCGCCACGTCGTGGTGCCGCTGCGCACATCGACCGAGCGCCTGCGCAGTGGCCTTACCGAACCGGCGGCCTCGAAATGCCGCACATCATCCCGCGCGCGCTGTAACGGCCCAGCAAGCCGCGTCGAACCGCAACTCGCCGCCATGCAGATATTCGCCGAATGCGGCGCTAACCGTTTTCAGCACGCGCTCGCGCGTGGGTTCGTCGACTTCCTGCAGCGCCGCACCGACCGGGCCGAGCCGGCTCGCGTAGCCTGCGATAGCGTCCGCGGGCACCGTGCATGGGACATCGATGGGGCGCATCTCGACGTGTGTCCACCGGCTCTTCTCGAGTATCGAACTCACTCGCGCACGGTCCGCGAACGCGAACTGGCCGGGGCCCTCGGCGCGGCGTGGCGGCAAGTTCGGCAGCAGCGGCGCCGCTGCGCGCTCGGCTGTCGTCATGAACGGATTCTCGGCCGCGCTGCGCCAGACGATGGCGTGAAGCGCCGCACCGTCACGGGCCGCGCTGCGCAGGTTCGTGAAGGCGGCAACGGGATCAGCAAAAAACATCACGCCAAAGCGCGAGACGATCATGTCGGCGCTGGCCGGCTCGAAGGCATGCGTTTGCGCATCGGCGCACACGAACGCGACAGGCAGGTTTTCCTGCTCGGCGCGCGTGCGCGCCGCCGCGATCATCGGCTCGGAAAGATCGACGCCCAGGGAGCGCCCGTGCGTACCGAGCATGCGCGCAATGGCGAGCGTCGTGGCGCCCGTGCCGCAGCCGACGTCGAGCACGCTATGCGCCGATGCGTTGCGTACAGCCTCGACGAGCATCGTCTGAATGGGTTCGAACAATCGATCGAGCGTCGCCTGGGTGTCGACCCAGGCACGGCCGGCATATCCGTTCCAAAGCGCGAACTGCTCGTTCGCCGTTTGCCGCGCGTCATTCATGACCGTCTTCTCCTTCGTGTCCGGGGATAAGAAACTGAACTGTGCCACCTGGGGTCTAGCTTGCAACGCCGCTCGCTATCGCGAATGGTGCGACGCCCGGGCGTGCGCGCATCGACCGGCGCACGGGGCCGCTACCGGACCCCGTAGCGGGCATGGCATCGCCTGACACCGCATTTTCGCCCGAGTCGCCGTATTTTCGCCCGGACGGCCGCCGCCGCGAATGGGACGTTGCATCCTGGACCCCTTTCCGGTCGTTGGGTTGCGCTCGAATCGGCGCAAAACCGAAGGGCGGGAAAGAAGCGGGCGGTAAAACGCGCAGTCGGGAAATGCCCAACCGAGCGTTTGCTGCGGGATGCGCATCGGGTGCAGGTATCCAATGCGCTCTTTATCACTATCGAGAAACCGATCCATGGTGCAACAGAGCACAGCCGATGCGGCAGGCAAGCGTTCGTCCCGCCGCATGCCGCGGCTCGTAGCGTCGAGCCGCGCATCCGTCTTCGCGCGGCCGCGTTCGCCGGTACCGGCCGCTGGCCGCGGCAATCGCGCGCACGCGGCGCGTCATGCCGCATCGCGCAGCGCATTCGCGCAGACACCGCACACCAGCGGGTTTGCGCGCATATCCCTCCCCTCCGCCTTTTATTCGTCGCTCGGGCACAACCGGTCGCCGCCTGGTTGACGCGACCTTTGCAACCGCGACACTCGTTGATCGAGCGCGGACACCACAGACACGACAGATACCGAGAGAGATTGGATAAATGAGCAGAATCAACAGAAACAGCGGCAGCGACTGGACCAGCACGCCTGCGAGCGCGCCGTCCACCACATCGAGCACGACGTCGTCGACGTCGGGCCGGCGTTCGAGAATGAGTGGCATCACCGAAAGCCTGCGACGGCTTACGACGGGATCGAGCACGGCAGGAAGCGACCGGAGTGCCGAGACGAACCGCCGCCGGGTCGCGGCTTCGAGGCTTGCCGCGATCAGCGAGCAGGGCGAGTCGTCGTCGGTACGGAGTGCATCCAGCGAGGCCCGATCGGGACGCAGCGGCCGCACCGAGGCGACGGGGCGCACAGCTCGTTCGACGCGATCGACCGCGTCGTCGCACACGCATGCGTCTTCGCACACGCATGCGTCGGTCAACAGCCTCGGCTTGGGAACGCATCGTGCGGAGCTGGGCTTGCCGAGCAACCCGGCGTCGATTCTGAACGCCGACCGAACGGGCGCACGCCGCTACTCACCGTCGGAAGTGGGGTTCACTTATAGCGACGAGGATGCGGCATCCGCGCTGAGGGACTTCGCGTCGGTAGCATCGCATTTGGGCGACCATGCTTCGATTGCGCGCGACCCGGTCACGCAGTTGGGCAACGAGGATATGGGCAGCCGTTATGAAGCGATGACGGAGCGGCTTAGCCGACTCTGGTCGGATCGGGACGTCCGCATGAGCGTGCCGGGCCCGGAGCGCGACCGGTTCGTCGACGAGGTGCGAACGCTCGTGTCGGAGCACAGCGCGTTGCGCCATGCGATCGAGTTCCCCGCCTCGGAGAACGAGGAACACGAGTGGGCACGCAGCGACGAGTTAGTGTCGTCGATGCGGCGCGTGGGCCGTTAAGATCGTCCCGACGAACAGAGCGAGCGTGCGCTCACGCTCGCTCAGATCAGCTCCATCTTCGACGTGAGATAGGTGAGTTCGATCCGATTCGACACGCCGAAGCGTTTGCGCAGCTTGCGCAGGTGATAGTCGACGTTGTGCGCGGTGGTATCGAGCCTGCGCCCGATCTCCTTGTCCGATGCACCTTCGGCAATCCCGGCGAGCAGCTTGTACTCGAATGGCGTGAGGCTGTGCACCGCGTGCTCGCGCGCCACCGCCATCAGTTTCGGCGAAGCGAACTTGTGCACCGAAAGGCCGATCGAAAGCGCCTGCTCGATCGTCGTCGATGCCATCCATTCACGGTTGCTGCGCGACGACGTAAAACTCATGAACGCATGCAGCCGCGTGCCCGGCACGGCCATCGAATACATGATGCCGTTGCACATGCCGTCGTTGCGCATCGTATGGAGGAAGTCATCGAGCGCATCGGCATCGGTAGCCGCGATGTCGGCAAGCCTCGGCTCGTCGCGCAGCGTTCGCAGATCCCAGACCATGGGCATGTTGCAGCTGCGCGCGCCGAACGTACGAGGGTCCACGCCGAAGTGGCGGCGCTCGACGTATTCGCCGCGCCAGGTGGCCGGCGTAAACGCTTCATGCAAAAAGAGCCGTTGCACGCGATCGTGCGCGAATTCGAGGGCGAAGTAAGCAAACGTCGTAAAGCCGGTGAGGCTGAGCAGGCTCGCTACGATGCGCGAACGCTCGGCCTCGCTCTGCGCGCGCGCGAGCGTCTCCGCCACGCCCAGACGCGGCGCGCCCGCCTGCTCGAGCACCGAGGGTTTCGAATCGTTGTACCAGACGACCGGAATCGTGCCGGCATCGCCCGGCTCGGGCGCCGGCGCTTCGGCGGCGAGGCCCGTCATCGCTGGCCACGGCACCGAAGCGCGCGCGGGGCAGGTGGGTTCGTACGACGCAATCTCAGACATGGGGAGCCCTCGGTGCAGCGTGCCGGATCCGCGGCGGGATCGGCAAACCAATACTTCTTGTCTCGTTCGCAAGCCGGTTCGGGGAGAAACCGCGCTTCTTCGAATCTTTGTACATCGTCGACGCAGGCTTCGACAACCGCATGACAGTAAGATATCGTAATATCAAAAACCGCAATACTGCAGTCGATCAGCCAATAAAACAATCAAGAAAGACCAGATCGAGACGGGGGTTTCTTCGCAGTCCTATCGAATGACAGCCAGGAAGCACCATGACTCCGTTTGAAGGCGCACCGATCGTCGAATTGTTTTCCAGGGCCGATGTGCTCGCGCAACAGCGCGAACAGCCCGACGTTGCCGCTATGGACGCGCAAGCGCCCGCGCACGCCGCGTTGAATCCATTTTTTACCGAGGCGGAAGACGTATCCGGAAAATTCGACGCGTTTTTATCGAACTTCAATGAGTGCCATCAACGCATGCGTGCTGCCGGCTTCAGCACGTTGACTTATGGCGCGTTTGAAATGGTCGGTCAGCGCATGCTTTACGCCCATATCCTGCGCGACCTCGCGCCGGTGTCGTTCATTCAACCGTATTTCTCGAACATGTGGTACGAGGTCGACCCTCGATTCGCGGAAATGCAACAGACGGGTTTTCCAGTAGCGTGGGGCCTCGGGCTCATCGAGGAACGGGCCCGCGCCTGCAATGACCGGCGCATGCAGGCGCTCGCGGCATCGCTGCGCACGCACAACATGCGAAGCGGCGTGATCTTTGCGTTGTCGGCCCCGCAGTTGGGCTTGCGCGTGAGCGTCGGGCTGGCCTCCGAGACGCACGACCACGACTGGATCAACGATCGTGTTTTCGGCACGGCGCTGGCCATCAGCCTCGCCGTGCACCGTTTCGTACAGCCGTTTCTCGAAGCACGCGTGCGCCGCATTCGCACGGTCGTACTCGCGCACGAGCAGGAAGCGGTGCTCGAACGGCTCGTGCAGGGCTTCTCCGATCAGGGTATCGCCGACGCCCTGCAGATCTCGCTGCACAAGGTCGGCTATCACATCCACTGGCTCGAACGAGTGTTCAACGCCCAAAACCGTGCTCAACTGGCCTATCTCGCGGGGCGGCGGCTGCGTGCGTGGGAGCCCGTCGCGCTCGCGAATCAGTAGCAATTTGTAGCACTTCGTAGCAATACGTTGCACTTGATCGGCCCCGTGCAACTTTCGTAGTACGGCCCGTGAAAGGGCCCGCAAAGCGCCTCGTCAGCTACGAGACGACTACCGTTATCCGTTGAATCGGCCCGTTACACTCGATCGCGTTCGGATACCCGAAGGGGCCCGGCTGGACAGCAGCTGTGCCGTCTTCGGGCGAGCCGTCGCGTGAAGGCGCGCGCGTTCGTATGTTGTTCAGAAGCCGGAAAACACGGCAAAGATCGGGGTCGTGCGCATAGCGCCGCACCGGTCGGACCTGCCGGCGCGTGACAACGATCGGGGTAACGACCGAAGTAGCGATCGAAGTAACGATCGAAGTGACGGTCGGCGTAACAACAGGGAGTCAGTACTCGACAATGGCTGATCTCAAGGCGCTTCCGCGCGACTGGCAGCGGATGTTTTCCGCCGGCGCAAGCGTAGCCGGCGCGCGATGGTCCGCTTCGCCGCGAGCCGATCTCGTGCTCGCGGCGTTCGTGGCCGCGGTCATTTCCTTGTTCATCCTGCCCCTGCCGCAAGCGGCGCTGGACGGGATGATCTCGCTGAACCTCGCGATCAGCGTCGTGCTGCTGACGGTGTCCACCTATGTGCCGTCCGCCGTCAGCTTTTCTTCGTTCCCGGCGCTGCTGCTCTTCACGACGCTGTTCCGTCTCGCGCTCAATATCGCGTCGTGCAAGCTGATTCTGCTGCACGCGAACGCCGGCCACGTCATCGACGCGTTCGGCCGGCTCGTCGTCGGCAACAACGTGGTCGTGGGCGGCGTGGTGTTTCTCGTGATCGCCGTCGTGCAGTTCATCGTCATCGCCAAGGGCTCCGAGCGCGTCGCCGAAGTCGGCGCGCGGTTCTCGCTCGATGCGATGCCGGGCAAGCAGATGAGCATCGACGCCGATCTGCGCGCGGGCATCATCAGCGCCGACGAGGCGCGCGAGCGCCGCGAAAAGCTCGAGCAGGAATCCCAACTGCACGGCGCGATGGACGGCGCGATGAAGTTCGTCAAGGGCGACGCCATCGCGGGCCTCGTCATCGCGTTCATCAACATCGTAGCCGGCATCGCCGTCGGTACGCTCATGCATCAAATGAGCATCGGCGAGGCGCTGCAGCGCTACGCAATCCTGACCGTCGGCGACGGCATGGCGTCGCAGATTCCGTCGCTGCTCGTCTCGATCGCGGCCGGCATCGTCACGACGCGCGTGGCCACGCGCGACTCGCGCCAGCGTCAGCTCGGCGAGCAGTTGGGCGAGCAGTTGATGGCGCATCCGCGCGCCCTGCTGATCGCCGCGCTCGTGCTGACCGGCTTTCTGATCGTGCCGGGCTTCCCGAAGTGGTCGTTCGCGCTCATCGCGCTCGCACTGGGCGGCATCGCCCTGATGCAGATGAAGCGGCGCACGGCCGCGCCGAGTTTCAACCTCATCAATATTGCCGGCCATGTGGGCGGCACGGAGGGCGAGGGACAAGCGGCACGCGTCACGCATGCGGCCGGTGTCACGTCGCTCATCTCCGTCACGCTTTCGGCCGATTTGCGCGGCGCGATCAATCTCGCGCAGTTGCAGGCCTCGCTTTCGGGGGCGAAGGCGCGTGTCGATGCCGATATCGGCACGGTCTTCCCGCGCATCACGCTGACCGACGACGACAAGATTCCCGAGGGCACCTATCGCATCTATCTGCAGGACGTGCTCGCGGCGCAAGGTGCGTTGAAGCCGGGCTGGCAGTTGTGGGACGGCACGTCGCCGCTGCCCGAGCAGGCGGAGCGGCAGCCGGCCGAACCGTTCGGCCCGTTCGCGACGGCACTCTGGATCAAGCCCGAGGGCGCCGCGCACGAAAGCAGGCACCTGTCGTGCGAGGCCGTGCTCGCGGCACACGTGGAGCAGATCGTCCGCCAGCACGCCGACGAACTCATCGGCATCCAGGAGACGCAGGCGCTCGTGCACCTCGTGCGGCGCGAGCATCCGGAACTCGTCGGCGAGCTCACGCGCCTCGTGCCGCTGCAGCGGATCACCGAAGTGCTGCGGCGCCTGCTGGCCGAGCAGGTGCCGATCCGCAATTTACGCGTGATTTTCGAGAGCCTCATCACGTGGGCACCGAACGAACCCGACGACGTGGTTGCGCTCGTCGAACTCGTGCGCATCGATTTGCGGCGCATGATCACCGACCGCTATGCGGGCGCCACGCGCCAACTGCGCGTCGTGCTCTTCGAGCAGAACCTGCAGGAGCGCATCGAAGGCGCGGTCATGCGCACGAAGCAAGGCAATTTCCTTGCGCTGTCGAGCGGCGTGAAGCAGGACATCTGCGAGCAGGTGCGCGCGATCGTCAATGCCGCGAGCGCGGCGCCGGGGCCGCACGGCAACGCGCGGCTCGCCGTCATGATCGCGCTCGGCGCGCGCCGTTACGCAAAGTCGATTCTGCAGCCGGTGCTGCCGGATCTGCCGGTGCTTTCGTATCAGGAGGTCGAGGAAGACGTTCAACTGCATACGGTGGGATGGGTGAAGAATCCGCCCGACGACGGCACGGTTGGCGCGGGAGCCGAGGTGCGGCCGGCGCGCGGCCCGGCGGCGGGGGCCGTGCAATGACGAGTTCCTCGATCCTCGATCTCACCCAGCAGGCGCTCGTGCTCGTGCTGATGCTTTCGTTGCCGATCGTCGTCATTGCGACGGTCACGGGGTTGGCGGCCGCGATCGTGCAGGCCGTCACGCAGGTGCAGGACGCGAACATCGGCATTGCCGTACGGCTGATCGCCGTGATGGTCGCGCTCGTGGTGTTGTCCGGATGGCTGGGGGGCGAGGTGCTGCGCTTCGCGCAGCAAGCGCTGACGCGTTTGTTCACTTCTTCGACAGGTGTCTTCTGATGCGCCGAATGGCGGTTCGATTCCGATTCAACAAAAGGCGTGCGCAGACCGCCGCAACGGCCTTCGTCGTCACGGCCCTGCTGTCCGTGTCGATCTTGTCCGCGCTCTCGCTGCCCTCGCGGGCGGCCGAGCTGCGCTGGCGCAACCGGCCGTTCACGATCGTGGCCAAGGGCCGCAAGATCGCCGATTTCATTCGCGAGCTCGCCGCGTCGCAAAGCGTGACGGCCATCGTCGATCCCAAGGTGGACGGCACGATCAGCGGGCGTTTCTCGGGCACGCCGGAACAGACGCTCGATTCGATCTGCTCGACCTACGGGCTCACCTGGTACTACGACGGCTCGTTCCTCTACGTCGATCCGGCCGATCAATCGCGCAGCGAGGTGATCCCCATTCCGCCGAATTCGTCGGGCGAGATCGGGCGCGCGCTCGAATCGATGCAGATTCCCGACAAGCGCTACTCGCTCGTCATCAACGATCGCGCCAACAGCATCTACGTATCGGGGCCGCGCCGCTACATCGAACTCGTGCGGCAGGCCGTGGGCACTGTCGGCAACCCGTCGACGAACGGACAGCTCGCCGACGTCCGGGCGTTCCGCCTCAAATACGCATGGGCCTCCGACTTCACCATCAACCGCTCGGGCAAGGAGGTGGTCATTCCGGGCGTGGCCACGATCCTGCGGCGCCTGTACGGCAAGGCCGGCTCGCGGTCGAACTACGCGCCTTCCACGGCCACGCTCGGCGCGGCCGCGCGGCAGATGAAGCTCGGCTCGGGCGTGACCATCGCGGTGCCGCGCATCGAGTTTCCGGACATGGCGGGCGGTTCGGCCGGCCTGAATGGCTATGGCAACTCGGGCCAGCAGCCGGACAGCGGCATGCCGTTCTCGCTCAACGGCGCGGACAACAGCAACACGCTGCCGCAGATCGAATCGGATCCGGCCATCAACGCCGTGCTCATACGCGATCTTCCCGAGAACATGTACCGCTATCAGTCGCTGATCCACGATCTCGACGTGCGCCCGCGCATCGTCGAAATCAACGTGACGATCATCGACATCGACGAGACTTCGCTCGACAGCCTCGGCATCGACTGGCGTCTGCATACGTCGCACGGCGATATCCAGATCGGCAACGGGGCCTCGTCGCTCAACGGCAACACGCAATACAACGGCACGGGCAACCCGCCGCTCACGTTCGGCATCGGCACGACCGAGGCGGGGCAGACCGGCACGTTCATGCCCACGGGCATCGCGCTCACGGCCTCGATCGGCGGCTCGCTGCGCGACTACCTGCTGACGCGCATCAACGCGCTCGCGCAGGCCGGCAAGGCCGAACTGCATTCGAAGCCGAAGGTGCTGGCGCTCGACAACACCGAGGCCATTCTGGAAAACCTCACGCAGTTCTACGTGCAGGTGCAAGGGTTCCAGGATTCCTCGCTCTACAGCGTGACGACGGGCACGAGCATCAAGGTCACGCCGATGATCGTCGACGACAGCGCGGTGCAGCGTGCAGGCTCCCCGATCGACAGCGTGATGATGTCCGTCGACATCCAGGACGGCAACGTCGTGCCGAACCAGTCGGTGTCGAACGTGCCGGTGATCCAGCAGCGCAACATCGTCACGAAGACGATGATCGACGAGGGCAGAAGCCTGCTCATTGCCGGCTTCGACAACCGGCAGGTGCAGATCAACAAGAGCGGGGTGCCCTGGCTCTCGGACATTCCGCTGATCGGCAATCTCTTCAAGTACACCGACAAGACGGGCGAGCACATGGAGCGCTTCTATCTGCTCACGCCGCGCGTCGTGAGTACGGCGTCGATGTACGCACCGGACGGCGCGCCGGTCAATCCGGGCAGCGACGTGCAGCCCGATGCGAACGGTCTAGCGATGTACCGGGCGCCCGACAACGACGTGGTCGTGCCGCTCACGCCGAAGCCGCTGCCGGGCACGCGCTTCGGGCCGCCGGCGCTGCCGCCCGTGGCGCCCGCGTCGTCTGCCTCGGCGGTGTCGGCGGCGGGGGCGCCCGCGCCGTCGCCCGGCGAGCCGGCCGCGGCGGCGTCCGGTGCGCTCACGGCCGCGCCGCCGCCGCAAGGCGCGCAAGGAGCGCAAGGAGTAAAGGGAAATGGCGTCAATCCTTGATTCCCGCGGCGCGGGCATGTCGATGAGTTCGGCGCCGTCTGGCCAGGCCGTCGATGCCTCGCCCTGGAATCTGTGCTTTCTGAGCGGGCCGATGTACGGCCGCACGATGTCGCTCGCGCGCGGTGCGAACTGGATCGGCACGGCGGCCGACTGCGAGGTGATCCTCCCCGACCGCGAGATCGGCCCGAAGCAGGTGTGCCTGCAAGTGGGCGCGCTCGCGGTGACCGTGCAGAACGCGGGCGCCGAAGGTGGCGCGCCGGTGCTGCTCAACGAGGAGCCGCTCGTGGCCGGACGCCGCTCGCTGGCGCCGGGCGACGTGCTGACGATCGGCTCGATGCGTCTTGGCATCGCGCGCAACGCGCAGGCCGCCGCCGCGCTGCCGGCCGAGAGCGAAAAGCCGCTCGCCGAACACGACACCGCGTGGCTCGGGTGGCTCGCGGCAGCCGTGCGCCGCGTCGGCAGCCGCCGCTTCATGCTCGTGCTGCTGGCGCTCTGGGGCGGCGTGGCGCTCGGCGCGCTCGGCTACGGCCTCATTGCGTGGTCGGGCAGCCTGCCGTGGCAGCACGAATCGGCGGTTTCGCGCGTGCACCGGCTGCAGCAGGCGCTGCGCCCGTACCCCGAACTCACGGTGACGCCGCGCGACGACGGCGCGGTCGTCACCGGCTACGTGAAAAACGAGGCGGAGCGCGAGAAAGTCGCGCAGATCGTGGCCGGCGTCGAAAGCGCGGCGCTCGGCACCGTCTACGTCGTCAGCGATCTGATCGCCACGGCGCAGACCTATTTCAGCGATACGCCGCTCGCGATTTCGTACCTGGGGCGCGGCAGGATCGAACTCGCCGGCACGGCGCCGCACGCGCAGATCGCCGATCGCATCCGCAACTACACGAAGGATGCGCGGCCCGCGCTCGAGGTGGTGGACCACGTGAACTACGGCGATCCGAACACGCCTGCGAGCATCGGCGTGCTCGGCGGTGTGGCGGGCATTCCGGAGATCGTCACCGTATTCGTGAGCGACGACGATCGCTATGTCGAAACGGCCGACGGCAGCCGCTATTTCGAAGGCTCGAAGATGAAGGAAGGCCCGACCGTCGTCTCGATCGACAGCGATCAGGTCGTGTTTCAGAACGACGGCCGGCGCATCGTGATGCCGCTGGGCGGCAATCGCACGGCCACGGCCGCCGCCGATGCGGCAACGCCGGGCACCGTCGCGCGCGGCGCGGCAACGGGTGTCGCCATGCCGGTGCCGGTGCCGGCGTCGGCGGCTGCCGTCGGCGCATCGGCATCGACCGACGGAGCGGGCGCGGTACATGCGGGTGGCACGGCGGGCGGCGCCTCGGCGCCGGTGCTCGGACCGGTGCCGTCCGGTGCGTCGCAAGGGCACGCGCCGTGACGGCGCGGAGAATCGTTTTGCGGCGCGCGTGAGAGCACGCGCCGCGCAGCCGAGGCGCGAGAGCGGCCATGGGGGCCGCCCGCGCGCAGCGGTAAGCCATGGCGGTAGCGGCATGGGGCTGCGTCGCCGAGATGTTTGTCAACGTAAAGGAGCGAGCGATGAGCGGTAACGTCACCGATACCAGTGGAGTTCAGAACCAGGCCAACCAATTGATCGAGGCTCAGACGAAGCTGACCGAGATCCAATTCCAGGTCCAGAGTTCGACGAGCACGTTTCAGACGACCGGTGCGGTCACGCAGGCTGCCGGCACGGCGGCTTCGCAGGCTGCGGAGCATATCGGCTCCGCCGGCCGCGCCTGACGGCGGCGGCTGTCCGCCCCGGTTCGTCGCGAGCGTGCCGGTGCCCGGCGGGTGCAAGCGCTTCGGCGTCTTGCGTCCGCCGGCATCCGATGCGGTTGCGATGACGATCGGAGTAAGCGCGCAGGCGCGGACTCCGGGGTGGCGTTCGCCTTAGGGCATGTTCGCGCGCCAGCGACCGGCGCGAGCCAGCCCTGAAAACCAGATCGGCAAGGAGAACAGACATGAACGTTTCCGGCACCGCGCCGCCCGCCGTGGCGGCCACGCTCGCGCAGGCCGCGCAGGGTGCGCCGGCGGGCGCGCACAACGAGGCGCAGGTCCGGCAGTTCGACGGCCTGATGCAGTCGCCGCCGGGGCAGGCGGCGCAGGCGAGCGGCAGTGCGCAGCAGGCACCCGCGCAAGTCGCGCAAACCGCCCAGGCCACGCAGGCCGCACCAGTCGTCGCGTATCAGCCCGGCGCCATGGAAGTGCAGATGAAGCCGCAGTTCGCGCCGTCGTCGCTCGCCGAGCGGCTGCGCGGCTACACGAGCGAGCTCGATACGCGCTACTCGAAGCTGCAGGCCCATCAGGTGGAGATGCTGCAGTCGATGGGGCAGAACGCGAACGACCCGATGATGGCCATGGCGCAGGCCATGGACTTCCAGTGGAGCGCCACGACGACGATTTCGGAGTACCAGCTGAGCCTCGCCGTCGCGCAGGCGACGAACGGGCTCACCCATTCGATCCTCAAGAACCAGGAATGACGGTGAGCTCATTTTCATTGCCCGGCCGGGACGGCGCGCGGCGCGGCCGGCGCGTGCTTGCGCGCGTGCTGCTCGCGGGTGCGCTCGTGCTGCTGGCGGGCTGCCAGAAAGAGCTGTACTCGGGCCTGACCGAAGCCGAGGCGAACGAGATGATCAGCGTGCTCGGCGAGGCCGGCATCGCGGCCTCGAAGGACAACGACGCGCGCGACGCTTCCGATCGCGCCGCGTGGCAGGTCGAAGTCGCCGAGAACGATCTGCAGCCGGCGCTGACCGTGCTGCGCGCGAACGGGCTGCCGCATCCGCACTACGCAAGCATTGGCGAACTCTTTCAGAAGCAAGGGCTCGTCTCGACGCCGGCCGAAGAGCGCATGCGCTACCTTTACGGCCTCTCGCAGGAGCTCACGCGCACGCTGCAGTCGATCGAAGGCGTGGTGGTCGCGCGCGTGCAGGTCGTGATTCCCGAGAACGACCCGCTCGCGGACAAGATCAAGCCGTCTTCGGCGGCCGTCTACATTCGCTACAAGCCCGGCGTCGATCTGCGCGCGATGGCGCCGATGGTCAAGGATCTCGTCACCCACAGCATCGAGGGGCTGCAGTATGACAACGTCTCGCTGTTCCTGCAGCCGACCACGGCCAAGCCCGTGCAGGCCAATGCGATCGGCGATGCGCTCGTCGACGCGCTGCGGTTGCGCTCGCCGCTCGGCTGGCTCGTTGCGGCCCTGCTGCTGATGACGCTCGCGGTCATCGCGCTCTCCGCCGCTCGTCGCGGCATGTTCGGCGCCCGGCTCGCCGGGCTCTTCGGCAACGGCCGCGGTGGGGCGGCCTCGTCGGGTTCGCGCGCGATGCGCGTGGCCGACAGCGCGCGCGACGGCGCCTGATGCTGCGGGAGTGCCGCATGAGTGCCGCGCCATGAGCCTGCCGTGGACGGAGCCGCTCGAGCCGCCCGCGCCGCCGCGGCGCGTGCCGTTCTACCGGATGGTCTGCGAGTTCAACTTGCGGCCTGATGCGTACCTGCACGTCACGCGCCTGCCCGAGGACTGGCCCGGGGCGTACCGGCAACTGTCGCGCTTCGGCGAGGCCGGGCGCCGCGTGATCGCGCGCCACCTGCTCGAGCGCCACGGGGTGGCGGACCTGGCCGACTTCGACGTGGCCACGCCGCTCGCGCGCCTCGCGTTGCTGCCCGGCGCCGCACTCGAGCAGCTCGCCACCTACGCGGGGCTGCTGCTGCATCGCGCGTGGCTCGTGGAGGCGCTGCCGGTGCGGCGCATTCGCGCCGAGGTCACGGCGAAAGTCGGCGCCGACGCGCTGGAACTGACGCTCGAGCGGGCGCCCGCGTTCAGCGCGCTCGGCGATACGCTCGAGCCGTGGCGCGGTGAGCCGGCGGCGCTGCCGGCCGTGATTCGCGCGCGCGGCGGGCGGCTGCTTGCCGATTTCATGGCGGCCGCGGGAACGCCTGTCGAGCGGCGCGTGCCGCTCAAGTTCAACCGCGCGATCGACGAGGCGGCGCCGTATCTGCTCAACCGCTCGCAGCGCGACCAGCTCGGCGAGCTGCTGTTCCTGTTTCTGATTCCCGAGAGGTTTGCGGTATGGGACTGGCTTTTCTGATCACGAGCGACAACCTGCAGCTGCTGTCCGAGCGCAAGGTGCTCAAGGAGCGCGAGTACGCGACGCTGCTCGATGCCTCCGCCGTCATCGCGACCGCGCGCGAGGAGGCGGAGCGCATCGTCGCCGCCGCTCAGGCGGAGTTCGAGGCGCGCCAGGCCGCGGGCTACGAGGAAGGGCTGCGCCGCGCGCAGAAAGAGTACGCGGCGCGCACCTACAGTCAGGCGCTGCTGGCGGCCAAGACGATGGAGTCGATGAAGGAGTCGATGGCCGAGATCGTCGTGAAGGCCGTGCGCACGATAGTCGGCGAGATGCATCCGCAGCGGCTCTACGAAGCGGCGCTCGCGCGGATCGTGCCGCTCGTGCGCGACGAGCCGTTTCTCGTCGTGCATGTCGCGCCGGGCCGAAAGGAAGAGATGCAGGAGGCGCTCGCCGCCGCCTTTGCAGGCCCCGCGCGCGCACAGAAGATCCAGATCGTCGAGGATGCGCAACTGAGCGCGCATGCCTGCACGGTCGAAACGCCGTCGGGCCGCATCGACGCGAGCCTCGATCTGCAGATCGACGCGTTGCGCCAGGCCATTCGACGCGAGCACTTGCCGGGGGCGCCGCGATGAGCGCATTCGGCGCAGCGCCGGCCGGCGACGACGAGCGCTTCGGCGAATCCGCCTCGCTCGACAGCGGGCGGCTCGTCGGCGATCTCGACGCGGGCCTCGCGTTCTTTTCGCCGGTGTCGGTGCAAGGGCGCGTGAACCATGCGGTCGGACAGATCCTGAACGCCACGGGCATTCGCGCGCGGCTCGGCGAGATCTGCGAGCTGCGCACGCCGAACCGGCCCACGTTGCTCGCGGAAGTCGTCGGCTTCTCGCGCCAGACGACGCTGCTCACGCCGCTAGGCGATGTCGCCGGACTCTCGCCCGAGACGACGGTCGTCCCCTCGGGGCGCGAGCACGTCTTTCCCGTTGGCGAGGCGCTCTTCGGCCGCGTGCTCGACGGGCTCGGCCAGCCGCTCGACGAGCGCGGCCCCGTGCAGGCGACGGCCTGGGTATCGACGCAGCAGGAGCCGCCGAATCCGCTCGCGCGGCGCATGATCGACAAGCCGTTCGCTACAGGCGTGCGCGTGATCGATTCGCTGATGACGCTCGGCGAAGGGCAGCGCGTCGGTATCTTCGCGCCGTCGGGCGTCGGCAAGAGCACGTTGCTCGGCATGATTGCTCGCGGCGCGAAGGCCGATGTGAACGTGATTGCGCTCGTCGGCGAGCGCGGCCGCGAAGTGCGCGAGTTCATCGAACATTCGCTCTCGCCCGAGGTGCGCGCACGCTCGATTCTCGTCGTGTCCACGTCGGACCGGCCCGCGATGGAGCGCGTGAAGTCGGCGCTCGTGGCCACGGCCATTGCCGAGCATTTCCGCGATGCGGGCAAGCGCGTCCTGCTGCTCGTCGATTCGCTCACGCGCTTTGCGCGCGCGCAGCGCGAGGTGGGGCTGGCGAGCGGCGAGCCGCCGACGCGCCGCAGCTTTCCGCCCTCGACCTTCGCGGTGCTGCCGCGCCTGCTCGAGCGTGCCGGGCAGGGCGCGAACGGCTCGATCACGGCGCTTTATACGGTACTCGTGGAAGGCGACGAAGAGTCGGACCCGATCGCCGAGGAGGTTCGCTCGATTCTCGACGGCCACATCGTGCTCTCGCGCAAGATCGCGCTGGCCAACCGCTATCCGGCCATCGACGTGCTCGCGAGCCTTTCGCGCGTGATGCCGCTCGTGACGTCGCCGGTGCATCAGCGCGCGGCGGGCCGGTTGCGAGAGTTGCTCGCGAAGTACCAGGAGATCGAGCTGCTCGTGCAGATCGGCGAGTACCGGGAGGGCAGCGACCGGCTCGGCGATCTCGCACTGCACGCCCGCGAGCCGCTGATGGCTTTCTGCACGCAGGCCGCGACCGAGAACGTCGGCTTCGATGCGATGCTCGCGCGTCTCATTCGCCTGGCGAACGATCATGTCTGACGCCGACGACGCCGCCGTGCTCGCCACACTCGCGCGGCTGCGCCGCGTGCGCGAGATGCGCGCTCAGATCGCGCGCGTGGCGGCCGCGCGCCAGCAAAGCATTGCCGCTCAAAGCCGCCGTGCGCTCGATCAGGCTGTCGCGCACCTGAACGCGCAGGCGCAGATCAAGGCGGCGATCCAGCAGCGGCTCGCCGCGGCTGGCGGGTCCGGAGCCGACGCCGCGAATTCGGCGCGTGCGCTGCAGGAAGCGGCCGCCGATACGCGCACGGTGAACATGCGCATCGGCACGGCCACGCGCTCGGTTACCGAGGCCAGCCAGCGCCATGACAGCCACGAGGCGCAACTCGCGCAACTGCAGCGCGCCGCGCGCCGCGCGAAGGCCGCCGAGGACAAGCTCGAGAAAGCCGGCGAGAAGGCGCAGCGCGCACGGGCCGCGCGGCTCGAGCGTGCCGCCGACGAAGTGGCCGACAGCCACGCGGTGCGCCGCTTCGCCGAGTTGGCCGGCGCGGGCGGTGCCGACGGCGCTGCCCGCGAAGCCGAGGGCGGCCACGAAGCATGGCCCGCCTTTCACCCGGACAGCCGATGCTAGAGCAGGCTCACAGTTTCGCCGACATTGCGGCGAGCGCCCGGCCTCTGCTCTTCGTCATGCCGCGGCTCTTGCCGATCATGCTGATCATGCCCGTCTTCAACGAGCAGATCGTGACGGGGCTCGTGCGCAACGGGCTGGCCGTCGTCATTGCGGCGTTCGTCGCGCCCGTCATCGATCCGGCCTCGGTCGTCGATCTGCCGTTCCTGGTCTGGTGCGTGCTCGCGGCGAAGGAGGCGGTGATCGGCCTGCTGCTCGCCGGCGCGATGGGCGCGGTATTGTTCGCGATCCAGGGCATCGGCTACCTGATCGATTTTCAGACCGGCAGCGGCAACGCCGCCTTCTTCGATCCGATGGGCGGCCACGAAAGCGGCCCGACCTCGGGTTTTCTGAACTACGTGGCCATCGTGCTGTTCGTGACGGCGGGCGGCCTGCAGATGATCGTGCAGCTCTTCGCACAGTCCTATACGTGGTGGCCCGTGGCCGAGATGGCGCCGAATCTCTCATCGATGCTCTCGACGTTCGTGGTGCGCCAGACCGATACCGTCTTCGTCTGGATGGTGAAGCTCTCGGCTCCTGTCGTGATCGTGCTCGTGCTCGTGGAGGCCGGCATCGGCCTCATCGGCCGCGCGGTGCCGCAACTGAACGTTTTCACGTTCTCGCAGCCCGTGAAGAGCGCGCTCGCGATGCTGATGATGGTGCTCTTCATGCCGCTCGTCTACCAGACGCTGCACGCGCAGCTCAACCCCGATACGGGCCTCGTCGGCATGCTGCGTGCGCTGATGGGCGGGGCGCATTAGGCCATGGCAGAGAAGACACAGCAGCCCACCGCGCGGCGCTTGCGAGAGGCGCGCGAAAAAGGCGACGTACCGAAAAGCGCCGAGACCGTATCGACGGCGATGTTCGTCGGCGCCGGCGTGGCGATCGCGGGCGGCATCGCGCAGATCTTCGGGCACCTGCAGGCCCTTTTTCTACTCGTGTTCGAAGCGGCCGGCGCGGCAGACCCGGGCGCACGCATCGCCTCGCTCATCGACGGCGGCGCGCGCACCCTGCTCACGCCGTCGCTGGGCTTCATCGGCGTGGGCCTCGTCGTCGCGCTGCTTGCCGGTTTCGTGCAGGTGGGCGGTGTGATCGCCGTGAGCCGGATCGTGCCGAAGCTCTCGAACATCAATCCAGCGGAGGGGATCAAGAATCTCTGGTCGCTGCGCAACCTCGTCAACCTCGTGAAGCTGCTCGTGAAGACGGTGCTGCTCGTCGCGGTGTTCGGCTGGCTCATCTATACGTCGCTCGATCCGGCCGTGCAGTCGGGCTTCACGCGCCCCGCGGGGATTCTCGCTCTGCTCGCCCATCTGCTGCTGATGCTGTTCGGCTGGGCCGCGCTCGTCTTCATCGTGATGGCGATCATCGACATCGTCCACCAGCGCTTCGAGCACAACCGCAAGATGCGCATGTCGATAGAAGAGGTGCGCCGCGAGCACAAGGAAGACCAGGGGGATCCGCACATTCGCTCGCGCCGCCGCATGATCGCGACCGAGCTGCAACTCGCCTCGCTCTCCGACAAGATCGGCCATGCGTCGGTCGTCGTATATTCGCCGCGCGTGGCGGTGGCGCTTTACTACGGTGGGCTCGGCACCCTGCCGTGGGTGCTCGCGCGCGGCGAAGGCGAAGCGGCCGAGCGCATCGTCAAGCTCGCGCAGGTGGAGCTGCGGCCGACGCTGGCCAATATCGGCCTCGCGCAGGCGCTCTACGAGTCCACCCCGGAAAACGGGACGATCGAGCAGCGTCACTTCGAGGAGGTCGCGAGGCTGCTCAAGTGGGCGAGGGGCGCTGCCTGAGCGGAATGCGCCACGCGCGGCTGGCGCGTCAATGCACGCCGTCGGCGTCGCCATGCGCGGCGCCCACCGGATCGTCGAGCGCCTCGAGCTCGCTCACGGCGAGTTCGGCCAGCACGCGCTCGCCGGCCGTGGAGGTGGCCGCCGTGGCCTGCACGATCATGGCCGGGCCCGCCGCGTAGCCGCGGGTATTGATCTCGTAGGTATAGTAGCCCGACACCTTCCAGCTTTGCGGGTCGGCGAGCAAGTCTCCGATCCGCTGGCGCAGGCGCGCGATCTCGTCGCGCTCGGCCCCGCGCGGCGAGCCGTTCGCGCATCGTGCAAGCGTTTCGATCTCGGCTTCATAGGCGCTCAGCGTATCGGCCACGTCGGGCCGGATTTTCAGACTTTCGCCATAAGCCTGATTGCCGCGTATCGCACATGCCTTGACTTCGCGCAGGAACGCGTCGAGCCGGGCGTTGCTGCCATCGGTGCGCGCGATCTGCCCGCGGCGCCGTTCGACATGCGCGGCGAACGCGCGCGGATCGACGAATTCGACGAGGCTGCGGATGTATTTCGCGTTCAGGCGCCCATGCTCGTCGACGATTCGCAGCACGACGCTCGCGCCATGGGGGGCGAATGTGGACATCGCGCCAACGATCGGCACGCTCGGGATGCTGACCGACTCCGGGTACCCCGCATGGCCCGAGAAGTGGCCCGCGCTCGCGACCGCGCCGACGAGCGCGGCCGAGCCCGTCAGTGCGCGCGAGCGCGTGCGGGTGCGCTCGACGCCGCGCAGCCAGCCATTGGCGTCGATGCGCTCGTTCTTGCCCGCGAGCAGCGTATCGCGCGTGGCGTTGAGGGCGGGGCCGATGCGCAGGCCGCTCAGCGCGAGACGCGCCATGATCCCGGCGTTTTCGGAGACGGTGTGGCTGCTGCGCCGCTGCTCGCGCCAGTTGACGGAGATATCGGGCTCGCGGAAAAAGCGTTCGCTGAACCGTTCCCAGAGCGTCTCGGCAGACGGGCGCCGCGCGCTTGCGGCCAGTGCGCCTTGTTCATAGAGAAAATCGATGACGGCGCTGGCATGCGTGCGCCAGGAGTCGGTGACCTTGCCGCCTTCGTCGCGTCGCAAGCGCGTGCGCACGATGACGCCGGACGGCGCGCTGCGGTCATGCGAATAGGCCACGCCGCCGCCGGCGCCGAAGGCGAAATGCAGGCCGTGTACACCCACGGCCGCGCCGCCGAACAGACCGATCGCGGCGCCGGTCGAATAGCGCGTATCGGTACCCATGAAGATCTCGCCGCCGTAAGAGGACGAGCCGATTTCGAGGAAGGCGTGCCGTCCCTGCAGTGCTTTGATGCCGGGGCCGAGCGACACGCCGAGGCCGGCCTTGTGCACGGTGAAATCGCGCATGTTCAGCGACGTGTTCACGTTGAGGCCCCAGGTGCCGCCGTCGAAGTACCGCACGTTGTTGCCGAGCGGCGTCTTCGCGACGATGTCGCGCAGGGCCTCGCGAAAAGCGCTGTGTGTGGTATCGGCCGGCTTGATCGGCCGACCGCGTGCGATCGCGGCCGCCAGGCGGATGGCGGGCAGCGCATCGCCGGCTTCGTCGGGCCTCGGACCGGGCATGCCGGCCTCGTGCAACCACGCCTCGAGCGTGCGCAGGTCCAGGTGTTTCAGATCGGAGACCATGCGCGCCGCCAGAACGGCATGCGCTTGCAGGCCCGCGCGCGGAGCCAGTACGCGAACCGCCGTTGCGATCGTGTCGCGATCCCGGTGCGAGAGCTTCAGGCGGGTCGGGTTTCGGAGTTCTCCGACGCTGGCGCGCCACCGCTTCAGATACTGCTCGCGCAGCAGCAGCACGCCCCGCTGCTCGGGCGAGAGGTGGCCGCGCTGCCGGCATGCCTGGAGGTGGTCGAGCACGCCGGCGAGCGCGGTATCGACGGCATCGCGCAACGATTGCGCCTCGCGGCTCACGAGACCGAGATTGGCGCCGGCCGCGTTGTAGGTCATCGCGGTCAACGGCGACTTGCGTTGGCCGAGCGCGCGGCGCGGGTCGAAAGCGTGGCGCCGGTGCGTGGCCCGCCGTTCCGAGCGTGCAACCCAGGTCAGGAATTTCGCGATGCGCGATTGCGTGCGCGCGAGAGCCGAGCCGGCGCCTGACTCGCGGTAGCCGCTGCGCCAGGCCACGTAGGCCGCAAGCTGCGCGCCGTCGCCGATGGCTTGAGCGCTCGCATGCGGCGCCGCATAGACTTTCGCCGCGCACGCCAGCGCGTTCAATGCCATCGTGTCGCGCGAATCCGGCCCGGCGTGGCCCACCGCAAGGCGCCGGAGCGCTTCGTGCCACGCAGCCTCGGGGCTATCGGAGCTATCGGGGCTATCGGACATCGCGGCGCCGCGGGGCCCGGACGTGTCGCTCGGCGAGGCCGCATCGTCGGGGCAAGCGGCGCTCGCGGGGGCGGAAGCTTCTCGCGGTACGGACGCTCCGCGGTGCGCGGCGGCCTCCTCGCGAACGTGCGCGGCGAGATGGTCGGCGGCCTGCAGGAACGTGCGCAAGCTTTCGCGCTTCATGGCGCCGTCGACGGTGGCGGACGAAAGCGTCTCGTCGTCGCGCAAAGCCACGAGCGCATCGAAGCCCACCGTCGTATGACTCAGAATTCGAGCGGCATGCCACGCGTCGCGCTCGGCTGCGCTGTCCACGGCGGCGGCGTCATGGGCGCGGGGCGTGCCGGTACGCCGGTCGCCATTGCCGAGGAAGCCGAGCAATGCATGGTGCTGCAGATGACGCAAGGCGCGCACGGCCCGTGCCGCGTCGCCCTGCGTGGCCGCGGCGAGCGCGCGTGCGCATTGCAGCACCCCGGCATAGTGGGCGGGTGGTGCTTCGGTGGGGCGCGCGTCGGCCGCGTGCGCGAATCCCGCGGCGAGTTCGGTAACCGCGGAGGACGCAGCCGAAGGCGCCTCGAGCCCATCGGGGAACAGCTTGGCGACGGTCGCCACGAAAGCGGATTCGCTGAGCATGGCTTGTTCGGCATCGGGTGCTTCCGCGGCGCGTGGCGGCGGAGCCGGCGCCGAGGGCGGGTGCAGTTTGTAGGGCAGCGCCTGCGTGCGCTTCGCGATCCATCGCCCGATGCCTGTCTGGGCACTGGCCGCAGCGGCTCGGCGATGGCCCCCGGGCGATGGCTTTCCCTCGGGCAGCGTGCTCGGCGGCAGCGGATCGATGGTCGTGCGCGTATAGCCGGGGGCTATGGTCACGCTGATGGCGGCGGGCCGCACGAGACGCCTGAAGCCTTCGAGCAACCCGTTGCGCGGCTTCGTCGCAGGCCGTTCCCGCGCGTGGTTGCCGGGGCGCTCGCCTTCGCCCAACGCGCGGGCCGGGGGCTCGGCGGCATTTGCCGCGCACGTGCTGGCGGACAGCCCCGGTAGTGACGGGAGTTTCATGGCGAAGGGGGCGCGGCGCTACATCGATCCGATGCGCAATGCAACGGCTCAGGCTGCTCCGGTCGGAGGAACGCGCCGGGCACCGCTTCGGAGATGGACAGGGCTCCCGATGCTAGCCGTGCGGCGCGCGATGATTCGTCAGGGCGGCGAAATTGCGCAGACCCGCGCGAACCGGCGGGCCGGGCTTCGGCACGCCGGTCCGGCTTGGTCCGGCCGGACCGTCCAGGTCGCCGAACCTCCGCCCAACCTGGATGCACTGCTTGCGCCACCAGTGTGGCGACGGGGACCACGGCCTCTGCGAATGGGCTGTCGGGGCGTGTCTTGCAACAGCGACCCGTCATCCGACGACGATCTGGTCCCCCGGATTGATGTGCCCCGGATGTCTCGCGAGGCCCGGGTTCAATTGGAGGATTTCCTCGAATGCGACCTGGTCCTGCCGCCCGCGCGACATGTGCGCACGTTTGTCCTGCGGCACGTGCGCGGCATCGAGCAGCGTCTGCCGGTGTCGATCGGCGATGACCCACAGCGAGTCTCCGTCGACGACGAGATACGGTTTCGGCTTCGCGGGCGGCTGCGTCGGCTGCGTCGGCTGCTGAGAAGGAGGTTGTCCCGGCTGGTTCGTCGGCGGAGCGCCCGGGGTCGTCGGTGTCGCGCTGGTACCGGGCGTGGGGGGCGCGCCCGGCGTGCCCGGTTGCGACGAGGGGCTCGTTGGTTGTGGCGACGGGCTGCCGGTCGCCCCCGGCGGCTGCATGTGCTGCGTGTTGTTTTGATTCGCGCTGCTGCCGCCCGAATCGCCGAAGATATTGTTCAGCAGCGTGGCGGCGTAGATGCCCACCGGCGCCAGGGCGAGCGCGGTCGGGAAGCGGCTCACGCCGGGCGTCGCGTTCGGAAAGCGCGCGTGCAGTTGCGCAGCTCCGAGGATCGCGGCCGACGAGATCGACAGCCAGCCCATCGGATTGTCCATGCCCAACTGGTTGATGCCGTTCGCGAAACCGGCCGCGGACGTGACGAAGTCACCGGCCGAACTCGTGAAGCGCACGAACATGCTGCGCTTTTCCGCATTGATGTGCCGCAAGCCGCCGTAAAAGACGCGGCTCGTATAGGCGAAACCGAGCGTGGCGCCGAGCGTCGTCAGAATCGGCGCGGCTGCGGGATGCGACCATGCCGTCGCCACGTTGGTCGCGGCCGTCACGGAATAGCCGATCATCGCGCCGCTGCGCCCGACTACCCCGATCCAATGCCGCGGACTGCCGCGGTGCAGGCGCTTGAGCGATGTGCCGCCCATCACGCCTTGCATCTGCAGAAGCGTTTCCACCGCGATCGCCTTCGTATGGCTCACTGCATCGTCGAACGAAAGCAGGCCGTCCTCGTTCATCTTGCGAAACTGCGCGGCCTTCGCCTTGCCTTCCTTCGCGATGAGATCGAGTTGCGCGAGCCGTGCCTCATTGATGCTCTGCGGGCCCAGCTGCACGCGCAAGCTGCGCTCGATCCGGTCGACCACCGAGTCGAACACGCGCGGGTCGCCGTTCTTCAGGCTCGTCACCGCACCCTGATGCAGGGCCTGGAACACGCGGCCGGCACGGGTGCCGACAAAGAGCGACGTACTGGTGCGGTGCAGCCCCTCGCTGCCGAACGTGTGTAGCAGGTTCACCGCGTTGGCGCCGAGGAAGCCCGATGTCGTGCCGCCCGCCACCGTCCAGCCGAGGATCTTCGGGCTCCACCAGTGACGCAGCGGCTCATGCACGCGCAACGCCGTGAGCTCGGCTTTCGCGCGGTCCTTCGCGTCGATCGGTTTGGTCTCGAGCTGTGCCGCCGTCTTGCGGC
The DNA here is from genome assembly GCF_034424545.1 of Trinickia caryophylli. Lineage (NCBI taxonomy): Bacteria > Pseudomonadati > Pseudomonadota > Betaproteobacteria > Burkholderiales > Burkholderiaceae > Trinickia > Trinickia caryophylli. The sequence continues at coordinate 1,872,781 of NZ_CP139970.1, read as the reverse complement.
TCAAGCTGATGGGCTTGCTGTCGTTGTTGCGCAACTCCGGCTTCGACACCGCCGAGCTCCAGTAGCCGAACGGATCCTCGACAGTGCCGCTTAGCGCGGACGGGGTGCTGAACCGGCGGCCCACGACGGCATTGCCGTACTGATCGTGCCAGCGGATCGAGAACGAGCGTGCGCGCTCCTGCACGCGGCCGCGAGCGGGGTTGTCGTCGGTCCACTGGGTGCGGGCGTAATCGATCGTGCGCTTGCGCGCCGCGTTCAGAAACTCGGTCGTGTTGCCCTGATAGAGCTGCTCGCGCAGCGCATCGAGATCTTCGGGCTTGAGCCCCTTGTTGCGCCCGATGCGTTCCACCTCGGCGAACAGCAGCGCCTGCTGGTCGGCCAGCGTTTGCCGGTCCACGCGCTCGAACACGCGCGTGAGCGCGTCGGCGCCGTGCAGCCGCGCGAGCTTCTCCGGTTGCCCGCGGTATTCGACGATGAGATCGGCAAGCGCCGTCGTCAGATCCTGGTTGGCGATGAAGTCGGCGCCGTGGGTGCCGTACGAGAGCCCCACATGCAGCCATTCGAGCGTCGGCCGGTCGAGCATTTCGCGCAAGAGACGCGCGTGGCCGGCGCCCGGCACCGATTCGAGCACCGAGTCCCAGCCGTGGAACGTCACCATCACCGACGGCGCGGGGGTGTCGGGATGCTGCTGTGCCCACCGGTCGAGCGCGCTCAACGTACGCACGTGGTTCATGTAGGTGTCGTCGGTGCCCGCTTGAAAGCGCATGTCCTCGTCGGAGACGAGCGCGCGCGACGGTGCCGTTTCGAGCCGGATCGCAAAGCCGGTCTTCGACGCTTCGGTGAGCCACTTGTGCAGATGGTGAAGCTCGTCGATGTAAAGCGGCTTGCCGTTCGAATCCTGGGCCGGCTCGATGATGCCTTCGTCGGCGTTGAAGGTGGCGTGCTCCTGTTCGCCGAGCGCTTTGACGTCGCGCAGAAAGTCGGGATCGTGCGGCTGCCCGAGTGCCGCCGCGAGCGAATGCGGGTCGACCACGAGCGTGACCACCGGCGTCACCCCGCCGAATCGTTCGACCTGTTGCGTCATGAGCGCCGGATCGTCGCGCAGGGAGAACGAGCGGGACATGAGCGCCACGCGCCGCTGCACCTGCCACGGGGAATCCACGAAGGCGCCGATCGCCCGGCGATCTGCTGTGGTGGCGATGCCGAAATGGCGTGCGATACGTTCGCCGTCGATGCGCAGGAGTGTCTTGCGCGGAATCGGCGCGAAGCGCGGGGACGTCGAGGTCACGTCGCGCGCCACATAGCCGCTGTTGCCGAGCCCCTTCCATTCGAGGAAGTCGGCCATGACGGTCTGCGCACGGCCCGAGAAGCGCAGGCGTCCCTCGCCGGTCTTGCGGCCGTTGTAGGCCGCGATGCGTTCCTGTTCGCCGAACCATTGTTCGGGATCGGGGGCGCCGTTGCGCACTTTGGCCTCGACCACCGTCGACGTCGACATGGCCGGCTGGTAGATATCGATGTCCAGCGTTTCGGTGGCGTGAGCCGTGCCGACCCGTCGACGCAAGCTCGAGATGTCGGTCTTCATGCCGTCGATTCTCGACTTGATGTGATCGGCGAGCGCGGAATAGCTCGACCACGTCTTCGCGCCTTCCTTCGCTTCGCGCCACTGCGCATCGAGTTCCTTGCGGCGCGCTTCGAGGGCTTTCAGGCGCGTCGGACCGGTATGGTCGAGGAATTCGGCGGGTTCGAGCCGCGTAAGCACGAAGTGCATGTTCGCACCGTAATGGCTGCGGCCGATGGGCATCTCGTCGAGCGGCACGCCCTTGTCGCGTGGATTCTCGGCTTCCTTGCGGGTATCGAACCAGCGATGGCCGCCGTCGCGCGGCGCGATGATGGCCGTCGGCGCGCCGAGCGAGAGCGCGAGCGAATCTTTCACGTCGTCGTAGACGTAAATGTGATACTCGTCGCCGATGCTCTTCTGGTCGAGCGCGCGCAGCAGATGCAGCGCGTTGTGTCCGCCGAAGTCCATTACCGCAAGCGGATCGGTTGCCTTCGTCCCCTTGGGCAGCATGTTCGGCGGCAGTAGCGGTTTCGACGCGGCCTCGCTCGTGCCGGCCGTCACCGCCGCGCGAGCCGTAGCCTGCGTCACGGCCTGCGTCGCGCTTTGCTGCCGGCGCAGCAGCGCCGCGCTGCGGCGCGCGGCATCGCTCACGTGGCCCAGCCCGCGCCGTGCCGCGGCGCTGCCGCGCTCGATCTGCACCTGGGTGATGTCGCTGATCTTCCTGTGCGGCTTTTGCTCGGCCTCGTCCGGATCTTTCTTCTTGACCGGGTCGAAGCCGCCCAGGCGCGTGACGTCGGCCGGTTCGAGATCGCTGAGAAAGAACGAGACGCCGCGGCGGCCGGTCGGGCCGACTCCGAGGCGGCCGATATGGCGGCGGAACGCCTCGCGAAGATCCGTCGGCGCGATTTCCGTGCCGTCCACCTTCGCTTTCTCGTAGTAGCGCCACTTGTCGCCCGACACGTGCTTCGCGTGACCGAGCACCTTGCCCGACTCGTCGTCCACGGCGTAGATCCGTTGCCCGGTGGCCGCCGCCTCGCCGGCCTGCTTCGGCCGTTTGAAATGCGGAGCCTGCGCCAGTGCGTCTGCGTCGCGCACCACGTCGGGATGCAGGCCCCGGTTCGACGGCTGCGTCTGCCACGAAACCTTGGTGCGGTCGTTCTCGACCTCGATCTTCGAGGCGCCGCCGAAATTGGCCAGTTCCTCGGCGCCTACCGGCGAGATGTAGAAGTCGAAGCCCTTGCGCGCCGAGAGGCCACGCGAGCCCGAGTTGCGGCTCATCGCGCGCTTGAGGTCGCGCGGCAGGCCGCTGCGGTCGACCGGTTGCGGCTTGCCGAGCGCGCCGTGCTCGTCGACGGTCACTTCCGCGATGACCTTCGGTTGAGAATGAAGCGCGTTCTTCGATTTCGGCGCGGCTGTATGTTGGGTGATCAGCACGTGCGAGTCGCGTCCCGCTTCCTTGGCGAGCACGTCGAGTCGCGGGACGCGCGCGCCGTCCAGGCGGCGCAGCGTGCGCTTGCCGTGCTCGTCGAGCAGCGCCGCGGCGCGTTCCTCGGGCGTGGCGGGGCTCGTCCGGTTGCCGGCCCCTGCTGCCGCGTTCGCGTTGGCGCCGCCGGCGGGCACCGGCGCGTTGGACGGATCGGGTGCCGCCATGGCGGGCGGCGCTTCGCCTACGCGCACCGTGCGCGCCTGTGCCTCGTAGAGGCTGCGATAGTCGGCGTGCCCCGGCAGCGATGGCCGCGCCGCGCCGAACGCATCCGCCAGACGTGCGACGGACTGCGGATCGTCGGCCCTCGCTCGGCCGTATTCGCGTTCGATCGCCTCGGGCAGACGCACTTGCGCGCCGATGTCGACGCCGGTGGCGGCCTTGATCTCGTCGCGCACCGCGAACGCGTTGATCTGCGCGCGCGCCTCCGCATCGAGCAGGCTTCGCGCGTAGGCTTCGGGGCTGCTGTAATCGAGCGAGAGCTTGCCCTGGATTGCCTCGGTGGCGTGGCCGGCTTCGTGAGCGAGGGTATAGACGATCGCGCCGGGCTGGCGGAACTTGCCGTCGATGACGATGCGCCGCCGGGCGACGTCGGTTTTGCTGCCCTGGCCTTCCCGGCCGAGCACGACTTTCCATCCGGCCTGTTTCCAAAGCCGCATCTGCGCGTTGAGCAGATCGGAATGGCCGATCATGTCGAGCGCCTGTTTGGGCAGCGGTGCGCCGCCGAATCGCATGCGGATGCGCGTGATGATCGACGGCTTTTGCCCACGCTGTTGCCCGTATTCGCCGGGCTGATAAACCTCCTGCGCCTCCGGGTGGGCGAGCTCGATGCGGCCGCTTTGCATGCCGCCGCGGATCATGCCCCGAACCTCCTGAATCTTGAAGAGCGTATCGGCATGGCGCATTTCGAGCTGTGCGCGCTCGGCCTCGCTCATCGGCCGGTCCGCACGCCCGATCGGGCCCGGGTCGTTGACGAGAAAGTCGCCGTCGCGCGTGACGATTCCCTGGAAGTCGTAATCGAGTTTCAGCCGGGTCGCGACATCCTCGGCATGCTTCAGATTGGCGAGGCCCGCGCGCGAGATCCGCTCCGGGAGTGCGCCGTTTCTCACCATGTCGTGCGTGTGCATGATGCCGAGCGGACGGTACAGCACACCGACCCGGTTGTGCACGGAGAACGGGCCGCTCATCGAAACCGTACGCACGCCGAGCGCACGCAGATGGGCGAGCGCGTCGAATTCCTCGCGCGCGGTGCGCAGATGGTAAGCGTTGTCGAATCGCGGGCCGCGCTCGAAGATCCCGAGTGCGGCGTCGTGGCCCAGCTCGAACACCATCTTTTCGCCGCCGTAGCCGAGGAGCGTGCCCATGTGCTGCTCGGCCGAGAGCCGCTGCGTCGGGTCGCCGTTGCGATAGACGCCGCGGCTGTCGGCGGCCAATTGCCCGAGATCGGGACCGCCGAGCGGCGACGGATCGTAGCGCTGCAAATGACTGAGATCGACCATCGAGCCGTCGGCGGCGTAGGTGCTTTCGTGCGGCACGTAGACCGGGCGCCCCCAAAGATTCGCGAATTGCGCGGCGATTTCCGGCTTCATGTATGGCGAGGTAAAGACGATCTCGCCGCCATGCTCGCGGAAGTCATGGCCGAGCTGCAGCGTGAACTCGCTGACGCTGATCGGTTGACCGTCGAGCAGCAGCGAGCCGTCCTCGGCGGTCTCCGTTTGCACGATGGTCGCGTCGCGCTCGGGCGTGCGCCAGGCGCGACTGGTTCTGTCGTATTGCAGCTGTTCGACGTCCGGCGTGCCCGGGGCGAACGGCGAATCCGGCCGCGCTCGCTCGCGCGTCCACTCCACCCGTTGCGCGAACGAGGCACCTTCGCCCGCCTGGTTGCCGGACGTGTGGCCGGGCGCCACTGCAACCGGAGCGACCGGAGCGGCCGGGGCGACCGGCTCGCCCGGGGCGGGGGCGGTTGCCCCGCTCCTGCGCTCGACCTGGGACTGCGCGAGCGCGATGTAATCGTCGATCGTTTTCAGCGAGACGGGGCGCGGTGGCCGGTTCTCGTTGATCTCCTCGAAGTCCGCGAGATGGAACGTCCCGTCGCGGCCGACGAGGAACTGCAGATCGATGATCTGCACGTTGTTGTCGACCATCCAGTCCCGCGTGGCCGAAAGGCTTTCGATCGACCGCTCGTTGAAGAGCGTCAGGTCGTAGAACGGCATGTGCTGCCCGCTGCCTGGCCCCGTCACGGCCATATCGCGCGTGAGAAGCCGGTCGGCGCCGGCATAGGTATCCATGACGAGCGCATCGTGGCCGTGAACGCGCGCGACGCCGTCGATCCGGGCCACGTAAGGTGCGCCGAGCGCCTTGAGTCGATCCGTCTTCGCGATCATCGCGTGCGGTTCGTCGACGGGCGTGGGCGTCTCCGTCGGATCGACTTCGAGCGGCATCAGATCGCGATAGACGACAACGGTCTTGTTGCCGAGTTCGAACGCGGTCTTGTACGCACCCTCGCCGAGCATGCGGCCCAGATGCGCTTCCGGGTCGATCGGCCGGCGCACGCCGTCGTCGCCCACGACGTGAAGCGTCTGCGTATCGGCGTCCAGTTCGACGCGGCCGTCCAGCGACGCGTTGCGCGGCCGCGGTGTCAGTTGTTCCCAGACGGTGGGCGCATCGACACGCGGCGTGAAGACATAGAGGCCGCTGATGTCGGCAAGCTCCTGCGCGCGGGCGCGCGTGAGCTCGGTCGGCCGCGAGAACGGCAGGCCGATCGCATGCGTCGAATAGCCGGAGCGCTCGTATTGATAGCGATCGTCGAGCAGGAACTCGTGCGCGCTGACCTGCTCCAGATCGTCGGCGAACGAGAGCGGGGTGGCCTCGTTCACGGGCGAGCGCGCAACCGCCTGCTCGAAGCCGGCCTCGAGCACGGCCGGATCGACGGGCACCCGTGCGTCGTGCCCGCCTTCGCTCCTCGGTGTGCCGTCGGGCGCCGGCATCACGCGCCCCGGATCGGCGCCGCGCCGGCCGCGGCCGGCCTGCACGCGGTCGAATGCCTCGCCGTAGAATGCCGCATACGTCTTGCCGCCCTCTCCGGAGACGGGGCTTTCGCCGAATGCATCGGCGAGCTTTTCGACGGTGCCCGCGTAGTCGTCGGTCGGCTTCCACTGCCCGGCAATCTTCTCGATCGCATCGGGCAACCTGACGTTCGCCGCGATGTTGCCCTCACCGGCCATCTCGATTTCGTAGCGCGCTTCGAAGGCGTTGATCTGCGCACGCGCCTCGGCTTCGAGCGCCTTGCGCGTGAACGCGCGCCGGCCGCTGTAGTCGAGCCCGGTCGTGCCGTCGATCGCCTCGACCGCGTGCTTCGTTTCGTGCGCGAGCGCGTAGGTCATGCTGCCCGTCTCGCGCAGGCCGCCGTCGAGCATCACGCGCTTTTTCCTGGCGTCGATGCGGCTGCCGCGGCCTTCGCGGCCCACCTTGACGGTCCAGCCGTTCGCCTCGAGCTGACGCATCTGCTGCGCGAGCGTGCCCGACTGTTGCGCAAGCGCGCTCACCTCGTTCGGCAACGGGGCGCCGCCGAAGCGCATCTGCAGTCTCGTCAGCAAGCCGACCTTGCCGTCGCCTGCCGTCGCCGCCGGCTCCTCGCGCATGTCCGGCGCAGCCATTTCGGGGTTCTCGGTGTCGGCGCGCTCCGCCACGCGCGGTCTGGCTGCCTGCGTTTTGTCGGTTGCGGGCGTTTGCGTCTCCTCGCTGCGCGACTTGGCCTCGGCCACCTCCTTCGGCACGTAAAGGCCATTGCGATAGACCATCGGTTCGTCGTGCACGCGTTCGTTTTGCGCGCCCGTCAGCATCTCGTCGGTGACGACGTAAAGCCCGCTTTCCGTCATCGCGGCCGTTTCCGCGAGTGCGGCTGCCCGTGGTGCCGGATCGAAGCGTACGAACCCGTTCGGCGCGTCGATGGCGCCGTCCGCGGCGAGCACACCGCGCTGGGCGACGAGTACCGGCCGGTTCAACGTATTGGCGATCTCGGGTGCGCGCTCGGCTTCCACGCTGCCTTCGAGCACCACGATCGGGCTTTCGTCGGGCAGGGCCGTCGCGGCGCGCCGATTCGGGCTGGCCGGATCGAGCGGCGCCGCCTCTTCGGCAGGCTGCGGCACGCCCTGCGAGCGGGCGTCGTTGCGTACGACGTAGAGCGTGTGCCCCTCGAACTGATGCTCGTCGATGAAGGCGGGGCTCGTCTCGCGGCTACCGAGGGGCAGGCCGCCCGGGTGGTCGAGTGCCTCGGGCGGCAGTTCCGTGGCATTGGCCGCGGTCCATGCCACGCGCTGCCGGAACGTCATGGGGCGGGCTTCGTCGGCGCCGGTGCCGCGCGGGTCGTCCACGCGACGCAGGTCTACCGCCCGCGCCTGAGCGGCACGGCGTTCGGCGCGCCGCGTGTCGATGGATTCCTGCTCGGTTTGCGCCCGGCGTTCGTGGCCGCGCGACGCGTTGGCAATCTGCTCGCTCGTCATGCGGGCGGAATCGGCCGCCGCCTGCGAAATCCGCGCGCTCGCATCTTGCGTTGCCTGGCGCACCACAGGGTCCGACTGCGTGGTGTCGACGGGCGTGTCGCGCGTCGCGTCGACCGGATCGGCCGGTGCCTGGGGCGCTGCCGCCGGCGGCGCGTTGCGATTGACGATCTGCTGCACGCGCTCAGGTATCTGCTCGGGCGTGAGCACCTTGCCGGGACGGGAGAGGTTCAGGCCATCGGAGAGCGTGAGGCCGCCCGATTCGTCGATCGTGACGCGCGCGCCCGTGTCGTAGGCGTTCAGCCGGGTTCGACTGAAGCGGCCGTCGCGTCCGGGCGCGACGATCGAAATGCTGCCGTCGTCGCCGAGCACCGCAGTGAGCCCCGTTTGCCGGGCGTGCCCGGTATTGACGCGGTTGGCGCCAGTCAGCACGCGCACGGGCATGCCTTCGTAGGTCAGGGTGCGATTGCCGACGCGCAGCGTGCCGTCGGCCGGGTCGACGGTGACGGACTTGCCGTCGATCGTCGCGAGCGAGCGGTCCAGGGTCAGCGCATTCGTGCGCGAGCCGTCGACACCGCGCACGCCGACCTGCTGCCCGCCGATGAACAGGTTGCCGTTGCCGGCCTGGTTGCGGGCGGCGAACTGCCCGTAATTGCGCACGACGCCTTTCGACAAGGCCGTCAACGCGTTCTTGCCGAACACGAGGCCGACGTTTTGCACGAGCGACGAGACATCGCGGGCGATGTTGCCCTTGCCCGTGACCGCGTCGTACACGAGCTGGCCGGCTGCCTCGCCCGCGCCGCCCATCGCCGTGGTGAAGGCGGTGTAGCGGGCCGTCTTGTTGACGACGTTTGCCGCCTTGCCGGCATCGAGCCCGACCGCCTCCACCCCGCCCTTGAAAAGATTGGTGGCCGTGAGCTTCGGCACGACCTTCTCGGCCGCGGCCGAGGCACCCAGCGGCACGAGGTTGATGTAATCGGCACGCGCGCCGGCATCCATGATGCTCATCGACTGGTCGTGCATGCCGCGGTTGACGAGATCGTTCGCGGAATAGGTGGCCGCGGCGATGGTCGCGCCGGTGATCATGCCGCCGCCGATCGCATTGAGCGAGATGCCGAGCGGCAGACCCACGCCCGTGAAATCGAGCACGCTGCCGATCACTTCGAGCCCGATGCCGCCCAGCAGCGTGCCGAGGTTCAGATTGCTCGCGCCCAGCGTGTGCAGGGTGCTGTCCCACCAGTCGTCATGGTGGGCGCTGCTTTGGCGAACCTTCAGCGTACCGTTCTCGTAGCCGGTCGCGATGTCGAGCGTGCCGTCGGACGAGAGTTGATTGTCGTCGATGAAGTTGTCGACGCTCGAGTAGTGGGCACCGGTGTCGTCGACATACTCGGTCTTGCCGTCGCCGCTCGTCACCTTGAAGAGCGCCGTCGTCGTCATGCCGCTGTCTTTCGACGCGTAGACCATCGGCATGACGCTCACTTTCGCGTGGTCGCCGCCGACGTCGTGGATCTCGTTGTAGACCTTGTCGATCGTATCGAGCGCGTCGCCGCTGTACTGGAGGTCGTTCTTGTTCGCGCTCGGCGTGGTCTTCAACTGCAGCGCCTGCCCGATCAGATTCTTCTGCTCGTTGTCGCTCATGCCGTGGAAGTCGTACGCCGCGCCCTTGTTGGTCGCTTCGCTGGCCTGATTGAGCATCGAGTTCGACAACTGGCCCCGGTGCGACGCATAGAACTGATCGAGCGCCTTGGCGAAATCGGCCTTGTCGTCGTCGGTGACGGGATTGAGCAGGTTGTCGCTGAGGCCGCTGTAGAACTGATCGAAGAGCACCTGCGCGTGGGCGCTGTTCGACAGCAACTGCAGCTGATCCACCTGGGCGTTCGAGCGATCGAGCGCGTCGCGCGCATCGGAGAGCTGCTGCGAGTACGGATTGACGAGATAAGGTCCGCCGGACGCCGTGAGCATCACGTGACCCGGCGAGCCGTGCGCGACGACGTTGTCGAAGGGCGTCGACGTCTGCCCGTGCTGCTTGTTCCAGTCGTCGTACTGCTGCTGCACCGTCTGCAGCGTGCTCTTGTTCTGTGCCTGGGTGGTGAGCGCCTTGTCGAGCGCCGTCTTCGTCGCCTTGTCGTTGACAGAATCGGTGAGGCGCCCGTCGGCCGCGTGCAGCGCGGAAGCCACGACCTTGAGCCCCTTGATCTCGAGCGGCGTCGGGTCGTTGACCGTGCACATCGTGCGATGGTCGTACTTGTTCTGCAAGCCGTTGGCCGCGTCGTCGTATTGCGCGGCGAGCGAGTTGCCATAGGCCGCGACGAAGCTGTCGTGCATCAGGCTGGCCTGCGTCTTCGCGTCGGTCAATGCCTGATACGCGTTCGCCACGTCGGTGTCGACCGGTGCGTTCGTGAGCAGCGAATCGGGATGTGCCTTGTGCCACGCGTTCGATGTCGTGACGGCGTTGTTGTACGACGTCTGCAGCTTGGTCGCGTTGCGGTCCGAGGCGAGCATCTGCAGATACCCGCCGCTCGTGGCCGCGGCCGTCTGCGCGCGCGTGAGCAGATCCTTCTGCGCGCCCACGGTCGTGTTCATCACGGTCGGTCCGAACTTGCCCGACACCGCGTCGTAGGTCACCTGAATATCGGCCACGTTCGAGGCGTCGCTCGCGGCGCTCAGGCAGGCGTTCGCATAGTTCGCGTCGTCGGCCGCGCTCGCGATGTTGCCTTGCGCGGTGGCGCTGTCGATCGCCTCGGGCGCCTGCACTTCGAGCCCGAGCGGCGCGAGCTTGTCGTTCAGGTTCTGGATGCCGGCATCCATCGCGCCCGCGTAGGTCTTGTCCGACGCGTATCCCTGCAACTGCGCGTAGGCGAGGTTCGAATTGGCGATGTCCGCATTCTCGCGGCTTTGCGCCTTCGCATAGGCCGCATCGGCCTTTTGCCAGGCGTCGTAGGCGCCGAGTTGCTGCGGCGTCATGTTCTTCGGCAACTGCGAAGTCTTCGGATCGAAGCCGGGGATCTGCTGCTGCAGCGCCTTGAGCGCGTCCGCCGCGGCCTGCTTCGCGCCGGGCACGGCCTTCCCGTCCTCCTTCGCCTGTTGGGCATAGGCGACCATGTAGCCGGCGTCGGTCGTGACCTCCAGTTCGCGCGCCGCCTTGTTCGTCGCCGTCTGCGCGTTGTCGAATTCGGTCTGCGCCTTTTTGACGTCGGCCGGACTCGCCGTCGGGTCCGACTGCAGGCTCGTGAGCGTCGTGTACTTCTTCTGCAGATCGCCGTAGGCGTTGTCGTATTGAGTCTGTGCGCCCTGAATCGCCTGCTGGGCCGCCTTCGTCGTCGGGTCCGTCACCGTGATTTCGGGCGGCGGCGGGCGGTATTGCTCGGCGAGCGTCTGGATCAGCGTGGTCGCGGCCGAAATGTCGCCGTTGGTCGGCTTGGACGGATCCGTGTTGGCATTGACGTTCACAGTGATCTGCGGCGGCAGGACCGGAGGCTGCGAACTCGTTTGCGTCGACGTGTTTTGCGGAGGCAGGGGTTTGGGCTTCTCGAGCGTCGCTTCGAGAAAATGCATCCAGTTGACGCCCATGCCGACGCCATCGATTTCCAGCATGCAAGCCTCCGCCATCGAGCCGGCCTCGGCTTTGGCCGGGTGCACGCCACCCGCGCGCCGCCTAGGCACACTCTGCGAGTGTAAGGACCCGGAAAGGACGCCAGACACGGGTGTTTCGTAGGGGGGTGGGGCATGCGTGCGCGGCTTGCCGCGAAGTCTACGAAAGAGCGCGGAGCGGGGGCTTTTCGCGCATCGGCGCGCTCGGCATAGGTGAGCCTAATGAGCAAGCGCCGTGGAGCAAGCGCCGTGCCTCGCGATTTCCCTGGGGCATCGGGCTGGCCCCGGCGCGCGTCAGTTTGCGTCGAGGCAGCGCACGCACAGCGAGCGGATTCGCGCCGCGCTCAGGCCGCGGCAGACCATGACGAGCGGCCGGCCATGGCATGACGGCGAGCTGCTGCGGACCGGCGCCGGTGTCGCTTTGGGCGCGATCGGCAACGCGGCGGGAGCATCGCCCGCGGCCGTGGCGGCGGGGCCGGGCGCCGCGACCGGACGCACGGCGGGGCGGGGGCGAACGGGCGCACCGCCCGGGTCGCGCACGAGCGGGATCGGCTCGGCACCCGAGCGCAGCGCATCGCGCCGCGCATTCGAGACGACCTGAGCGACGTAGCCACTCGAGAACCCGGTCGTGAAGTTGCCGCTGTAGTAGCAGGACAGGGCCGCGCGCAACGCCAGTTGCGTGCCTGCCGCGGCGCGGCTGGAGCGGGCGAAGCACTCGGTGAGGATGGCGCCGCCGACACGCAGATTGCGGCACGGCTCGAAGAGCGAAGCCGCCGTTTCGCCGTATTTGGCGAAGTTGCGATTGTTGACCTGGGTGAGGCCGACGCTGTAGCTGTAGCCGCGCGCTTCGAGCTCGGCCACGGTCGCGAGCGCTTCGGCGAGCGAGGCCGGCTGGCGCGAGAGGTGCGCGCCCACCACGCCGATCGCGAAAGGATTGAAGCCCGACTCGGTGCGCACGAGCGCCGAGAGCGTGCTCGCGTCGACGTTCGGCGCGCAGGTGCGGGCGAGTAAAACGAAGGCCGGGCTTTGCGCGGAGGGGGCCCCCGCCCGTGCGTCGGCACTCGGGTTTGCGAGCACGAGCGCCGCGCAGGCGAGTCCGAATGCGAGCATCCGGCGCACGCGCAGCCCCGTGTTCATCCCGCCACCCGGTAGGACAGGACGAGGCCGTGCACGAGCAGCGACCAGCCGTCGAGGGCGACGAAAAGCAGTAGCTTGAACGGCACCGAGATCGTGGTCGGCGCGATCATCTGCATGCCGAGCGCGAGCAGAATGTTCGCGACGAGCAGATCGACGACGATAAAGACGATGTAGATCACGAAGCCGATCTGAAACGCCTTCGTGAGCTCGGCGAGCGTGAAGCTCGGCACGAGCACGAGCAGATCGTCGTCCTTGAGACCGTCCGCACGGTTTTTCGGCCAGACGCTCGTGGCCGTTTTTACGAAGAACTCGCGGTCGCGCAGCCGCGTGTGCGCGGTCAGGAAGTCCTTGATCGGCGGCAGCGCGGCATCCATGATCGTGCTGACATCGGCTGTCGAGAACGAGCCCGAGGGCGTGAAGTTGCGGGCTTGCAGCGCATCGCGGATATTCATGCCGACGGGCGCCATGATGAAGAGCGAGAGGATCAGCGCAATGCCGTTGAGCACCATGTTCGGCGGCACCTGCTGAATGCCCAGCGCCGAGCGCAGCAGGCCGAGCACGACTACCAGCTTCGTGTAGCTCGTGACCATCAGCGCCGCGAACGGCGCGATGCCGAGCGCGACGATGACGGAGATCAGCGCGACGGGATTCGGCAGATTACCCATCCTGCCTCTCGCGTGGGGCATTCGTGGCGGGCGGCGTGAGCGCGGTTACGCGCACGCCGAGCTTCTGGCCGACGGCGACGAGGTGCCCCTCGCCGATGCGCGTGCCGTTGGCGACGATGTCGATGATGCTTTGGTTGATGCCTTGCTGAAGTTCGATCACGGCGCCTGGCTGCAGCGCGCCGAGCTCCCCGAGCGACATCGTGCACGAGGGCAACTGAAAGGCGACATCGACGGCCAGGCCATCGAGGCGCCGCGGCGAGGCATCGGCGGCGCCTTGAGGTGTGTCGCCCGCATGCGCGAGCGGCGGATCGTTCGATTGGGTTGATTCCAACGGCAGCTCCCTGATGCGTTCGACGACGAGTTGGTTGCCGGACGGCCGCCCGACGATTTCCCAGGCGGGCGAGGCGCGCACGCGCGCCGTGCACAGCAGATTCTTGCCTTGCGCGAGCCAGTGCTCGATCGCAATGATGTCGCCCGGCTCCACGTCGGCGAGCTCGCGCGCGGTGAGGCTCGTGCGGCCCAGTTCGAAGGCGAGCGGCACGGGCAGCGTGGCGAAGGCGGCGGTGGTGTTCGCGGCGGCATCGGTGGCCTGCTGCGGGCTCGATGCCGCGGGCGGCGAGGGGAAGAAGACACCGAGCACGTCGGGCGCGTCGAAAAGCAGCGCGCCGTGACAGCGCCAGTCCGACGCTGCGCGCCGCAGCGCGAAGCGCAGCGCCGCGGGCGAAGCAGCCGCGGCTGCGTGGTCGATCTCCGTATCGGCGGACGGCGGCAGCAACTCGACGCGCAGGCGCGTGAGCGACTCGATGGCGGCGAGCAGCGGGGCGAAAACGTCGGCGAGCAACGCACAGCGCACGACGGGCGGCACGGCCGGGTCGGCGCCATCGCCAAGCCAGGCGGCTTCGGCGGCGGCGTCGATGACGAGCGTGCCGTGCGCGAGGCCGGCGATGGAGAAGCGATAGCCGCGCGCACCTGGAGCCGGCGCCGCGTCGATGCGCCAGTTCGCTTCGTACTCGGCGTCGCCGAGCGCGAAGCGCAACGGCTCGCGCCGCGCATAGGCGTGCGTGAGACCGCTGGCTGCGGCGGCGGCCAGACGTGGCAGAAACGGCGAACTGGCGAGCGGCGTGGCGGCGGGCGAGGGTGTCGCGCGCGGGTCGGTCCGGCGGGGCGAGGCTTCGTCGTCCATCACCTGATCCGTTCGGTCGTCAGCGTCGGCTCGCGGGAAAGACAGCGCATGCACGGCGGGATCGGTCGATTGGCGGGTTGGCGGAAAGTATCGGAAAAACACATCCACCCGGCCGCTCAGCGCGTACCGGTCAGGCGATTTTATGGGTGCCTGTGCGCGGGCGCGGCGGGAAGACTCGTAGTCGGTGCGGGTGCCGGTGCCGGGCAGCGCAAAAGCACTACGGTTTTCCCGTCGGCCGGGGTACTCACGCGCGCTTCATTGCCTGACTTCGGCTTGCACGAGCAGGGTCAGAAGTTCGAGCGACTCCTGCCATCCGAGGTAGCAGGCTTCGGCCGGGATCATCTCGGGAATGCCTTCCTGCACGGCCGTGAGTTCGGTGCCGCAGCTCACGGCGCGCAGTGTGACGGTCGTGCGCATCTGGCCGGGAAGGTTCGGATCGTCGAATTCCGCGGAGTACTGGATGCGCTCGTGCGGCGCGAGTTCGAGGTAGGTTCCGCCGAACGAATGCGTGTGGCCGGTCGTGAAGTTGGTAAACGACATGCGATAGCGGCCGCCCACGCGGGCGTCGATCTCGTGGACTTTGCAGGTGAACCCATGCGGGGCGAGCCATTTGGCGAGTGCATCGGCATCGAGGAACGCACGATAGACCCGCTCGGGCGTGGCGCGCAGCACGCGATGAAGGCGGACGGTGTTGGTCGGCATGATCGAGCTCCGGGAAAAGGAAATAGAGGACGGCCCTCCGATTACTACGACGAACGAAGCCCTGCGAAATCGACAATGAGGCGCGAGCGACGCAACGGCGACGAGGCCGCCCTGGCATCCGCCGTGCTGCCGATTACGGCATGGCAACGATGAGCGATCCGGGAGGAATCATGAGCCATGGTTCACGTAATCAGCAATCGTCCGGCGAAAGAAAAGGCGGCGGGGGCAACGGCGAGCCGAGCGACGCCGAACGCGACGCCGCCCGCGAAGCCCGCCGGCAGACCGAGTTCTCCGGGCGCTCGCCGCAAAGCGGGAGCGGCAACAGTCTTGGGCCCGGCACGTCGGGCAAGCAGCCCGCCGCTGGCGGTAGCGCGGGCGAGCGCGGCAAATCGAGCCCACCGCGCGGCGGGCATTCGCATTGACCGGGCGAGTGGAGCGAGTCGGCCGCGCATGTCAGATCTGCTGCAAGACGGCGTCGCACCAGTCGCTGAAGCTGCCTTGATAAGGCATGACGGCGAGTCCGCCCGAGTCGCTCGCGTGCGGAAACACGCGGGTGACGCGGGCGAGCTGCGTCTTCTCCGTTTCCAGATCGATGTAGTAGAGCGCCCGCCGGCGCCCGTCGCGAGGCGCCTCCGCGAACTGACGCAGCAACAACCGCAACAGTGCATCTTCCTCCGGAAAGCCATAACCGATCAGCACGGCCACGCGCGACTCCTGCAAAAGGCGCACCGCTTTGGGAAAGAGCGCCTGAAAGTACGCCTGCTCGTAGTCCTGGGCGCGCGAGGGCAGCATGATCTGCGGCGGGTTTGCGCGTAGCCTCGCCTCATCGCGCTCGCGGTAGTCGAGTTCGAAATGCTCGCGCGTGCGGAAGATCTCGAAGCCGCCGTTGATTTTCAGCAGATGTCCGGTGGAGGCAATGGGCATCGCGCGCTGGACGTCGCCGCTGCCGCTCAGCGCGGCGGGCGTGAAGCCGCGGTAATAGCGCCGCGCTTGCGTGCTTGCGTTACATAGATCGGCACGTGCCACGAGCGCCTCCACGAGATAGTCGTAGTTGGTCGTCAGAAAATTGAGGCGGATACAGTCGCCCGCATCATGCCCGTGAGCGGGCCGATCCCACGACAGCAGCCTGGCGAAGAAAGCCAGAATCGCATGCTGCGCGTCGTCCAGCGGATCCGGTAACGCCGGTGCGCAGTCTTTTATCGGCGAGTGCCGGATGCAATCTCGGAATTTGCGGTAGACGAGATAGCGCAGTTCGCGCTCGACAATCTCGAGGCCGTAGTCGTCCACGTACCGATGCCGGATAGGCGGGTATTTGCGCAACATGCCGACCTGATAAACGAGATCGAGAAACATGGAGCGATCGATGCGAAGGTCCTTGGGGCAAAGGCTGACCGATTCGAGAAAGTTCGCGAGGATCGGCGATCGCTCGGCCCACTCGTCGCTAGAGAAATCAAAGAGGTCGTTGCCGATCGGATAGCGCTTGTCCCACGAATTCGAAAAGCCGGAGCCGAGAACGAACGTGACGTTGACGGCGATCTCCTCCGGCGTTTCCACGAGCGATTTCAGCGCTCGCGCGAAGCGCGTGGCGGAACTGTCCGAAACCATGGATATCTCTCGCTCGAAGGTCGATCGGGGCGCCTGTCGCCTGCGCGGGGGCCGGCTGCACGTCAGAGGCCTATGGAGGGCGAGCAATGCGCATACCTCGGCTTGCCGCCGTGAACGGCAACCGGAACCGGCAGGCGCGGTGCCCTTTCCCGCATCCCTCGCGTTCGATTCATCGACGTGCGGTGCTTCGTCGGCAACGATCGGTAAGGATGCCGAATCGGCAAGAAGCATCGGCAAGAAGAATCGACAGGAAGCGTCGACAGGAAGCATCGGGCGGGAGCAGGGCCGGCATGTAACACGAACCGCCGGACGCCGGCGCGGCTGTCGTATTTTTGCCCGCGCAAATCCTTACCAAATTCCAGAATCAATCCACTATCGCGCGCACCCCAAATCGAACGACCGTGCCCATAGAATCGGCTTCACTTATTCGAAAAGGAGGAGACATGAAAAAGGCGCGCGTCATTGCGCTGGCTGCGGCGTGTTCGTTCGCGGCTGCCGCACACGCTCAAAGTGCGGGCGACATCGTTTTGAACGCGGGGTGGTTTCATCTCGCGCCGCAAGTGTCGAGTCAGCCCATCAGCATTACCGCGCTCGGGGCGACGTCGACGGTATCGGGATCGGGTGCGATGCTCGACAGTGCCGATACGATCGGCCTCACGGCCACGTACTTCGTGACCGACCATATCGCGGCCGAGGCAGTGCTAGGTATTCCGCCGCGCTTCACGTTGTCGGGCTCGGGCACGCTTTCGTCGCTCGGGCAGATGGGTACGGCCTACGAATGGAGCCCGACCGTGCTGCTGAAGTACTACTTCAACGATGCGCAAAGCCGTTTTCGCCCTTATGTGGGCGCGGGCGGCTCGTATGTCTGGTACTCGGGGGTGAAGCTGAGCTCGGCCGTCGCGAGCGGCGCCTTCCTCTACTCGTCGACGTACGGCACGGCGCTCGAAGGCACGACTACGGCCAAGCTGAGCAGCTCGTTCGCACCGGTCGTGAACGCCGGCTTTGCCTACAACTTCGATAAACACTGGTCGGCGGGTTTATCGATCTCCTACATGTGGCTCTCCACGCGCGCGACGCTCACGACTCATTCGAGCGTGGGAACGGTAACGAGCAGCGCGAAGATCCACGTGAACCCGATCGTGACGTTCGCTTCGGTCGGTTATCGCTTCTGAGCGCGCACATAGTGCTGCCACAAAGCCAAAGGCCCGCTCGACGCGGGCCTTCGACTGCCTTTTTTCGGAAGTTCTCCACTGTGACCCGTGATGCAATCGATCGTTTGCGACGATCGATACAACGCGCGACACACCGCTATTTAACCTGCTTGCCGCGATTGGCCGCAACGGGAAATCGCATGAAGCGCCGCGCGTGGCCTTCCGTTCCCTTACATACGAACCGGCAACTGCGGGCCGATGCGTTGGCCGGCGCTCATGCGCCGCCGAGCCCCGGCACGGGCATGCCGAGCGTTTGCAGGATCAACACCGCGTTGAGCGCAACGATCGCGAGGGTGGCCGCCACGGCGCTGGCCGTCACGGCGCGGCTGTTGACGAAGCGGCCCATGATGTCGCGCCGGCTCGTGAAGATGACGAGCGCGATCATCGGCACCGGCAACGCGAAGCTCAGCGCGACCTGGCTGTAGACGAGCGCATCCGTCGCATTGACGCCGAGCGCGACGACGACGAACGCCGGTGCCATCGTGGCGAGGCGGCGGATGCCGACGGGGATGCGAAAGCCGACGAAGCCCTGCATGATCATCTGGCCGGCCATCGTGCCGACGACCGAGCTCGACACGCCCGAGGCGATGAGCGAGACGAGGAACACGGCGGCCGCCCCCACGCCGAAGAGCGGGATGAGCGAACGATAGGCCGTCTCGATCTGCGCGATCTCGGGATGCCCTTCGTGGAACGCGCCGGCGGCCATTACGATCATCGCCATGTTGACGAGCCCGGCGAGCGAAAGCGCGATGACGACTTCGCGGTTCGAAAAGCGCACGAGCGCCGAGCGGGCCGCGTCGTTGCGCGCCGGTGCCCGATGCTGCGTGAGCCCCGAATGCAGATAGATCGCGTGCGGCATCACGGTGGCGCCGAGCATGGCGGCGGCCACGGCAAGCGCCCCCTCGCCGGGCAACTGCGGCGTGACGGTGCCGTGCACGGCCGCACCCCAGTCCACGTCGACGATGGAAAGCTCGACCACGTAGGAGAGCGCAACGGCGGCCACGAGCGCGCCGATGATGATTTCGATCGGGCGGAAGCCCCGCTTTTGCGCGGCGAGGATCGCGTAGGTGACGATGCCGGTTATGACCATGCCCGCCATGAGCGGCAGATGAAAGAGCAGCGAGAGGCCGATGGCGCCGCCGAGAAATTCGGCGAGATCGGTCGCCATCGCCGCGATCTCGCTCACGCCCCACATGGCGTAGACCACGGGCTTCGAGAACTGCTCGCGGCTCATTTCGGCGAGATTGCGCCCTGTGACGATGCCGAGCTTGGCCGAAAGCCCCTGGAACAGCATGGCGACGGCATTCGCGATCACGACGACCCACAGCAGCGAATAGCCGTAGCGCGAGCCCGCTTCGATGTTGGCGGCGAAGTTGCCCGGATCCATGTAGGCGATCGAGGCGACCACGGCCGGGCCGGCGAAAAGCAGCATGGAGCGCGGATCCAGGCGGCGCCCGGCGAGCACTTCGCCTATCGCCTGCGTGGTCCGTTGCGTCATGCCCAGTGACATTTGCGCGGTCGTCATTGCCCACCTCTCTCGTTGCCTGCTTGTTCGCGGTCACGACGATAGTGCCCCGCGCGCCGTCGCAAGGACAATTGAACATTCCCATCGGGGCGATAAGGGCCAGACGCCGCCTGACCGCTATCGATGCGATAGAAAAAAAGAAGGGCGAAAAGCGGGGAGGGGCCGGCCGGAGTCAGGCCCGCGTGGCGCGGCGGAAGGCGAGCGGCGCGGCGCCGAGCGCCGCCCGGAAGCGGTGCGCGAAGTGGCTTGCATCGGCGTACCCGCAGGCGGCGGCGATCTGCTCGGCGCTGAGCGTGGTCGTGCGCAGCAGCGTGCGCGCGCGTTCGAGCCGCTCGCTCGCGATCCAGGTGTGCGGCGGCATGCCGAACGATGCGCGGAACATGCGCGCAAAGTGATATTCGGACAGGCAGGCGAGCTCCGCCAGTTCGCCAAGCGTCATCGTGCGGGCGAGGTTGGCGTCGATGTACTCGCGCAGCCGCCGCCGGACGGCCGGGGCGAGTCCGCCTGTCGCCGGGGCGTCGCCACGGCGCGCCGCCTGCGAGCGCAGCAGCTGGCTCAGGATCTCGTGTGCGGTCTCGTTCGCGGCGAGGCGCGCGTCGGCGCCTTCCCAGGAGCTCGTGGCGAGCCGGTGGCAGAGCGCGGCGATGCGGATGTCCTCGAAATAGGTGCGGTCGGCGAGCGTAAGCTCGCGCGGTTCGCGGTCGAGTTCGTGCACGGCTCGGCGCGTGAAATGCTCGGGCAGGAAGTAAAGATGCAGGAAGTGCATCTCGCCGCGCACCCACCAGCGCGATTCATGCTCGCCCGGCAGCGCGCACAGGCGCTCGGGCGCGCCATACTGGCCGGGCAGCTTTTGTCGTTCCGTCCGGTAGCCGCCGTCGATGTAGCACGAGAGCGTGTGGTGTCCGGGCCGGTCGTAGGCCGTTTCCTCCTCGACCGTCTCGCGCCGCCATTCGGCCAGGGCAAGGTGGTCGCCGAGCCAGCAGAAACGCTCGAGCGTCGCCTGCGCCTCGGCCAGCGTCCGCACGACCGAGTGAAGCCCGAACGGCGGCTCGGCGCTGGCGGCGTCGGCGTTGAGAAAGGGGTTCAGCGGGGTGTCCACGGGCGAAATCGGTCAATCGGGCGGTTTATCGGCTTGGGGTCGGCTTGGGTTGGCTCGAAATGCAGGCCAGACTTGCCGCGCAGCCCGGTCGGTGCGTGCCGTGCGCCCCGCAGCCACCGCGAAACGCAGCGCAACGGCGCTTCACCCTTTCGGCCTCACGGCTTTACCGTGGCGCGGAGCCCTCGCCGAACCCCGAGTATAAGGGCGTGCCGCCGCGGCTGCCGGGATCGCAGCCCGGAAAACCGCAAGCCCAGACAATCGGCGCCGCTTCGCCGGCCGCATAGTTGCGGTTCCGTCATCGGTTTTTGCCGGGGCGGGCGACATTCCCGCCTGGCGGACATCGGTGCACATCCATGCATATCGGCACCTATCCATACGAACGCGCGAGCCATGAACCTGCTGCTCTACTTCACAACCGTGCTCATCTGGGGCACGACCTGGATCGCCATCAAATGGCAACTCGGCGTCGTTCCGCCGCCTGTCTCGATCGCCTACCGGTTCTGGCTGGCGGCGCTGGCGATGTTCGTTCTCATGCGCCTCGCCCGCCGCCCGCTCGCGGCGCCCCGTGCGGCCTGGCCGTTGCTGGCGGGCCAAGGCGTCGCCCTCTTTTGCGTCAATTTCCTCTGTTTCTATTACGCCGAGCGGATCGTGCCGAGCGGGCTCGTCGCCGTGGTGTTCTCCACCGCGCCGCTCTTCAACGCCGTCAACGGCCGGCTCTTCCTCCGCCGTCCCCTGCAGCGCACCGCCATCGCCGGGGCCGTGCTGGGGCTGGCCGGCATCGTTTGCCTGTTCGCGCCGGAAATGGCCGGGCATGCGGGCGAGGCGGGGATGTGGACGGGCCTTGCGATCGCGCTCGTCGGAACTATGGCGTTTTCGGCCGGCAATCTGCTCTCGAGCCGGATGCAGGCGATGGGGCTGCATCCCACCACCACGAATACCTGGGCGATGCTGATCGGCGCCACGCTGCTGACCGTGGGCAGCCTTGCCGCCGGGCTGCCGTTCGCGCCGGAGCCGAGCGTACGATACGTCGGCGCAATGCTTTACCTCGCCATCCCCGGGTCGGTGATCGGTTTCACGACCTACCTGATGCTCGTTGGCCGCATCGGGCCCGAGCGCGCCGCCTATTGCACCGTGCTGTTCCCGTTCGTGGCGCTGGCCGTTTCGACCGTGTTCGAGGGCTACCGCTGGTCCGCGTCCGCCGTGCTCGGCCTGCTGCTCGTCGTCGCCGGCAATCTCGTCGCCTTCGATCTGCTGGGCCGCCGCGCACGGGAACGGCGGCACGCCGATCCGGCCCGCATCTGAACCGGAGCCGAGCGCATCCCGGTATTGGGCGAATCGTCCGAACTTTTTCGCGGCATGCGCCGCGGCCGGCCTCTTTCGCTAGCGTAAGCGCCTTTACGTAGCGAAAGCGGCGCGCGACGCGCCGCGAGGACGTCGCCCGATGACTCGAAACCGCGTGCGGCGCAGGCTCATGGCCCGGCGCCTGCGGCTATGCCGCTCGCTATGCCGCGGCGCCACGCTGCCTGGCCGCTACGACCGCATGCTGCTTTTCGGCGGCGGTGTCGTCATGACGATTCTGGCGCTGGCCGTTGCCTCGATCGGCATTGCGCACCGCTTCGAGCGCTGCATCGACGATTGGCGCGCCGAATTTCTCGCACAACGCGATTTCGTCAACGCGTCGGTCGAGCGCAATCAGGCGCGCCTGCGTCACATGGTCGAAACCTACGAAGCGCTCGCGCACGTCCACGAGCGCGATGCCGTTCCCACCGAGCGTTATCGGCGGCTGCTCGAGCGCACGAACGGCGTCGTCGTCACCGAGGAGGACGTGGGCGCGGCGCCGTTCACACTCTTTTCCACGCTCACGGGTGACGGCGACAGCGACCGTCTGGCCATGCTGCTGAGGCTCGTGCGCGAGATCTCGCCGGGCTCGCTGCTGCGCCAGCGCCGCGCAACCGAAGATATCGGCGGCTTTCTCTACACGGAAGACAAGCGCTTCCTTGCCGCCTGGCCACCGCTCGGCGCGGCAAGGACAGCCGACGCCTGCGCGGGCGGCATAGAGCCCACGATCGCGCATTACGTCGCGAGCGTGGATGCCGAGCTGCGCAAGCACTCGGAAGCCGACCTGCGGCGCGACCGCGTGTTCTGGGTCGCGCTTTACGATTCGCCGATGTACGGCACGCTGGTCAAACACTACGCGGCGCCGATCTACCGCGACAATGCGCGCATCGCCGTGCTCGTCGTGACGGTGCCGGCCACGCAGATTCCCCGGCTCTTCCAGCCGGCGGTGCACGATCCCGACTTCTTCATGGTGTCGCGCGATCGCCGGCATCTGCTGGGGCTCGACGAGTCGAATCCGCGCAAGCGGCGCTGGGTGTCGGCGCTCTTCGAAACGCCTTCCGTTTTCGATATGGCCGACGAACGGGTGCGGTTCGTGCGGCGGCGCGGGGATTTCTTCCTCGTGCAGCGGATCGCGGGGCCGCAGTGGATCGCGGTTTCCGCCTTCGACTGGCGCACGATCCTGGCGAACCTGAGTGGCCCCGTCTGCTGGACCGTGGCCCTCACCTCGCTCGTGTTGGCCGTGCAATGGGCCTTCATCGTGCTGATCGACCGGCTCGTGCTCGCACCGCTGCGAGTGCGCGCGCGGCGCGTCTTCGAAAGCGAAGCGTTCAGCCGCACCGTACTTGCAACGGCACCCGTGGGGCTGACGGTGTTCGACCCGTCGACGCAGCGCATCGTCATGCAAAACGGCATCGCGCGGGCGCTGCTCGCCGGATCGGGCGACGAAGCGGGCTTTTACCGGCGCCTGGTCGAAGGGCCGCCACGCCGGCGCCGCGCCGCGCGCCGGCAGATGCGGCGTCACGCGTGGCCGGCCCCGGGCGACGCCGTGCGTACGGTCGAAGTAACGGTGGCCGCGGCGGACGGGCGACGCCGCGAGCTGTCGGTGGCGCTCGCGCGAGCGCGCTACCGCGAGCAGGAAGTCGTGCTTTGCAGCTTGACCGACATCAGCCGTCAGAAAGAGACGGTGCGCCTGTTGCGCCGCGCGCGGCACGCGTCGGACGAAGCCAGCCGCGCGAAATCGATGCTTGTGGCGACGATCAGCCACGAGATCCGCACACCGCTTTACGGCGCGCTTGGCAATCTCGAGCTGCTGTCGTTGGAGCGCCTTGCGCCGTCGCAGGCCGCCCGCGTGGGGTCGGTGCGGCGCGCGTTCGATGCGCTGCTCGCGCTCGTCGACGATGTGCTCGATGTCTCCAAGGCCGAAGCGCGGCAACTGCATCTGCATGTCGAACCGTTTCGCGTCGACGAGCTCATCGAGCGATGCGCACAGACCTTTGCGCCGGCGATCGCGGCCAAGGGGCTGCGCTTTTCGTGCCTCGTCGAGCCGGCAGTGGCCGGCACCTGGCACGGCGACGGGCGCCGCGTGACGCAGGTCGTCACGAACCTGCTCGGCAACGCCTGCAAGTTCACGCAGCACGGCGCGATCACACTGCGCGCGAGCGTGGCGGCGGGAGCGGACGGGCGTGAGTCGATCGTCGTCTCCGTGGCCGATTCGGGCATCGGCATCGCATCGAGCCAGCAGGCCCGCATCTTCGAGCCCTTCACCCAGGCCGACGGTTCGATCGGCCAGCGCTTCGGCGGCACCGGCCTCGGGCTTTCACTGTGCCGCCGGCTCGTCGAG
Source organism: Trinickia caryophylli (assembly GCF_034424545.1). Taxonomy (NCBI): domain Bacteria; kingdom Pseudomonadati; phylum Pseudomonadota; class Betaproteobacteria; order Burkholderiales; family Burkholderiaceae; genus Trinickia; species Trinickia caryophylli. The sequence continues at coordinate 1,848,844 of NZ_CP139970.1, read as the reverse complement.
CTGATGGGCGGGCGCATCGAGGTGAACAGCGCCGAGGGCCGGGGCGCGATCTTTACGGTCCGGCTCGAATTGCCGCGGGAACCGGCTCCCGAATCCGCCATGCCGCTCCCGCCTGTCGAGCCGCCGGCTTTCGATGCGCTCGTCGTGGCCTGCGAGAGCGCCGCGTGGCAGGCGAACCTCGTCGCGCAGCTGCGCCAGCGCTTCGAGCCCGCCGTGCGCGTGGTCGAGGCCGGCTTCGCCGAAGCCGTCGCGCCCGGCTGCGCTCGCTCGGTCCTCATACTAGGTGTGCACGCCGATGTCCTGCCGGCCGCATGGCGCAACCTGCGTGCCGCTTATCTCGATATCGTCGTCGTGTCCGAGCGTGGACCGCTGCATCCTCAGCGGCGCTTCGAGGCATTGCATGTCACGGCGCTGTCCGCAGCCAAGCTGCGGCTCGCGCTTGCGGCATGCGGCAGGCAGGCTGGCCAGGGGCAGGTGCCGGCGCCGCCGGACTATGCGCATCCGGCGCCTGCGCGCACGGTACACTGCGCGGCGCGGATTCTCGTCGTCGAAGACGATCCGGTCAGCCGCACGCTGCTTGCTCACCAGCTCGAGGTGCTCGGATATCGTTACATCGACCTCGCGGGCGATGGCGAGGAGGCGTTGGCGCGTTGCCTGCGGCAGGCCTACGATCTCGTCCTCGCCGATCTCTGCATGCCGACGATGGGGGGGCGCGAATTGCTCGCGGCGCTGCGGGGCAAGGGAATGACGATGCCCGTCATTGCGCATACCGCCGCGCCCTACGATCCGGCGCTGGCCGAGCACGAGGGTTTTGCGCGTCTCGTGCACAAGCCGCTTACGCTGGAGTGCTTGCGCGCGGCGCTCGAGGGCGTGCTCGGCGATGCGTTCGCCGGCAGCGGGGCAACCACCGGGGCCATCGGCAGTGCTGTCGCGTTTTCCGCCGCGCTGCGCAATGTGTTTGCGGCCACCTGGAAGGACGACGATGCGAGGCTCGCGGCGGCCATTCAGGCATCCGATCGCGAGGCGCTGCTGCAGACGCTGCACCGGGTCAAAGGCGCTTTGCTGGCTCTTGGCGAGCACGACGTCGCGATGCGCTGCGACGGTTTGCGCGACGAACTCGCCACCCGCGGGGTGGCGGCAATCGCTGGCCGGCTGGCGGCGCTGCGCCGCCGTATCGGCGCTGTGGCAGGGCCGGCCGTATCCGATGGCGCTTCGAGCTGAAGCGGCGGTATGTACCCTATCGGAGACGCGGGCCGTCGTGACTGTTCCGCTCTGTAGCGAGCCCGGGTAGCTCGGGCGGCTCAGGCGACCCGCGGGCCCAGGTACCGCCTGCCGATTTCAGCCGCTATGTGTCAGGCACCGCTTTTGCTCGCGCAGACGGGCTGGCGCAATGCATCGGGTCCGCGCACACTACTGCGCAGTAGCTTGTAGCGCCATTGGCGCGGCCCATCGCGGAGGGATCTGACGATGAATACGCAAAGCAGCGAATTCAGCGAATTGCAGGCAACGATCGACGCAATCGCGCAGCCTGGCAAGGGACTGCTGGCCGCCGACGAGAGCAGCCCCACGATCGCCAAGCGGTTCAAGACGATTGGCGTCGAGTCGACGGAGGAAAACCGCCGCGCGTGGCGCACCCTGCTGCTCGGCACGGCGGGCCTGGGAGAATTCGTGAGCGGCATCATTCTCTATGAGGAAACGCTCGGCCAGTGCGCCGACGACGGCGAACCGCTACCGCAATTGGCCGCGCGCCAGGGCATCGTGCCCGGCATCAAGGTCGACAAGGGCAAGATCGCGCTGGCGCACGCGAGCGGCGATGAAATCACGGAGGGGCTCGACGGCCTGGGCGAGCGGCTGCAGCGCTACAAACAGCAGGGGGCACGCTTCGCGAAGTGGCGCGCCGTGTACAACGTTTCCGATACCTTGCCGAGCCGGCTGGCGATGGAGGCGAACGCCGAGGGGCTCGCGCGATATGCGGCGATCTGCCAGGAAGCGGGCATCGTGCCGATCGTCGAGCCCGAGGTGCTCATGGACGGCGATCATTCGATCGAGCGCTGCGCGCAAGTGACGGAAGCCGTGCTGCACGAAGTCTTCCACGCGCTGCATCGGCATGCGGTCGTGCTCGAGCACATGCTGCTCAAGCCGAGCATGGTGGTGGCGGGCAAGGAGCATGCGCGGCAGGCGAGCGTGACGGCTGCGGCGGCGAGCACGGTCACGGTGCTCGGTCGAACCGTGCCGCCTGGGGTAGCCGGCATTTTCTTCCTGTCGGGCGGCCAGACACCCGAAGAGGCCACCGCGCATCTCGATGCGATCAATCGCACAGGCAGGCGGCCCTGGCCGCTCAGCTTCTCGTATGGTCGCGCGCTGCAGGAGCCGCCGCTGAAAGTATGGCGTGGTCAGCCCGGGAACGTGAAAGCGGCGCAGCAGGCGCTGCTGATGCGGGCCCGGCTCAATTCGGCGGCCTCGCTCGGGCGATACGACCCTGAAGACGAGACGCGCGGCCGATAACGTACGCGCCGCCGCGCATGTAAGTGAGCCGTAAAGAAATAAGGCGGGTTGCCGTTAAGGGATACGTGCGCCGATGCGGCGCATGTGATTTCTTACCGGAGCCGCCGTGAAAATCGGGCATCGCCTCGCAATTAGTTTCGCAGTCCTAATCTTTTTGATCTTCGCGATGTGTGCTGTTGCCGTCGTCAACATGGCGCGCATGGCCGCCGGCACGGATTGGCTCGTTTCGCATGACTGGCGTGCCGACAAGGAGGTCACGCGAGCCATCGACAACGAGCGGGGCAGCATCGCACGCGTGTTCCAGATCGTCTCCGATCCGTCCCCGGATCGCATGCGCGAGGCGCGCGAGCGTTCGCGCGACAATCAGATCGAGTACGACGATGCATTGAAGAAGCTCGGGCCCTACATGCTCGATGCACCGGGCCAGGCCGCGCTTGCGGATGCGGCTGCAGCGGGCCGAGCCTACGATGCATCGATGATGCAGATCATCGCCCTCGTCGATGCGGGCCGGCGCGATGAGGCAGCAAAGCTCGCATACGGCGATACATACGACAAGCTGCACGCATTCGCCGACAAACTGCGTGCGCTGAGCCAGTACCAGGCGAAGCTCGCGGGCGAGACGATGCACGAGAACGATCGTCTCGCGTCGCTCTCGCGCACGATCATGATCGTCGCCACGTTGCTTGCCGCCGCAATCGGTGCGGCACTCGCATGGGCCGTCACGCGCCGCATCACGGGGCCGCTGGCACGCGCTGTATCGGCCGCCAATCGCGTCGCGTCGGGGGACCTCACGACGCAGCTTACGGCCGAGGGGCGCGACGAGATTGCCGATCTGCTGCATGCGCTCAATCGCATGACGCAAAATCTCGCCGACGTCCTGCGCGAAGTCGCCAACGTCTCGGCTGCCGTGACCTCGGCTTCGCAGGAAATCGCCTCGGGTAATCTCGACCTGTCGCAGCGAACCGAAGAACAGGCAGCTGCACTCGAGCAGACCGCGGCGAGCATGGAGGAACTCACGAGCACGGTCAGCAACAACACCGGCCATGCGCATCACGCAAACGAGATGGCGGAGCGGATGTCGCGCGACGTTGGTGCGGGAACGAGCGCCGTGGAAGAGGTTGTCGTGACGATGCAAGGGATTACCGAAAGCTCGCGCAACGTCGAAGGCATCATCAGCGTCATCGAGGGCATTGCGTTCCAGACCAATATCCTCGCGTTGAACGCGGCTGTCGAGGCGGCGCGTGCGGGCGAGCAGGGGCGGGGCTTCGCCGTGGTCGCAGGCGAGGTGCGCACGCTTGCGCAGCGCTCGGCCACCGCCGCGCGCGAAATTCGCGATCTGATTGCCGAATCCGCTTCGCGCGTGGGTGCCGGTGCGGACATTGTGCGCACCACGGGCGACACGATGGCGGGCATTCATGCGGACGTCGTGCGCGTGAGCGGGCTCATTGCCGAGATCGCATCGGCGTCTGACGAGCAAAGCCGCGGCATCGGCCAAGTCGGCACGGCCATTTCGCAGATGGACCACGCCACGCAGCGCAACGCGGCGCTCGTCGAGGAAGTGGCCGCGGCGGCACAGTCGCTCGCGGAACAGGCCCGTCGCCTGCAGCACACGCTGGCGCGGTTCCGGTTCGCGCGCGAGGCAGTGCCGGCCTGAGTCCCATCACACCGCGGAGGGCGCGAATATAAAAAGGGGCGAGCCCGGCAACGGGCCGCCCCTTTGGTCGTTTGGTGTTCGCCGCTTCGGCCGCTTCGTCCGCTTCCGCCCGGCGTGGTTGTTCGCTGGCCGATACGTCAGTGCAGAGCCATCTGTACGACTTTGACGACGACGAGCACCACTGCGATCACGAGGTAGCCGCGCAGCGCGCCCATCCAGACACGCGTGGACGCGCTCAGCCGCGGCGGCGGCAGCGTCTCGAGCGGCGGCATGCGCCACTCCTCGCGAGGCACGGCCGTCTCGGCTGTGGCTTCGGCATGGTCCACCACGGCGTGCGCGGCCGCGGCGCGGCGGGCATGCGGCACGAACTGCAGGGCCAGATAACCGAGTGCGAAGACGGCGGTGCCAGCGCCAAGGATGAAGACGATCGCTTCACCGGAGATGCCGGGGTACATGGTTGCGGCCGTCAGCACGATCGAAAGCACGACGAGTGCCGCGATGACTGCGCCCGTGAAGAGATTGAGCCTGCTCGAATTGACCCACGGGCCGAGCACCGCGCGGTCGTTGCAGAGAATCAGCAGGAACACGGTCGCACTCGGCAGCAGCACGCCGGCGAGCGTCTGCACGGCCTCGGTCAGCAAGCCGAGCGGCGTGCCGGGCATCAGCACGAGCGCGGCCGCGAGCGCGACGATGCCGAAATAGACGAGATAAAAGCCCTTTGCATCGGCCACGCCGCGATGCAGCGAATGGCGGATGCGAAAGACGTCGCCGATCGCGTAGGCGGTTGAGAGCGAGACGGCGGCCGCGCCGATGATCGAGGCGTCGAGCAGCGCGACGGCGAAGATCGTGGCCGGCACGCGTCCCACGTACTGGTGAAGCCCCGCGATCACGCCGCGCGCATCGGTGAACTGGCCCGCTTCGGGGCGGCCCGAGAACAGCGCGGCCGTGAAGGCCATCATGGCGATGGCGCCGACGAGCACGAACACGATCCCGATCCAGAGGTCGATTTTTTCGTACTTCATGAAGCGCGGAGTGATGCGCTTGTCGATGATGTAGCTCTGCTGGAAGAAGAGCTGCCAGGGCGCCACGGTCGTACCGACGATCGCGATCACGAGCAACATGACGTCGGCGAGCTTCGCATGCGCCGGCCAGTGCGGCACGGCGAAGTCGCGCGCGATGACGCCAAGCGGCGGGTGAACCGACACCAGCACTGGCACGAGTATCAGGCTCGCCACGCACAGGGCGATGGCGAAGCGCTCGAAGCGGCGGAAGTCCCCGGTGCTGACGGCGGCCATCGTCAGAACCGCTGCCATGCCTACGCCGGCCACCTTCGGCACGCCGAGAAAATCGAGCGCGAACGTGATGCCGATGAATTCGGTGACGATCGTGAGCGCGTTGAGCAAAAAGAGGTCGACGACGCTGAAGGCCCCCCAGAACTTGCCGAAGCGTTCGAAGATGAGCCGCGCGTGGCCGACGCCGGTCACGGCGCCGAGGCGCAGGACCATTTCCTGATTGACGTAGAGCACGGGGATCAGCAGCGCGAGCGTCCAGAGCAGCGTGGTGCCGTAATTCTGGCCGGCTTGCGTGTAGATGCCGAACGCGCCCGCGTCGTTGTCGCCCACCATGACGATGAGACCCGGTCCGAGGATCGCGAGGAGCGTACGAATGCGTGCCCCCCAACTGCGGCGCGGGGCGGTGTCGTGATGCGCGATGGTGCCGAAGGCGCCCTTGATGTCGCCGACGTGCGCCTCGTCGAGCACGGCACTGCGTGGCGGAGAAACGCGTGCGGGTGTGGACATGATTATTTTTCCCCTTCGGTGAAGCAGGTGTAGCGAAACGGCACGGCTCGTCCAGGTTGCGTCCACACCGTGCGGGCGCGCGTGACGCGTGCGAGCCAGGCTCGCAACGCGCCGGCGCGCACACGACCCGGGCCGGGCGTGACACGGCGGCGGAGCGAACGCATCGAGCGCGTCTGGCGTCTCGAGCGGATCGCACGCACGCGGTTACGCACGGCGGCGTGTGGCGGCCATTCGAATCGATGCGCGAGGAAATACGGGAAGAAGCTGCGGCATGAAACCGCGACGCGCACCGTCTGCCTTTCGGCACGGACGGTGGCTATGGGAAGGATCAGCGCAAGTCGTGCCGGTCAGGCGGAAAAACAGTTCGAAGGTCGACTACTGCAACTGTCCAAGGCGGATGCCCCCATCTGTGAAATTACATGCATTTTAGTTGCCGGTTGAAAACACAGTCAACACGAAATGCCGCGCATGCGTGCATTTTGCGTGCCGACCGTGCGCCGGTCGGCACTTGGCCGCGATTGTGGCGTTGCGGCGGAGCCACACAGTCCGAACCCAAAGGGGAAACCCAGAAGGGAAGAACGACGACGGCCGATCGCCCATGGTTCGTCGTCCTTACGATGCCCGCCTTGGCTGGGCGCCAAACCCCCGCTTTGGGCTTAAGGGTTTCAGCCGCGGATGCAATGGCGATCGAGGGTGGCCCTCGCACGGGGCCGCAATACTCAGCAGTCCGAAGTATCGCCGGTGGCCCGATTGCCCAGCTCGCCTACGAGCGAGTCGACCAGCGAGCGCATGCGCTGCCAGTGGGAGCCTTCCCAGAAGATCCGTTTGCAGACGTCGCAGGTCACGAACCGGGCCTGCCGCTCGTACACGCCGTCGGGCACACGGCCGTGCGCCTCCGGCTTCTCGATGCGGCGAAGCGGCGCGTTGCACAAAAGGCAGAGCCGGAATGCACGCGTGCTGCGGGCAAGATCGAGCCGGTCGTAGAGTTCGCGCAACTGAGCCTGCGGTTTCAGTGCGCGCACGTAGCAGCCATGCGTGATGGTGCGGCGTTTGAGCAGCTCGCGGTCGCGCGACAGCACAATGCGGCCCTCGGCGGCGGCGATGGCTTCGATTTCGTCGTCAGCGAAATGATTGTCGTAAAGCGTGTCGAAGCCTGCGAGCCGGAGCAATTGGGCAAGTCCTCCCAGATGGGCGTCGGCGACGAAACGGATCGTGCGCAGCGGCTGCGGGCGCACGCGCAGGAGCGGCGTGATGTCGAGCGATTCGAACTTGGGATAGACGGACACCCGGTCGCCATCCTGCAGCACACGCTCGAAGCCGGCCGATTCGCCGTTCACGAGAATCAGTTCCACCTCGGTATGCGGCACGCCTAGCGCTTCGATCATATGTTTGGTGGTCGCGGTACGCGCACAGGCGCACGCGAACGCGCGCCGGCGCAGCGGCGGGGCCAGGAAGTCGTTGAGCTCCTCGTAGAAGCGGAACGTGGCGGTAACGGACGGCATACCGCCAGTATCGCACCGCCGGCCGGTGCTTTCCCGCGCCTATGCCGGCCGGCCTGCACGGCGAGCGGGATCGTGCTTTACTGCGCTCTTCTCGAGGGGGAAAGGCATGGATATCGGGTTCATTGGCCTGGGCGGCATGGGTCGCGCAATGGCCGAAAACATTCTGAAAGCGGGGCATCGGCTGCGTGTCTGGAACCGCTCGCGCGAGCGTGCCGAACCGCTCGCGGCGCTTGGCGCGCAAGTGGTGGACACGCCCGCCGCGGCGTTCGCCGGCGATGCCGTGTTCTCGATGCTGGCGGACGACGCCGCGGCGCGCGCGGTCTTCGACGCCAGCCTGCTCGAGCAGGCGCCGCGCGATCTCGTTCACGTGAACATGGCCACCGTGTCGGTGGCGTTGGCCGAAGCGCTCGCACACGATCACGCGGCGCGCGGCATCCACTACGTCGCGGCACCCGTGATGGGGCGGCCCGACGTGGCGGCGGCCGCCAAGCTGACGATCGTCGCGGCCGGCCCGGCGGAGGCGATCGACCGGGTGCAGCCGGTGCTCGACGCAATCGGACAAAAGACGTGGCGGCTCGGCTCGCTGCCGCAGCACGCGAACGTCGTCAAACTGGCGGCGAATTTCACGCTCGCCGCAGCCGTGGAAACACTGGGCGAGGCGTCCGCGCTGCTCGCGGGGCACGGCGTGGCGATGACGGACTTCCTCGACG